>NZ_CP037452.1:5396526-5723344 GCF_007754425.1 Gimesia fumaroli
AATTGAGTTACTCGTCGTGATTGCGATCATTGCAATTCTGATTGCACTCTTACTGCCAGCAGTTCAACAGGCGCGTGAAGCGGCCCGCCGCTCAACCTGTAAAAACAATATGAAACAACTCGGTCTGGCACTGCACAATTACAACGATAATTTCACCGTCTTACCGATCGGTTCACAAACCGGCTCTTTCCCCAACTGGCGCGTCGGCGTTCTGCCTTACCTGGATCAGGCAAATGTCTATAACCAGTTAACCAGAGCCAACGGCTATTGGGCGCATTCAGGATTTCCGGGAAACACAGTTCTATATTCGGTTCGTCTCCCCGTCTATAAGTGTCCTTCCAATCCCTATGGCATGACCAACACGTCCGATTTTAATTACTCTGCCAGCAATGCGGACTCCAGCCTGCAAAGTATGATCATTGACTATGTTGGTATCTCGGGAGCAACACCGGACCCGGCAGGTCGAACGAATGTCTGTACGGGAGATATTCTGGCAAGCAGTTCCAGTAACTGTAATACGGGAATGCTGATTCCCTATGAAAGCAAGCGATTTCGCGATTGTACAGACGGAACCACGAATACCATCATCCTTGCAGAACAGTCAGGACAAGTGAGTGGCACTCAGAAAAGTGCGAATGCTCTGGGTGCCTGGCACGGCTGGGCTAATTCGAGTCTGACTTCCTGGAATGCACGGACTCCGCTTCCACTTAGTGCAGGTGGCTTCTGGTATGCCGCTGGTACCACAACGGTTCGCTATCCTCCGAATGCGTATTGGAAATCGACCGCCCCCTCACCGGGAAACAGTCGTTATTCAGCCAACACCATCATTAACTCGCATCATGTCGGGGGCGTACATGCTGTCTTAACCGACGGTTCCGTTCGATTTATTTCTGAAAACATTGACATGGATACGCTCAGACAATTATGTGTGCGCGATGATGGTAAAGTGATTGGAGAGTATTAATCTCCCTCTTATTCTATCTGCCTGAACTCCCCTGCCCCTGGATCAGGGGAGATGGCGATTTAACTTCTATCAAACAATGCTGCTGGATAAGATCATGAAATATATTCCGTTTTCCCCTTCCGCATGTCGACAACTCGCTCTGACTGGCCTGTTAGTTTTATTCCTTGTCGGTCTCAACAGCTGTGATCATTCGCCCGGTTCAGATAAACCACGGGGCGATGTTACGATTCTGATTAAAAATGGCAGTGAACCTGTGACTGACGTGCAGGTCGATCTCGTAAATGAACAAACGGGAGAAGGCGGAGGTGGCACGCTCGACGATGAGGGAAAAACAACGATGACAATGGTGGCACTCGGATCCTATACAGTGACCATCAATCCCCCTCCTGAAGAACCAGTGATTCCCGGAATTGAAACGGCCCCCAAACCAAAGCCGTCCCTCGCCATTCCCAAGCTGGCACAAAAAATCGCCACCAGTCCCCTCAAGGTCGAAGTGGGATCGGGTACGAATGAATTTACGTTCGATCTGAAAGAAATTCCGAATTAAGGTCCATCACAAATGACTTGCTAATTTAAAATTGATTTGATGGGAAAGCCTCTAATTTCCCTCCGATTCTCAAATTTCGCCTTCCGCTCTATACGCGATGCCTGAAGAACTGTTAACCTTTAGAGTTACGTACGAAATTGGTTGTCGAACTTCGAGTCCCCTTTTTAATGTCAGAAATGAGCGCACAGCTGACTTATTCGATAAGTCTCCTAAAAGACGGTTTTTGCCTAAATATCAGGCACGCTTTTAGGTGAGATGCTGGCACTTTGCGCGAAGGGACCTTGAGAAATTCGCTAAATCAAGAGAATTCGTCACTGATTCTTGTAAACAGCGAAGAAGAACCAGCAACGGCACGCAATCTGCTTTAATTCTATTTCATATAGTACAATTGCAGTAATTCCGCCCAAAACGCTCGTTGAGGAATCAAATTAAATGAGGCTAGCCCCCTATCAGTCTGGCGAAAGTTTTGATGAGATGTTCGCCCCCGACGGTCATCCAAGACCAAGTGGGGAAAAGTTTGTCGAGCGACTGCAAACGCTCTCCGAGGGTAGTTTGCAGCAACGGCAAAAAACAGCCGACCTCAGCCTGCAAAACATGGGAATCACCTTCAATGTTTACGGCCATGAGGCGGGAACCGAAAAAGTCTGGCCCTTCGACCTCTTGCCGCGGATCATTGACGCACATGAATGGAAAATGGTCGAAAGCGGACTGCGCCAGCGAATTCACGCTCTGAACCTGTTTGTTGATGATCTCTACAATGACTGCAAAATAATAAAAGATGGCAAAATCCCGGAAGAACTGATCCTTTCTTCCAAAACATTGCGTTCTCAATGCAAAGGATATCACCCCCCGCAGGGAGTCTGGTGCCATATCACCGGAGTGGACCTGATCCGCGATCGTGATGGCCAGATCTACGTTCTGGAAGATAACCTGCGTTGTCCTTCTGGCGTCTCATACGTCCTTGAAAATCGCGAGTTGATGAAACGAACATTTTCACACGTCTTTCAAGGCATGTCTGTCGCACCGATCGAAGATTATCCTGAACAACTCCTGAAAACACTACTGGACTGCGCACCGGAAGGAGTGACTGATCCGACCGCGGTCGTGCTCACACCAGGCATCTACAATTCGGCTTATTTTGAGCACACGTTTCTTGCTCAGCAAATGGGGGTTGAACTGGTTCAAGGTTCTGACCTGGTCGTCGAAAACGGCTACGTCCATATGAAAACCACACGGGGCTTGCGACGCGTCGATGTCATCTATCGTCGGATCGATGACGACTTTATTGACCCCAAATGTTTTCGCCCCGATTCTGCTTTGGGCGTGGATCATTTAATGGATGTATGCCGGGCAGGACGTGTAACTTTAGCGAATGCCCCTGGTACGGGAGTCGCTGATGATAAAGCAGTTTACGCCTATGTACCAGACATCATCAAATATTACCTCGGCGAAGAAATCATTCTGCCCAACGTTCCGACCCATCTGTGTTCTGATGAAAAGCAACGGAATCATGTGCTTGGAAATCTGGACAAGCTCGTTGTAAAACCAACGAATGAATCGGGGGGTTATGGAATTTTAATGGGCCCTCAGTCCTCTCAAGCAGAACGGGATAAGTGTGCCGATGCGATCCGCGCGAATCCGCGAGAGTGGATTGCCCAGCCGATGCTGAACCTCTCGACGGTCCCCACACTGGTTGAAGATGAACTCAAGCCACGACATGTTGATCTGCGTCCGTTCGTCCTCTGTGGAAAAGACATTTATGTGATGCCGGGCGGACTGACACGAGTTGCTTTAAAAGAGGGGTCCATGGTTGTCAACTCATCGCAAGGCGGTGGCAGTAAAGATACGTGGATCCTGCGAAACGGTAACTCGATCCCTGAGCCGCACATTTCACGAGCAGCCTGGGAGGATAAGAATGCTTAGTCGAGTCGCGAGTTCTGTTTACTGGTTGAGTCGCTACGTTGAGCGCGCCGAGAACGTCGCACGCTTTATCGACGTCAACTATAATCTGACGCTGGGAGAGACTGACACACTCGGCAATCAGTGGGCACCATTGATCTTTACAACCGGTGATCAAGCCATCTATGAAGAACGATATGAGTCTTTCACCCGCGAGAATGTCTTAAAATTCCTTTTGTTTGACGAAAAAAATCCGAATTCCATTCTTTCCTGCGCCTCATTTGCACGAGAAAATGCCCGCACCATCCGTGAAATTATTCCTTCGGTGGTCTGGGAACAGTTGAATCAATTCTTTTTCATGGTCCGCTCAGCAGCCAGTCTCGATGCGACACTGGACCAACCACAAGAATTTTGTGAACGTGTGCGACTGGCTAGTCATATGCTGGTTGGTGCAACTGACGCCACCATGTCTCATGGTGAAGCGTGGCATTTTTCACGCGTTGGACGAATGATCGAACGAGCCGATAAAACATCGCGTATCGTCGACGTACAATACTACATTTTACTCCCTGACGCACACGATGTGGGTTCCGCACTTGATGTTGTCCGCTGGTCAGCACTATTGCAATCAGCCAGTGCCCTGGCCATGTACCGACGCCAATATGGTAAGATTCTGCCTGACCACGTCGCCGACTTCTTAATCCTCGACAGTCGATTTCCCCGGTCGATGCACTTTTGCCTGGCAAAAGCACAGCAGTCATTAAGAAGTATCACGGGAAGTACGGCAGGGACGTTTAGCAATCTGACCGAACAACGCATCGGGCTATTATGCTCGAATATGGATTACACCAGCGTCGAAAATATCATCCAGCAAGGGCTACACCAATATATCGACGGTTTTCAGAAGCAGTTGAATCTCGTTGGGGAAGCCATTCAAGATGACTTTTTCACATCAAAGCAGTCTCCTCAGACCCAGACACAAACTCGTCAGACTGCCAGCCAGACCCAGACAAGTTAATGGATTCAATACCATCGGCGACACATTTTATTTTTTTAATCTGAATGATGATACAACATGATCCGCATTGCCTTAAATCATAAATCAATTTATCAGTATGACCGTAGCGTGGAACTGGCTCCACAAGTCGTCCGCCTGCGTCCTGCGCCACACTGTCGCACACCAATCTGCAGCTATTCGCTGCGTGTCACTCCGGAAGAGCATTTTGTCAATTGGCTGCAGGACCCGCACAGCAACCATCTGGCCCGGCTGATATTTCCCGAAAAAACACGCCATCTGCAAGTGGAAATTGATCTCGTCGCGGAAATGACCGTGGTCAATCCATTTGACTTCTTCCTCGAGCCGGAAGCGATGGAATATCCGTTTCAATACGAACCGAATCTGGCGAAAGACTTACAGCCATTTCTGGCCAAGATCGAACCAGGCCCGGAGTTCAAAGCCCTGATCGATTCAATCGACCGCTCCGAGATCAAAACCATTGATTTTCTGGTTGGTCTGAATCAACGTTTACAGGAAATGATCCGCTATGTGATTCGCATGGAACACGGAGTCCAGTCACCAGAAGAAACATTAAAACTGGCCAGCGGTTCGTGCCGCGACAGTGCCTGGCTGCTGGTACAACTCTTGCGACATCTGGGACTCGCTTCCCGATTCGTTTCCGGATACCTGATTCAGCTCAAACCCGACGTCGAGTCACTCGATGGCCCCTCAGGTGCCGCGGAAGACTTTACCGATTTACACGCCTGGACTGAAGTGTTTCTTCCTGGTGCCGGCTGGATCGGCCTCGACCCGACATCCGGTTTACTTGCTGGTGAAGGACATATCCCCCTGGCCTGTACCCCAGAACCCTCTAATGCGGCCCCCATCAGCGGAAGTGTCGGGGAATGCGAAGTCGAATTCCGACATGAAATGTCAGTGACCCGGGTTCATGAAGACGCCCGGATTACGAAACCCTATACAGAAGAAGAGTGGCAGCGGATTGAATCGGTTGGTCATCTGGTGGATGAGCAGTTAGAAAACAATGATGTCCGTTTAACAATGGGGGGAGAACCGACGTTCGTTTCCATCGATGACATGGAAGGCGATGAGTGGAAAACCGCCGCCGTTGGTCCGACCAAACGACGTCTATCGGGAAATCTGATTGAACTCCTGCGACAACGGTTTGCTCCGGACGGCCTGATTCATTATGGACAGGGAAAATGGTATCCCGGTGAATCATTGCCGCGTTGGGCCATGACATGCATGTGGAGAACAGACGGGCAACCAATCTGGAAAAATGTGCGACTGCTGGCCGACCCAGACCAGGACAATGGTATCAAGATCAAACATGCGCAACTTTTTGCAAAACAGTTTGCGAAGCGACTGAGCCTCAATCCTGAAAATGCGACACTCGCTTACGAAGATGCGATGTACTATTTATGGAAAGAACGACGCCTGGCCGTGAATGCCGACGTTTTGAATTCTGATCTTGAAGACGAAGAAGAACGAATTCGCCTGGCACGTGTCTTTGAGCAGGGACTGGATGCCCCCGTCGGTTCTCTGCTTCCGTTAATGCATCAATGGTGGAATGCCAAGCCGCGGTGGAAAACGGGCCATTGGCCGGTTCGATCTGAGAATCTGTTTTTGATTCCCGGTGACTCTCCCATGGGACTTCGACTGCCACTGGATTCTCTCCCCGCTCCCACTTCCAATGACTATTCTCCCGTGCCGGTAGTTCCCTTTGAAGAAACGGAAGCGCTGCCGGATTATGAGAGATT
This sequence comes from Gimesia fumaroli, assembly GCF_007754425.1. NCBI lineage: Bacteria > Pseudomonadati > Planctomycetota > Planctomycetia > Planctomycetales > Planctomycetaceae > Gimesia > Gimesia fumaroli. The sequence goes on from NZ_CP037452.1 coordinate 5,402,712, forward strand.
ACGTCAGCACACCGCCTTTCAACGTCCCGCACAAAAGACAAACGGTCGTGTGCAACATCAGGTTCTCCAGCGAGTCGGCTCTGGGGCTGTTCTTGAGAAACCGCTTGAGGAAGAGCAAACTGAAACAGAGCCTCCCTCCGATGATTCCGGGATCATTCGCACCGCAATCTGCTTTGAACCGCGAGAAGGCAACCTGCATATTTTCATGCCTCCTGTAGATCGACTCGAAAGTTATCTCGAACTGGTCACAGAGATCGAGTTAACCGCAGAAGAACTGGATATTCCCGTCATTCTGGAAGGCTACCTTCCGCCGACCGATTACCGACTCAAACACATCAAAGTCACCCCCGATCCGGGTGTGATTGAAGTCAACGTGCAACCGGCTCATAACTGGCAGGAACTGGTTGAAATCACAGCCGGGGTCTACGAAGACGCACGACATACGCGTCTGGGAACCGAACAATTTGATCTGGACGGCACCCACACGGGCACCGGTGGTGGAAATCATATTGTGTTGGGCTCTCACACACCGACCGACAGTCCTTTCTTACGACGCCCGGACCTGCTGCGAAGTCTGATTGCCTACTGGCATAACCACCCTTCACTCTCGTATTTCTTTTCTGGACGGTTTATTGGACCGACCAGTCAGGCGCCACGCGTTGATGAAGGCCGACGCGATGCGACATACGAGTTGCAGATTGCGTTTGAACAGATTCCTGAAAATGGCGAATGCCCCCCCTGGCTGGTGGATCGTGTATTCCGGCATCTGCTGGTTGACCTGACGGGCAATACGCACCGTGCAGAATTCTGTATTGATAAGCTGTATTCTCCGGACAGTGCTACGGGCCGATTGGGGCTGGTGGAATTTCGCGGATTCGAGATGCCACCGCACTGGCAGATGAGTTTGACGCAGCAACTGCTGCTTCGCGCACTGGTCGCCCGCTTCTGGAAAAAACCGTATACACCGGATCTGGTCGATTGGAATACTTCGATTCATGATCGCTGGTTATTGCCGCACTTTATCCACCAGGATTTTGAAGACGTCATCGAAGAATTGTTTGAGGAAGGTTTTCCACTGGAAGCCAACTGGTTTGAACCTCACTATGAATTTCGATTTCCGTTCATTGGAGAAGTCCAAAATCGCGGGATTCATGTGGAACTGAGAACTGCCATCGAACCCTGGTACGTCTTGGGAGAAGAACCCGCAGGAGGTGCGACGGCACGCTTTGTTGATTCTTCGGTTCAACGTTTACAGGTAAAAGTGCGCGGGATGTCGAACGGACGTCATATCCTGTTATGTAACGGTCGAAAAATCCCGCTGCATTCCACAGGCACAGAAGGGGAATTTGTCGCCGGGGTGCGGTATCGTGCCTGGCAGCCCCCCAGTTGTCTGCACCCTACTATTCCGGTCGACGAACCACTGGTCTTTGATATACTGGACACCTGGGTGAACCGCTCAGTCGGAGGCTGTACTTACCATGTCGGCCATCCGGGCGGACTCAATCCCGGAACATTTCCTGTGAACGCTTATGAAGCAGAAGGTCGCCGTGCAGCCCGCTTTTTCAAGATGGGACACACGGGAGGCACGAAATCAATCCCTGCAGATGAGAAAAACCCTCTGTTTCCGATGACACTTGACCTTCGCCGGAACCGAGGCATCGTATAAAATAACGGCAATCCGGTCTTCAGCGATAACAGCCTCCGGGTTGCCTTATTTTCTACCTGCACTGCTTTACTCATCAAACCAGATGTGGTAAATCCGTCGGTTGATTTACATACTTTTCTTTAGGAACAAGAGTGAACGTGTCGACACCTCCGCTATCCGTGAATAATATCTTTCAAGGCTACTCTCCTCCCGGAGGTGTCTTTGATGAATTCATGATGGATGCCACTCAGCCGCGTCCCCATTCGAAGTTATTTCTAGACGCCGTCGTGCAAATCGGCCGGGAAGAATTCGAACATCGCTGGCAGCAGGCACAAAACACAGTGCAAGCCAATGATTTTGCCTATAGTGGCTATGTCACTCCGGAAGATAAACCACGCCCGTGGGAACTGGATGCGATCCCCTTTTTGATCTCAACTGAAGAGTGGAATTCCGTTTCAACGGCGATTGAACAACGTGCCCGGTTACTGAATCTGGTTCTGAAAGACCTGTATGGGAAACAAACCTTATTGAAGGAGGGGATCTTACCGCCGGAATTAGTTTTCTCTCATCCCGGATTTCTGCGTGCCTATCAGCGAGAAGAACTGCCAGACGATCGCTTTCTCCATTTTTATGCAGCAGATCTGGCACGTTCTCCTAACGGGGAATGGTGGGTTCTGGCGGATCGAACGGAAGCAGCATCCGGAATCGGCTTCGCTTTAGAAAATCGCATTTTGACTTCGCGTATGTTTCCGGATCTATTTCAACAATATCATGTTGAACGACTGGCGCCATTTTTTATCGCAGCGCAGGAAACTCTACGTAGCCTGGCGCCCCAGAGACAGGAAAACCCGCGGGTCGTGCTGCTGAGTCACGGTCCAACGAGTCCAAATTACTTTGAAGATGCTTATCTGGCACGCTATCTGGGTTACACACTCGTTGAAGGTGGAGACCTCGCTGTCCGCAAAAAACAAGTGATGCTCAAAACCCTCGGTGGTCTGATTCCGGTAGACGTCATCTTCAGACGACAAAACAGCAGTGATTGCGACGCGCTGGAACTGGACGCGTCTTCCAACCTGGGAGTCGCCGGACTCACCCAGGCAGCCCGATCGGGACAAGTGGGAATCGCGAACGCATTGGGAAGCGGCTTACTTGAATCTGCAGCATTCATGGCCTTTATGCCACGCTTATCACAATCACTTTTGAAAAAAGAATTACTGATGCCTGGCGTGGCCTCGTGGTGGTGCGGTCTGCCGGATCAGTTGAGTTATGTACTCAAAAATCTTGAGAAACTGATAATTCAACCTGCATTTCGTATTCGTGGCAAAGACACTCCTTCACTTGAATCATTGAATGCGATGTCACCGAAAAAACTGACGGAATTGATCAAGGCCAATCCCAAACAATACGCTGCACAGGAAAAAGTGATGCGATCCAGCGTGCCGGTCTGGCGCGGAAAAATTCAGCCTGCACACCTGGCGCTGCGTGCCTATGCGGTTGCCAGCGGCGACTCCTATACGGTCATGCGAGGCGCACTGGCAAGAACATCTTCTGCACTTGATCCACTGGAAGTCTCAATTCGCAAAGGAGAAGGCAGTAAAGACGCCTGGGTATTATCAAACAGTCCCGTCGAACATGTGACACTGCTGAAAGAACAGGGGCGCACGATCAAATTACGTCGAAGCGGCTCCGAACTTCCCAGTCGTGCTGCGGATAATATTTTTTGGCTAGGACGTCAGCTGGAACGTGCTGAAGCACTGGCCCGGTTATTGCGTGCTGCAGTCAACCGAATGAGTGGCGAAACCCGCTCTACGAGCGATGTTGAGTTGCCAGTATTACTGCGGTGTCTGGCCGATCAAGGCCAGATCGAGCCAGGTTATGCCATCGATAAAATGCGCAACCAGATGCCGCCCATAGAGCATGTCTTGCCGACATCCGTATTCGACAAAACGCAATCCGCGTCGCTGCGTTCTGTGATTGGTGAACTTTTCCGATTGGGTTCAATCGTACGAGACCGGATTTCCCTTGATACCTGGCGGATCATCCGCCGCATCGACAAAGGCTTTCTTCCCGAACGATTCGGCGTCACCAATCTGGCAGATGTTTTGACAAAAACCGATGACCTGATTACCGAATTGTCCGCGTTTAGCGGTATCGTCATGGAAAGCATGACACGGACCCAGGCCTTTCGATTTCTCGAACTGGGTCGCCGGGTAGAGCGTTCATTCCAGATTATCAGCCTCGTCAAAAACTGCTTTATCCCGATGCCCGAAGCACAGGGACCAGTTTTCGAAACCGTTCTGGAAGTCGCTGACAGCTTGATGACCTACCGCTCTCGCTATCTGGCCAATCTGCAATTAGCGGCGGTCCTCGATCTTTTATTAACTGATGAAACCAACCCGCGTTCTCTGGTGTTCCAGTTCATGCAGCTTTCCAAACATGTGGAACGGCTGCCACGCAATCATGAACAACCGGGTTATACGGCTGAACAAAGACTGGCCATGACGTTGCTGCATTCAGTTCGAATGTTAGATATCCAGGAGGCAGCGGAAGCACATAGTCTGGGAGATTATGAACCACTCGAACGTCTGATTGAAACCTGGGAGTTTCAGCTACCGAAGCTTTCAGAAGCGATTTCACACCGGTATCTCGTGCATGCTGTTCCTTCTCACCAACTCTCAGACATCAGCCCGCAATGAAATATAAAATCACACACACCACAAAGTATGCCTACTCTCAAGCGGTGCCGGTCTGCCATAACCTGGTACATCTGGCCCCGCGTGAATTGCCGCATCAGAAGTGCCATGAGTTTAAGCTGCTGATTCACCCGGACCCTTTCAGTATTACAAATCGCAAAGATTATTTCGGCAACGATGTCTCTTATTTTTCGATCGATCAACCCCACTTGGGGCTGACCGTGACGGCGACGAGCCATGTTGTGGTTTCCCCCATTCCCAAAGTACCAGAAAATGAAACACCCCCGTGGGAGTCGATCGTCACTCAACTGGAAAAAGACCGATCTCCGGAAACACTCGACGCGTATCAGTTCGTTTTCAATTCTGCGGGCGTAAAACTATTCCCCGGCCTACTGGATTATGTGAAGGTTTCATTCGTGAAGGATCGCCCGATCCTAGCGGCAGTGACTGATCTCACCGCTCGCATTTATCAAGACTTCAAATATGATCCGCGTGCGACCACCGTGCATACCGAAATCAATGAAGTTTTTGAACAGCGTCATGGTGTCTGCCAGGACTTTGCCCATTTCCAGATTGGTTGCCTGCGTTCACTGGGTCTGGCAGCTCGTTATGTGAGTGGCTATTTAAGAACAGAACCGCCGCCGGGCAAACCGCGTCTTGTAGGAGCCGATGCGTCACACGCGTGGCTCTCGGTATACTGTGGTGAAAAAGCAGGCTGGATTGATCTCGACCCGACGAATAATGTACCCGCCTCAACCGACCATGTTACCGTCGCCTGGGGGCGAGATTATTATGATGTCTGTCCAATCCAGGGAACGATTGTCGGGGGTGGCGAACATCGCATGAACGTTTCAGTCGATGTCGCTCCGGAAGAAGTTTCTTCGACTCAGAAACAGAATTGATTCTGTTTGAGCACCACCGGAAGTACAGGCAACCCAGAGTGACATCAGGATTTAAGCCCTGTCAGTGTCGTTTGACCTGATCCAAACTGATCGGTCTCGATACCAAGCTGATGCAACATGCTCACATACAAATTGCACAGGGGGGCGTTGTTATCGCGATTGAAAGACAGATGCTGACCATGCCGAAAGCCACCGCCGGCCAATAGAATCGGCAGATTTGTGTTATCATGTGTATTAGCATCCCCCATATTGCTGCCATACAAGACCATCGTACTGTCCAGCAGCCGACCGGTTTCGCCTTGCACACTCGCTAATGTTTTCAGAAATTGTTTTAACAGTTTCATCTGACGCCGATCCGCTTTTTCGAGTTGGGCCAGATGATCCGCACGCATGCCGTGATGGCTGAGCGGGTGGTAAGCGGTAGAACTTTTCTCATCCCCCTTCAACTGAAAGACAGGCGTTGCAAACGCATCAACCATTAATGTAACAATGCGTGTGGAATCCGACTGCAGTGCCAGCGTTGCCATTGTTAGCATCTGCTCGAATTTTTCGAACAGTAACGCCCGGTCCACGATGTCTTGAGGCGGTTCCTGATCGGTTTTCGGCTTGGGACTTTGCTCCCACTCGCCCGCGGCAACCAGTCTCTGTTCCAGCTCGCGAATGGATGTAAAATACTGATCGAGTCGTGCCCGATCGTTGTGTCCCAGATGCTTACTGAAATTTTGCGTCGATTCCGATACGGCATCCAGAATACTGCCACGCCGCTGGAGCTGATGCAGACGCTGTTTAATTTTCGCGTCACTCCCCTGAAGAAACATTTTTTGAAAGAGACGCGACGGGCTGTCTTCAGCCGGTAACAGAACGCCGTCCCTGGTCCATGACAGGCTGCGGTTGGCTTTATCAATATTCACTCCAAGATTCAGTGTACTGAAACGGGTTTGTCGCCCCAGATGCTCTGCGGCATACTGGTCGAGTGAAACAGTATTTCGAAAGCCGCTACTTGTAGGATGTTTGGCACCTGTGAGGAAACAGTTTTCGGTCGAGTGTCCTCCTTCGCAGGCCGGATGAGACAAGCCGCTGAAGACCGTAAAATCCTGAGCATAGTCCTTAAGCTCCTGCAGGTAGGGCGAGAGTTGGTAATTGGCACCCGTTGTCTTTGGGAAGAATGGCTTCGGTAATACTCCCAGGTTATTCGAGATCAACAGCATGCGTCCGGGTTGTGACTTCCCCGTTGGAGCGGCGTCACTCTGTTGCGTCAGACACTCCATCAATGGAAGTGCCAACGAAACACCTGCGCCACGCAGGAAGCGGCGTCGGGACATCAACTTTATAGTCTTCGAGCAATTTGTTTTTGAAGTCATAATTCTCTTCTAGTCATTGATAATACTGCATCGAGTTTCAAGTATGCCTGTGATATCGAAAACGTTATTCGGAATTTTGTGTCACCTGAGATCCAGGATCACTACCGAGGAAAATCCGGCTTTGCACCAACGCCTGCAGAAGATCACGCGTCCGATATCCATTTGCACTGCATTGATCGAGGATTGCCTCAATGGCAGGTCGATCTGAAAACCGGACCGGCACGCCGGTCGTGTAGACGGTGAACTGATGAATCAAATTTCGAGCAAGCTGTCTGGGATCGGCCATAAGAATTTGTTTGAGTTCCTGAATATCCCGAAATTTCCGACCGTCTCTAAGCTGCCCACTGGCATCTATGGCCCCGGCAACATGATAGGCAAACGCATGCCCGGCACGATCAATGCCCGTTATTTTCTCACCACGACCCAGGCTACGATAGCGCTGACGCCTGGCTCCCATAATATCAAAATTCTCCAGTGCAAAACCGACCGGATCGAAGCGTGCATGGCAGGCGGCACAAACAGGGTCTTTTGTATGCCGGGCCAACTGTTCGCGAATGGTGGTTGCGCCACGGATATCAGGTTCCACAGCAGGAACCGAAGTCGGCGGCGGTGGAGGTGGGTCTCCCATAATACGTTCCATAATCCAGGCACCACGTAAAACAGGTGACGTTGTAGTTCCGTTGGCCGTGACTTTCATCATCGCTGCCTGTGTAAGTAACCCTCCGTACGGACTTGAGGCCGGCAGAGAAACGAGCCGTAAACGCGATCCGCTGACCGGCTCCAGGTCGTAGTGCCGTGCAAGTCGATCATTGATGAAAGCATAGTCTGCATTCACGAACGCTGTGACGGGTCGATTGTTGTGAATCATATCTTTAAAAAACGTTCGTGTTTCCGCTGCCATCGATTCAATCAGATAGTCATCAAAGCGGTACTCCGGATAAAGTCGCGCATCAGGCTCATCACGACGAATCTCTTTTAACGACAACCAGTAGTCTGTGAAATTCGTAATGAAGTTCTCGTTCGCCTCAGACTGTAATAATCGATTGGTCTCTTTCTGCAAGATGCCCGGATCCAGCAGTTCCCCATTCGCGGCATGCGCCATCAATTCGGAATCGGGACGCGTGTTTCCCAGAAAATGCGACAGCCGAGAAGCGACGGCATACTGTCTGTAGAGAGAATCTGACTGGGGTTCCGGGAGATATAAATACGGGCCAGAACACAGAAACGCGCTATAGCCTGTCAGAAGCGCTTCAGCCAAAGGTGCCCCCTGATTGAGTTCACTCAAAACGAGGCGTTCATATATTTTGATGACATCCGCAGGCGTTGGTTGGCGCTGCGCGAGATGAATAAAACGGTTGAGGAGCCGTACTGCATCCTGTTTGGGATGGGTGGATACCAACTCGACAGCCAATGAACCTTGACTTGCTTTTCGAATCGGAAGGTCGTCAAAAAGTTGTTTATGGGAAGGGGGAGGCCATTTGGCAGAGTCAATGGGCCCGGTCACTTCCAGCCATTGAAACGCGATTCCCGGATGTCCTCCCTCGGGCATAGGGGGAAAGTCATAATACAGCGGCGCATTCGGTGGATTGATAGCACGGGGAACCGGCAGCCCTAAAAGACTGTACTCGAAAGTTTCATTCTTTTTGAGCCTGATGGTCGTTTCGTATTCGTCAACCTGCGGTTGAATATCGAGGATGTCGCGAGTGGCACGGACATCACCTGAAACATCGGCACCGGATCGTTTGCGTGCCCGAAAATTCATGGGAATGGAATTTCGGGCCGGCCTGAGACTGAAATCGGGTAACTGCCGCACTGCGCGAGCGGAAAAACGGAGACGGTACGTGCCTGGTTCAACTGCTTTGAATACATCCGGATATCCATAATAAGGCCAGGAAGCCGACCGAAAGATGGCCAGTTCCATTTCCGGATCGTGTTGATTGTCTTTACGGATTCGTGCCAGATCAGCGCCGGTGAGAGGAACCATTTGTGAATGTTTCGCGTAAAACATCGCCTCACGTTCGCCGAATGTCTGCGCGGTCAGAAACATGCGTGTGGCAGGCAGCCGATGGTGTTCTGGTTTCCGTGGATTTAAACCTGAGGCAACCGCCTGACGCAATCCGGCTTCTGTGGCATTGAGATACGCCTCCATCTGAATGCGGGAGATATCGAGTACTTCAGCGACTTTATTACAATGGTGCTGCTCCCGATCTGCCGGCAACATATCTTTAATATCGAGATAAGGCAGCTTGAGCAGATCGCGCAGGTTTTGTTCAAATTCATGACGCGTCAGTCGTCGCATCGGTCCACGTCCTGCTTCGCGAACTTCCTGTATGTCCGCATCAAGGATTGCCTTTGACAGCTGATTTACCAGAGCCTTGCGTTCTGTGGGCGGGAGGTCACTTGCCTCGGGAGGCATTTCTCCAGCAGCGGTGCGATCGTGAATCTGTATCCAGCGGCGACGTATCTGAGGATCTTCCAGCTGCCAGTCGAGTCGTTTCAAATTGAGTCCGCCTTCGGTCGTCTCATCATTGTGACAGTCAATACAAGACTTCCTAATCAGTGCATGAACAAACTCATTCGATGGGGGACTGACAGAGTCAGCAGCAAATCCACTTGGGGAAAAAACGATCAATGTGATGCCCAACCAGGCGACACATCTCCCGATTTGATTGAATTGCAATTCCTGTTGAAGAAACATGCAGCTAAGCATTGGGTAGTCACTTTCGTAAGATCCGGAATTGGTCTCTATGAGATTAAACTAACTCAAGACTGTTTATGACTCTGTAACACCATGCAAAAATACGCCTTCAATGGCACGTTCACAGGTTGCTTTCAGATGACGGGCCATGGCCTCGCCTGCAGCATCTTTATCCCGTCGAAGGATTTCTTCCAGGACATCGATATGTTCGGAATGAATTTGATCTAGAAAAGGTTCCCAGTCATTCACTAACACCCGAATGATATGCATCAGTCGATCGTAGCGATTCAACTCCGCTTTCAACCTTGCATTACCCGCGGCATTCGCAATGGCAATGTGTGTTCTTTTATCTAAATCGGAGCAACGCACGCCCCAGTTTTCATCACGGTTTTCCTGCTGTAGTGCTTTTGTATCTTTCAGGAGTTGTTCAATCTCGTTGAGATCAGGACAATCGCAGGCACAGCGCACCGCTTCGACTTCTAGAATTCGACGAACGTGATAGATTTCTCGTATCTCAGGAATCCCAAACGGGGCAACGACGGCTCCACGATTCGGAATTAATTCGACGACTCCAATGCCCGTTAACTCTACGATGGCTTCTCTGACCGGCGTACTGCTCACTCCGTATTGTTTTGCCAGATGCTGCACTTTTAAACGGGTTCCCGCCTGGTACTCTCCCGTAAAGATAGAGAGCAGTATCTGACTGAAGATATCAAAACGCAGCGAGCCTACATTTAACTGATGCGCTGAGAGAGATGCCGCCGGATTCATTGCCCAAAACTCCTCGATAAGAGTTGCTTGAAAAATAAGAGAGGCGATCAAATTCATTCTGGCCCTCTCTGATCACACATTATGCATAATACATCATCTTAACCACTCAAGACGAATATCCACAGATAGTGCACCACTCTCCTAGATCCCATGCGAATCATTTCGGTCTTTCATTTCTATTATTTAGCGCCCGCTGAACTCTAATTACTGACTATATCTCATTATTTAATAGCAGCTTAAGTGAATTTAATTCATGTCAGAGTAACAGAGAGACCCATATTTAAATCTTGCCTTATTGACATTACGCATTATGCATTATATATTATGCATAATAATAGTCAAGCTATCTCTAAGAACGGTGATCGCAGCAACTCGACCTTTCGATGGAAATTTCTTTCTTTGCTGCCCATTCAACTAATTAATCTCTTTCTTTCTTGAGGAGCGCTCGAATGATGTTACGGACTCAAAAACGCGGATTTACTCTGATTGAATTACTGGTCGTCATTGCGATCATCGCCATTCTGATTGCGCTATTATTACCCGCGGTGCAGCAAGCGCGTGAAGCAGCCCGCAGATCCAGTTGCAAAAATAACCTGAAACAGTTGGGCCTGGCGTTACACAATTACCATGATGCGCACACGCGATTTCCCCCGGGAATGCTATACCGGGTCAATATTCCCGGTACTTCAAGTACGAAGCGAACCCCCTTCTGCCTCTTCCTGCTACCGTTCATTGATCAGGCTAACATTTACAATCTCTATAATCACAATGACAGCTGGCACCTCACTTCAAACGACCCGGCCCGCATCATTCCCATTCCAACATGGCAATGCCCCAGTGACAGAGACGCCATTTTTCCTCACCAATTCTATATGGCCGGTGAAAGCATTCGTGGAAATTATGGCCTTAACTGGGGCCGCAATACTTTCGCAAATCAAGGTGCTGCGTCTCCCTTCAACAATATTTTTGGTGCCAAGTTCCGTGATATTACAGATGGAACCAGTAATACACTGGCGATGATGGAAATGCTGAAACCTGCGACGACCGCCTGGGACCTGCGGGCCTGGATCTGGAACGATGAGCCAGACGCGTATCCATTGATGACGCGTGTCGGGCCTAACTCCACGTCTCCCGATCTCGTTACCCGCTGCGTGAACGAGGCAGGCCGATTACCATGTATTATGGAAGGTACCCCAGGTAACCGTAGTGTTGCTGCGCGAAGCATGCACACCGGTGGCGTGCATGCCCTGTTGTGTGATGGCTCGGTTCGATTTGTCTCAAATAATATCGACCTGACAACCTGGCAAAGCCTGAGCAGTATGGCTGGTGGCGAAGTAATCGGTGAATACTAAACGAACCGGATGATATGCCGGCTCGATTCCATTTCGTATTTCTGAAAAGGACCTGTCTCATGCTGCCCCGCAATCTGATTTACCTCTCTCTCTCTTTCTTCTTGATCTTGTCTACTGGTTGTGGATCAGCTGATCGCGTTCAGGGACTGGAAATTAAAGGCTCAGTCACATTGGAGGGAGAGCCGCTTCCCTCTGGGGCGATCACATTAATCCCGGAAGGGCCGGGGACCTCGGTAGGAACTACCATTACAGACGGAACGTATCTGATTGATTCCAGCGGCGGCGCGCTGGCAGGGGAATACCGGGTCGAGATTGATTCCAGTCAATCGACAGGCAAGAAAATTAAGAGCAGCGTTGGCGAAACATTGGAAGAGGAGTTTAAGAACATCATTCCGGAGAAGTATAACCGCAAGAGCATTCTGAAAGTGATCATCACACAAGACGGTGATCACGTTCATGATTTTGAGCTAGCAAGCAAACCGTAACCATCCTGCGATACTAGGCGGCATTCGAATGCGATTCTGAGGCACACTTTTCTGCCGTCTGCAGCACGGGGCCCTGCTTCAGCTGCTCTACTTTCTTTTTCATTCTTTTATGACGTCCGAATCGATGGGCCAGGTCGAGTGACCAGGGGGCCAATCGTTTCAGGTAATACAGCAAATAGGCGAACCACCCAACCAGACACAACCCTTTATCCTGGTAGATGGCTTTGATGGTTTTTTGTGCGACGACTTCGGGTGTACTGCAGAGCCACCGTGGAGGCACGGGTGTTGTTTTATCAGCGCGTCCACAGGGAGCCGTTTCGAATAATCGCGTCGTGACGGGGCCGGGACAGATCGTGGAAACACCCAGTCCCTGCCGACTGTATTCTGCTCGCAGTGCTTCACTAAATCCGAGCAGACCAAATTTGCTGACTTGATAGGCACTGAATCGAGAGCCGGAAACAAGCCCACAGATGCTGGAAACATTCACAATGTGAGCTTCAGGGCGATTGATTAATGTAGGGAGCAATTCGCGCGTCATCTGAATCGGCGCAAGTAAATTGATTGCCAGCAACCAGTCCCATTGAGCGGCAGTCATCGTATGCGTGGGCCCGTAAAACGCGACACCGGCATTATTGACCAGAATGTCAATATAACCCCACTCATCCAGGACCATCTTTACGGCACTGGTGATCTGCTGAGAATCGGATAAATCACAACGCTGACTGAATACCTGAGATCCCAGAAGCGATGCGGTTTCCGCGGTATCAGCCAATCCGTCTTCTTCGATATCCAGCAGAAAGAGATCGACGCCTTCCGCTGCTAACTGCAGCGAAATTTCACGTCCAATCCCCGAGGCAGCACCCGTTATGAGTGCTTTTTTCCCACATAAACTCTGCATCGCTCACTCTCACTCCTCTGTCCAAACTCCATGCCCGAGCGAGGAGTGTACGGGATACCGCCAAAAGGGTAAAGAGTTTCTTCAAGCGTTCTCAAGCAAGCTGGGATCACTCGTTCACGTTTGAATCATCGTCGATGACTTCGTGCAGCTGTTTTAATACAAAATGAGGCTCCAGCCCCATTTGCTGACACACAAATTCAAGAGATTTTCCCTGGCAAGACTGGTCAATTCCCAATGATTCCAACACGCACTGAACTTCGGGATACTCCATAACCCATTCGACTACACTGGATTCCAACCCAAGGTTTGTCATCGGTAACCATTCCTTCTAAAGACAGAGAAGATGTCTCGCCCTATCAGAGTAAATCGCTTGAGCATTCAACGCCAATCATCGTCCCCACAAAACATCAAAGACCATTTACCCTTTTAAGGCTTCCCGTTTTTCCTGAATCAGCTTGATATGATGTGGAATATGGTTGGTAATTCGATCCAGCAAATCAGCGATCGTCAGTTTTCCATCACGGGAATGAGTCCCCGATCGCTGAAATTGCTCGGGGCTGAGTGTTTTCAGAATCCGCGCAGTATGCTTACGCACGGCAGTAATCAACTGCAGCTCCTCTTCGATATCCCGTTGATCATATGCCAGTCGTTCTGCAAACAGATCGGGATCGCCTCCCGGTAGCGGAGGATTTTCTTCCGCGATGATCCACTTCATCCGATCGGCATACACCGGTTCGAAATCAGCAATATGACAGATGACCTGCCGCGTCGACCATTTCCCGGGTACGGGAGCCGCGTCCATTTCCGCAGCCGTCATGCCGGCAATCGACTGGCGTAATGCATCTGGCCCGGCCAGATACTCTTCAATCCGTTGTGCGATATCCATAAGTCACTCGAATTCAGTTTGAAAAAAAGGTTTGAACCGAACGTGAAACAAATTCACCCGTTCGTAGAGACGACTTCATTATCGTCTCCGACAGGCTGATGTTCAACCACGGGCCGCTTTCAAACTGGGGAGTTCAATGGAAGAGACAGACCTCAATTCCTACGAGGACGGCGCGTGAGTTCTGATTTTCCGATGCCACCTTTGATGGTCCCATCTTCATTCTCTTCGGCCGTTTTTCCCAGGACAATATCAAAATTCGCAGCCAGTTCGCCGAGCTTGGATTCAGGCAGCGGTTTGAAATCGACCAGAATCGACTTACGCAGTTCCGGGTTTCGAATCTGACGGTAGACGCCGTCTTCCGAGTTGAGTTCATGACCGTTAATCAATAACTGGGTCGTCAGAATCCGTTTCCCGTTTTTACTGACGGCGACATGAATGTGCGGCGTACGAAACCCGCGTCCCGCTCGATAGGGAACCGGTTTAATGGTGCGGAAGTAATACTGTCCTTTGGAATCGGTCAGAAAACGGCCATAGCCTTGAAAGTTTCCGTCCCGACCATCTTTGTTTTCGCCACGCGTATGAATATAGGAAGCTTTGCTGTCAACCTGCCAGATTTCGACGAAGGCATTTCTGAGCGGTTGCCCTTTTGCGTCCAGAACCTTACCGGTCAAATGGGTAATCTCTCCCACGGCAGGTGTAATCGAATCATTAATCACCAGCAGGTCATTATCCGTATCCAGAGGCATTTTGTCCGGATAGAACGGCCCTTCCGTCATCGCAGGTGTGCGGGTTAATTCTTCGGCCATGAGCCCCGGCGTGGTAAACGCCGCCACACTGAAAGAAGACCATTTCAAAAAATTCCGTCGATCCCATTCTGGCAATTGAAAATTCATCGCGTGTCCCCTGATCGCTGTTAGTCTAAATGTTTATCGATAAACCATTTTAACATTAAACCGCCGAGCGGGAAACAGGTTTCGCAAAAAGTGGGATATTTCGTAACTCGTTCTGTAAATCAACCTCAGTTCCTGCATGAGAGCAAGTCCTGCAATGGATCAAGTTCAAACGTGTTGGGAATAGTCACCTGTATCCCGCCATGCCCATCAGCATCAAACTTGATCGAATCCGGTGGCATATCGCCGGCATCCTTTTTGACTAAGATGACATTCTTGTCACGTATGATAAAAAAGTGTTCTTTCAACCCGTTTTGGTCGGCAGTGACAAACATCAATACTCCATCCTTGAGTCTCACGGATTGCACGCGACGAAACAGAGTGGTCTTGGCCAGCGGATGGCGTGCCTTCAGGAATTTTTTATGGTTCCGGGCGGTTATCATTTCTGAATCCGGTTCTGACAGGTGCTGATCTGCATCATCACCGAGAAACAAGACACAGCAGCAAAAGAGAATCACAATGATCGATGAAGTGGTTGTAAGCAGATCTTTCATTTGAGCCAGCTCCCACTTTCGGTATGTTTGAAAGAGTTATTTTTCGTTGATTCCAATAGAAACACAGGAGAAAAAATTCAATCCTTTCCCTTCACCTGACTTTAATTAGATATAATTAAGAAACAAAACGTTCCCGTTTTTGCTCATGATTCCCTCCATTTTGGTTAGATAAAAGTAAGTCGTTGTGCTGGCTTGACTTGATTGCACTCGGCATCTTGGACGGTTATTCGAGATCGGAATCGAAATATTGAACAGAATCGGGAAAGGATTTGAAATTCATTGAAAACGTCTGGCAAAACACGCTTTAATACCAACATTGCCCCATAAGTTACTGGGAAAGCATCAGGGAAAACATTTAGCCCCCCTGCTCCCCTAAGGCTCCCGGTTAACTATTCCTGTTCCATCCCGTTTGATAAGATGGGCTCAACAAATGAAGATAAGAGATTCCGATCCGCTTTAATATCACGAGAAAGCGATCACTTAAGCCTACCCTGTTTTTCATCTTTTTATGAGGACCTGCACCTTGAAGATCAATTACCACTACACCGCTCTGGCCCTGGTGGCCTGCTTCTGTTTCAGTCTGTCGGACAGCCCCCTGAGTGCCGCCGAAGTCACCAAAGCACAACAGGCACAAATCTCCAAAGCCAGCGGTGAAATGGCAGCCGCCGCCAAACGCTTCCTGGCTTCACTGACAGAAGAACAACGAAAACAGGCTACGTTCAAACTGGACGATAAAGAACGGACGAACTGGCATTTCATTCCTGACTTTGCGATCAAACCCGCAGGTGTCCGCTACGGTCTGCCGATGACCAAGATGACGCCGCAACAACGCATCTTTGCCGTCACACTGCCTTCTACCGCGTTGTCACACCGGGGCTATCTGGAAATGATGTCGATCCGGGCTCTGGAACAGGTCCTGTTCGAACTGGAAGGCAGAGACGTTCGCAATCCAGAACTATATTATGTTTCCATCTTCGGCAAACCCGACGCCAAGGGAACCTGGGGCTGGCGGTTCGAAGGACATCACCTGTCAGTCAATCTGACGATCGTAGACGGCAAGAAATTCTCAGTCACTCCCTCCTTTTTCGGCTCCAACCCGGCGACTGTGAAACAAGGCCCCTTGAAGGGGGTCGAAGTTCTCAAACAAGAACAGCAGCTGGCACTGAACCTGGTCAAATCGTTTAACCCCGATCAGCTGGCGATTGCCACGATCGACACATCCGGACTGGATAAAAAACTGTTGGCCAAAAGCGTACTCAAAGAAGTCCTGACGACCGACGATCCCGTCGTCGACAAGGGACTGGTGGAACACAAAGGCATTCAATATGCCGACCTGGATCCCAAACAGCAGAAACAACTGCTGCGTCTGGTGAATGTCTACCTGCAGCGCTTCCGACCGGAGCTTCTCAAAGGGACCCGCTATCTGGGGAACCTCAGAGACGGCGACCATCTCTACTTTGCCTGGAGTGGCGGCCAGAAACGGGGCGAATTCCACTACTACCGAATTCAATCCAAAGTCTTCCTGATCGAGTTTGCGAACACACAGAACGACGCCAATCATGTACACGCCGTCTGGCGCGAATTCGACGGCGACTTCGGTCGTGATCTGCTCAAAGAGCATTTCAAAAATCACCATCAGAAGTAAACCTGATCACATGATCTGACAATCCATTTTTCCCAAACAGGGAGAGCGCCCGCCGTTCTCCCTGTTTGCATGCGCACTCGAAATAAAACGCCTCCCACATTCGGTGGCACTGTTGGCTTGACCAACAGTGAAAAGAAATCACACCCTACCTCCACCTGTTGATCCCATCACCGTCCCCAGCAACATTGAATAAAATGAACTTGACTTCGACCTGCCGTTCCCCATGCTGATGCGGAGATAACGTCGCGCGCACGAGAGACACTAACAGATTCACTGAAACATCCCGCAGCAGTGCCACAAGCACACTATCAAACCCACTGGTTTCAGACCGATTCTCAAAACCGCTGCTCAGACACACCCCCGCTATCGATGGCTTTCGCAGACGCATCGTGAGCGTACCCAGGAACTTCGTAAAACTTCGCACTGCGTTCAATTGACGTTCCCAAAAACAATTCACGCATCCCCCTTGACTGCCCCGCGCCCCTGCAGAAAATAGTCCACACTCGCATCGGACAAACCCGATAGCCAGGTAACAGCCCATTAAATGAGATACACCCTCGAGTAAAAAAAGTAGGAGCAGCCCTATGTGGCTGCCCGCCAGAACCAGCACACCCATCAGAAGAAACCTCACAACTAAAAACCAACCCCACTCTTAGCGGCAAAGCGTTCGCTAACGTTTTGCCCTCCCGTGGGTCAAGGAAAAATAATTCTACCCGATCCCCACTTACCCACTGAGATGAAAATTGTGAAGCTGAGGAGATGAGCAGTGAATGCAAGATGTTCGCGGACTATTCCGGACAGCCTGTCACTCCAGATCTGAGAAGAGTGATACCAGAGATGGCAGATCGGCACGAGGACATTGATCCCCCCCTACTTTGTTTCCGCCAGGTCCAACGGAACAGAACATCCTGACCAGCACGAGCGAGGGAGATACCGTCCTGGACTGGACTGTTTCGGCAGTTCCATGCTCTTGGCCCAGGCCTGCAGAAACCGCAGGCGGCGGTTTATTGGCATTGAGATGGAAAAACAGTGGTGTGAGGTGGCCGTGAAGCGGTTGGCTCAGGGGGTTTTGTTATGACTGGCTAATGAAAATCACTTGGACGTTGTTGATATTGCTCGGTCGCAGTCGTATTAAATACGACTAAATAAATGAGTTAAGTGAATTTTGATTTTAGGGATAAGTTTATCAGACACTTTAGACTCAAATTCGGGTAAAAATTAGAGTTGGTGTAAGACTTTCGAATATCGAAAGTCTTACTTAAAGCGATTATTCTTGGGAGTCCCTATTTCTTTGGGATATCTTTGACTTTTAGACTCAAACCTTCGCTGGAAATCTCCCCCCCTTATGATACCATGTACAGAATTTATATGTGATATGATGCCCCACGGTGTTCATATCTAAACAGCAACAGGTCATTTTTCATATTTTTGTTCCATATCAGCTTCAAATGTGAACAAGATCACGCAGGTGAATAGCAAGTTTGCTGGATGAAACGTGCAAAGGTAGATTGTGATGAGTACCGGAGAGAACAAACAGCACGTACCGATCTTCGTTGGCTCGACCTTCGAGGATATGAAGGACTACCGACGTGCGGTGCGAGATGCCTTGACCCAACTGGAGACGATTATCAGGGGTATGGAGTACTTCGGTTCCAAGCCTGGGACACCGGTTGACGAATGCCTTGCAGTGGTCGCGTCTTGTCAGGTCTATATCGGTATCTTCGGAATGCGATATGGTAGCGTTCCTGACGGACACGACTTGTCCATGACGCATCTCGAATATGAAGAGGCCCAACGTTGCGAGCTCCCGTCGCTTATCTACATCCTTGATGAGAACACTCAACCGATTCTGCCCAAGTTCGTGGAGACAGGTCCCGGTGCAGAAGCGCTGCTCCGTTTGAAGGACCAACTCAAGAGGCGGCACCTTGTTGCGTCCTTCACGACGCATAGCGATCTCGCCACGAAGATCCTCCATGACGTACCTGAGGTGCTCAGGAAAATAGGCGCCGCCGTCAAAGGGGAGCTTCCAGACACAGAGCCTGCGGATGCGGTAGAAGTCTTGCGCAAGTTCAAGCTTTTGCCAAAGATGATGAAGGGGAGGGATGTCGTCGTGGACTTCACAATCGATCGGTTTTGGTCGGTTAGTCCGAATGAATGCGATGCTCTTGGCCTTGAGGCAGGCGCAACGATTCGAGATCACGTCACACTCTTCAACGGTGAGTGGGTATATATGTACGCGGAGAATGAGATTGCCCAGAAGCTGATCTGTCTCCCGAAGGGATCGCGAGCTCGTGTCCAGGGTGCAATGGTATTCGGTGTTACAAAAGAAGTCGAATGGGGAGAAGATGGTCCGATCACAACGAACGAGGAACACAGTGGTGTTTGCGTAAAGGCGATCCTGGAATTAACGCCGCCGGCTGCCGAGGGAGCCAGCTAACAATGGTATGCACGATTTAATCAACGTTTGTGAGAAGCTTACTTACAGATCAACATTCGGAACGGAGCCAGCGACAAAGTACCTGCGCACCCAAAGCAGATAGTGTATCACTCGCAACTTATTTCGCATCTGTTCAATGAGTTTGGGTCGTCGTTCAGAATTCCGCTTTTCTTGATTCGAGTCATTCAACCTAATTTCTTTGTTCATCGCAACTTCCTCAATTGTCTCTTGACAGCTCCTCTCTCGTTAAACAAAATTCCACTAGACATCCCTTTAAATGGATTATGCTGAAACAATTTCAGTCTAATTCAAGTTAGATTCCCAAGGATCGGTTCATGGCAAAGAAAAAGGCAACTCGACGACGTCGTTCGCAATCAAAGTCTGCTTCGTCGGTCGCCTCGCCAAGCTCAAGAGAAACTGCAATTGCAGACACAATTGCTCGCGCAACGCCAATCATCCGCGCTTGGGCAGTTCGTGATGAGAATGCCTACAAACAGGCCAAAGAAAACGTAGCGGCTGCAATTCTATCAAATTCGCATCCATCAGCAACACTTCTCGAGCGTGTCCTACTACTGGCGAGCATTCGCCTGAGTGTTCAGGGACTTCCTGGCTACGCTACACTCGACTTTGATCACCTTTTCCAGATCGACCGGGCGGCAGAGCAAATCACGACCTATATTGATGATTCATCGCAGCAGCGTCCGCTCAATTTCGTAATGCTCGCTTCTCCAGGAAGTGGAAAATCCCACTTCATAAACTGTCTTGCCAGCTCTCTGGCATATACTGGTATTCGGCCTATTGTTTTCAACATGGCAAGTCTACAGAGAAACGAAGACCTGATACCACCGCTGGAGTCTGCTCGAAACCTAAAAGTCGAGGACCACATCCCCTTGCTGTTTCTCGATGAATTTGACAGTTCACCCACAAACTTTCCGCTGTTATTGCCGTTGTTGTGGGATGGTGCCCTAAACATTGGGCAAAGGGAACTTAAACTTGGAAAGGTTATAATTGTTATGGCAGGAAGTGATCCTTCGATTCCCGCCACCATGCAACACGCAAGGAGCATGCGCGCCGAGATTCCTTTGATGGATGGCCAGAGTCCAAAACTGGTTGATCTGTTTTCAAGAATAAATGGCGGTGTTCTCAACATCCCGACGTTTTACGATCGCTCAGAAGGTGTAGATCGAAGGCCTGACAAGCTCTGTATTGCTATGCAACTTCTGAGGCACAGATTTGGTCGCCAGCTAAAGTACGTATCCTCTGGTCTCCTCCGGTTCATTGCCGCAGCACACTTTCGGTATAGTGTTCGCAGTATTGCTCATCTCATAGATCAAATCCCCCAAAAGGAATCTCCTGAGACCCTATTCGCGAAAGATTGCGAACTTCCACCTTCTAACGTGGAAACGCTCAAGAACTCTAGCTTGGCATATCATCTGATCCACGAGGACCAAGCCTACGGCATTGCCCAGCTCTGGAAAGAAGCATTTTCTCGCGAATCAATAGTTCCAATTCATTCCAATGTCATTACTCGTTATGGTACACCAACTGGGCCAATTCCAGACGAGTTCGCCGACTTCATTGTGCGTCAAATGCTCGAAGAAATTGGAAATGATCCGGCGAACCCGTTTAAAGCAAACTAATCAAGCGTTGCACGCGAGCGGGTGTCAGCGCGTGTTGTGAAATCAACGTCGTCTCGAAGTGCTTTAATAACTAGGATTGTCACATCTACTCATGCGTTTAAGCGAACACCCTGTAATACCACCGTTTTAAGACACTCCCAATCCACTTGACGAATCAGATTCAAAAACTAAACTAACCCCACACTGAACCGCATGCGGTTATTTCCTGGGAAGTAATCAGGATTCTCTGAATCAGAAAATCTGGCGGCGTTCGGGGTGGTCATTACGGCCACCCCGAACACCTCCAGATTTTTTAATGCGCGGGTGAAAGTGAAATGACCAAAGAGGAAGCAGAGCGAATATCGAAGTCGATCAAAGGTTCCAGGAACCTTAATTTCAGCTTACCCCTCCCAGGAGTGCGGCCAGCTTTGACTGAAATCGGGGCAGGTGCTGTTTTGGGCGGATGTTTGAATTGACGACGTAGTTTGCAAACATCAGCAGGCGGGCGATGACGAAGCTGTCGAGTTGCTTCGATGATGCGAGCGGCCAGTCGAGTGCTTCCTCATAGCCTCGTCGAAAGGCATCGAGCAACGTCCCAAAGTCATCGCGGAACCTTATGTGATACATGGCCGTGCCGATGTCCTGTTCGGGGAATCCCCAGGTAATGTCTTCAAAGTCGTACAAGCCCAGGCGCTGGTGATGGACCTTGATGTTGCAGGGATGCAGGTCGTTGTGGATGACGGTTGGCTTTCCGTTTTTCCAAAGTCGTTGAATTGCTCGCTGAGCACGTCTCGTCCCTGTGCGAAACAATTCCTGACGTCTCTTGGGAAGCAGCTTTCGATCGCGTCGGGACAAAATCGTTTCTTCGTCCCAGTAGTAGACGCGATCATTGGTCAGAATCTGAAATCCATTTCGCGGTCGGAACGATTGAGACGCCTTATGGAGCTCGGCAGCACAACGTCCCAGACAGTGATAGGAACGTGCGGTTGGCGCGTTCTCCAGGTGGCGGCCGGTGAGCCAATGGGTGAGCGCAAGATGTGCTGGCTCCGGAAGCCAGCAACTGTGGATTTGGGTTATCAACTTTCCGCGGCTATTGGCCAAAGGAGATTCGACTCGTAAATCGGTGTGCTGAGAAAGATATTCGAGAAACTGTACTTCTCCGTACATTTGCGAGAGCACATGCTGTTGGGGGTTCTGGAATTTTGCTGCGTAGCTGCAAGCGTTCGTGTCCACTCGAAACACGGGCCTGGAACCGTCAGAGACGAGGCGGACGGACTTCACATGGATGGGGTAGTCTGCAAGCGCATCCCCAAGAGCCCTGCGGTATCTGCCAAGCTGCCCGCGTTTCGTAAGCGATTGAAACTCTCGCATTGTCGTTCCTTGTGCCATTTCTCGACCTCGCCTGCCCGACAGCCACGATGATAAGACAGGAGATAAAAGGGGGCAGGACTGAATGGCACCTTCTATACCCGCCAAGTGATCTTTTACCCTTACCATACGCCCGGAATCAGCTTGTACCGAACCCTCATAGCGTATTCCTTGTACCCGTTCAATTCTTCCTGCAACGTCTGGTCCTCCCACTGTGTCCGCACGATCAACACCATTGAGGCCAAACCTGCAGGAATCAATGCCCACAAAGAACCCAACGACAGTGCCATGCCAATGGCATGAAGAATTCCCCCGACATAACCGGGATGTCGGGCGATGGCATAGGGGCCGGTGTCGATCACCGAATGCCCCCGATCCGTTTGAATCCGCACGGTGACTTCAAAAAACTTGTTCACGCTTTCGGCCCAAGTGACGATTCCAATCCCGGCAAGCAGCAAAGCGTAGCCGACACCGCAAACCCACCACGGGACCGGGAACCAGTGGAATCGGCTATCATCCAGAGCCGCCACGAGTAAGACGGCCGCCATTGCTGGAAAGTAAAAGCTGAGCAGAATCTTGTCCCAGCCTTTTGTGCCTTCGTGGAAGCGACTTCTGGCAACGATGACTTCCGGATTCACACGTTGCAGAACAAGAAATACGGCTGAAATGACGCCCAGCAGAATGAGGACGAACAGCCAGCCTTTCGGCCACGCCCATGTGCCAGCAGGCAGGAACAGAAACAGGGCAATGAATACAGGCAGGCCCAATAGTCCCAGAATCACTCGGCGGCGATTGATTCCATGTGGTGGTTTGTCCGAGCCGCTGGCAGCAGTCATGAATCGTTTCTCATTTCTCGCAGATGTCGAGCAATCGCTTGTTTCAGGATGAACGAAATCAGCCAGAGAACCGGCTTTGCCATCATCGATTTAGCATAGATCGCATTGAGTCCTACGTCAATGTCGTGTTGCCGGTTGTCGGACATATTCCCGGCGACCATTGGCCCAGCAATAAACTGATCCAACTCTGTGATTTTCAGGTACGGCCTGGCTGTGAACGCAAGCCGATAAAGCTTCAATTGATCATAGGCAGAAACCCTTTTATACTTAGAGAGAATCAAATTCTGTCTATCGATCGTCAAGCGTCAAGACAGTGCTTACCTCTTCACTTGGAATCACCGAATGAATCGCATCGCCTCTGTTTGTGTAACTGCATTACTCATCTGCCTGCATTCTTCCGCATCACTTAAAGCCGATGGCTTTGTGGCGCCAATTTTGGGTGAATCCTGGTTCATCGTTGCAGACACTCCGACGCTCGCCGTCTTTCAAGGCCAACTGCGCAAGAGCGGATACCAATACCAGGCTGCATCCGCAAATGGATTCAATATCTCTGCCTTCGTAGAGCAACCTGCAAATAAATCTATAACGCACACGGGTTGTTTTGAGCATTACTGGCCCAAGATGAAACGCAATCCTTTGATCGACGTCGATTCCGTTGAAATAATGAAGGGCGATCATTTCGTTAAAGTGTCATACGACTTCAAGAACATTCCGGCTAAGGCGCCAAAGCACCACGTTAACTACTATATGGCTTACAGTCAGCGTTGGATCGACATTCATATCTCTATGGTTTCTGATTTGCCCCGTGAGCAGATACTTGAAGATTTCGAAAAATCGCTTCAATTTCGTTCGTTCATTCCGCCACGAAAAGAAGATACAGCTAAATCATCACGACCAGAGTAGACGCATATCAGAGCCGGGAACCGGAGCACTCATTTACGTGGCAACTGAATTTCAAGTCTTCCGTTCGTACCCAGTTACTACGGCAGGCATTACTCTTGCCCTCGTTCGATATAATCAATTGTTTTCTCAAAGATGCTATTAAACAACCGTTTTAAGACACTCACAATACGCATGACGAATCTGATTCAAAAACAGCTTGAAAACAGCAAATGGAAAACCGAAAGTTCAATATTGCGTGTTTGATCTCGACGATCTTAATGGTCTGCACGGTTATGCTTTGCCTGGCTAAACCTGTACTGAATCCATGGAAGCATCGCGTGTCGTTCGGACACGATTTTCATGTTAGTGTCTGGGATTGTCGGATTGCCTTTTTCAACGATGCAGAGTACGGCCCTTACCGTGGAAGCCTGATTAAAATAGACAACGAACCAAAGTTTGACCGTGAAATCTATTGGGGTGATTCCTGGGGCATTTACTACCGATACTTTCGCTGGCAGGATGGAACGACCCTTTGGACGTTGATGGTGAGTCTGTTATATCCATTTTTGCTGTTCATAATACTGCCAGCCGTTTGGTTCAGACGTCGAATACACTCATAAGATCAGCAGGTCAGAATATTACATGCTGAAATAAACAAACTAACGTTCCAGAAATAAACCGGGTTGTCTGATTTGTGTAGTGACTCTCAGATCAATCGGTTATGGTATAGGTAATGAACTACCTTCTCTTCTCTCTGAGGTCGTTGATGAGCATCGAAAAGAGCCAACCAGAAACCACAACCAAAGCACGGCCTCGCAAAAGGCGGGTGCTCCGCTGGCTTATCGTATTCGCAATCGCTGGCTGTTTTCTGTATCTGTTTCCTGTGATCAGCGAAACCTATTTCAAATGTGCCATCTGTGGTATGAGACATACGGAGCAACGAGTCATTGGTGCCGGTTTTCTGATTTCTGCCTGGGAACGCCCTACCCCCAGCAGTGACTGGTATCAGGCTAACATCGAACCAGAGCATGAACATGTCTGGGTGCGTGGTGGTTATGCGGAAGGGAAAAACTGTCTTGGAGTGCCAATCGCAATGTGGCAATTGAGCTCGCTGGTCACTGGTCCTTATAGCTGGCTACCTCTGTCTCGCGACAAGCAAATGATAATCTATCAGAAGAGTCCTGATCCACAACAGGCGCGTGCGATGTTTTTGCAGCTTGCGCACAACGAGCCCTATGGCTCAAAGGCTTATGAAAAACAACAGGAAACCATTAGAAAACTGGACGAGTGGATGAAAACCGGTATGAAAGCCCCGTGGCCGTTTGAGAAATTTCCATAATTAGAGCGAACCTGTTCGCCCTCTGCGTGTCGTCAGCGTATCATCATCCGTCTCGAGTCACGGCTCTCTCTTCTCAATCACTCATCAGGAACTCACATGAATCGAATTGTTCGCGAATACCGGGCTGAAGATCTGGACGCTGTCTTAGCGGCCTGGGAAAATGCGACCCGGCTGGCCCATCCGTTTATGACAGAGGAATTTCTCGATCAGGAACGCGATAATATCCCCAATCTGTATCTGCCCAATGCAGAAACCTGGGTGATCGAGCAGGAGGGACAGGTCATCGGCTTCATTGCCTTACTGGGGAATGAAGTCGGTGCGATTTTTGTTGAACCGGAATTTCATGACACGGGTGCCGGGAAAGCATTGATGGACAAGGCACAGGAATTACGCGGCGATCTGGAAGTCGAAGTCTTTGAAGCCAACAGTATTGGACGCAATTTTTATCAGCGTTACGGTTTTACGCCGTTATCGGAGTCCATTCATGAACCTACGGGGAACCCGTTAATCAGAATGCAGTTTACGGCTTAATTTCCTTCCGGTCGTGTTTCTTTTTTCAATTCGTCTTTGTAAAAGAAATACTGTACGATGTGTGTTTTAATACGGACTGAGTAAGAACCGGGGCTAACGCCCTTCGGCTAATAGGTCATTCCGTTTGGGAAATCGTCAACAAAGTGATTGAATCAACACAACCTGGCACTCAGTCACATTTAATCAATCAGGAACACCATCCATGCCCGCACATGAAAAAATGAACTACGTCGAATTCCCGTCCAACGATCTGGCGGCCACGAAAGCCTTCTTTGAAGCCGCCTTCGGCTGGTCGTTCACTGACTATGGTCCCGAGTATACCGCGTTCTCGGACGAAGGACTGGACGGCGGCTTTTTCAAAGCGAACCTGTGCTCTACCACCGCAAGCGGCGGGGCACTCATCGTGTTCTATAGTGAGCGACTGGAAGAGACTCTGGCGAAAGTGGAAGCAGCCGGCGGAACCATTATCAGACCGATCTTCTCCTTTCCCGGCGGCAGACGCTTTCAGTTCACCGAACCAGCGGGGAATGAATTTGGCGTCTGGTCTGACCCCGAGTAAGAACATTCCAGCGTGAGTGAAATCCCTCAACCCTTTGCGAACAGTGCAGTCAGCATAACCAGTATATTTCCACTCTCACCCTTTCGATTTCCTTTGAAAATCTGAACAGATTCCTGCGCGTACACTTTCGTAAGCTACTTTTCACGCAGATCGTCGGGCTGTTTGGTTACAGCTTCGAAGTTGTCGCGAAAAGGCGTTCGCTCATTAAACTAGTCTTTTTCAAGCATCAAATCACGAGTGAAACGAAAGGTTACGACATGAACTGGTACCTGGCAGTCATCAACAAATATGCAGATTTCAGTGGACGGGCACGCAGAAAAGAATACTGGATGTTCTTTCTGTTTAATATCATTGTTTCCTTTGTAGTCGGTCTGGTCGGCGGACTCATCGGTGGCAAGAACGGCCTGTTTGCCCTGAGCCTGCCTGCTCTTTATACGCTGTTTATCTTTTTACCCAGTCTGGCGGTTACCGTTCGACGTCTGCATGATACCAACCGTAGTGGCTGGTGGGTGCTGATCTCTCTGGTCCCGTTTGTCGGTGCTCTGATCCTGTTTGTCTTTACCATTCTGGACAGTGATCCAGAATCGAACAATTACGGACCGAATCCGAAACTGGCTGCTGAACCTGAACTCAGCTTTTCTCAGTCAGCTCAGCCCCATAATTCGTAATCATGAATCCATGAGGCGCAGAGCATTCATTTACGGGATGAGTCTGCGCCTCTTCTGATTCGATTTTCGAAAGCGATCATCATGCACTGGTATCTGACAGTCTTGAAAAAGTATGCCGTCCTGGATGGCCGTGCCCGTCGGATGGAGTATTGGATGTTTACTCTGCTCGACACGCTCTTTGCGATCCTGGTTTGCATACTCGGAACCGCGGTCGGCTCGATGATGAGTGGTCCGGGCGAGATTTCCTTTCTGGGATTCTGGCTGTTACTGATTTACATGTTTCTCGTTTTGATGCCCAAACTGTCTGTGACGGTCCGTCGTCTGCATGATACCGGCCGAAGTGCCCTCTGGCTGTTTGCCGGACTGATTCCAGCAATCGGTGCCTTGATCACGATTATCCTGATGGTTCTGGACGGCGATGCGGGCGAAAACGAATATGGCCCTGATCCGAAAACGGTCCCGCTGACCTAACCCGTTGACCTGTAGCGACAAAGCCCTACCCGCTTTCCAGCAGCAACATTTGCGCGCTGCGGTCCCACCACCTCAGGCTGGAACCAGTTGCTTCCGCCTGGCAGAAATTCTGCTCCGAATTCATGTAAAATTATTCATGTCGGCGCTGTGCAAACCCCTGTCTCCACGGTATATATCCTCCTGAAATGATTCTTGTAACAAACGAGGTGCTCTGTGAACTAAACACTGTCTGGAGGTCAGCCCTGTCGTCATGGGTTGTCGCTTCAACATTCCTTTCGTGTATTCGCCCGTTTTCGGGTTAGGAAACAAACTATGATACACCCCAAAACCGAGCTCAAATTCATCAGCAACGAAATCGGCTACGGCGTCGTCGCCACCGAATTCATCCCCGCCGGCTCCATTACCTGGGTCCTCGATAAACTGGACCGCGAGTTCAGCGCCCTCGAATTTCAGTCGATGGAAGAGATCTATCAGCAGATCCTCGACACTTATTCCTTCCGAAACAACCAGGGAAATCTGGTCCTCTGCTGGGACAACGGCCGCTACGTCAACCACAGCTTTCATTCGAACTGCCTGACCACTGCGTACGACTTTGAAATTGCCATCCGGGACATTCACCCCGGCGAACAGCTGACCGACGATTACGGCTATCTGAATATCCCCACCCCCTTCCGCGGCATTGACGAAGGGACCCGCCGCAAAATCGTCTATCCCGACGACCTGGCGAAATACTACAAGGTGTGGGACAAGAAACTGCTGAAGGTATTTCATCGCATCCCCCATCTGGAGCAGCCGCTCCAGGAATTGCTCAGCGAAGAGATGTGGAACGAAATTCTGGAAATCTCGAAAGGCAACCGGGAAATGCAATCGATTCTGACGAACTATTATCAAGAAGCAGAACCGACGCCTCCCCGCAGAAACGGGAACGGCGTCTTGACTTAACGATATCGCACGGTCATTTCCTACTTGCAGTTCTGAATTCCAGCCTGGTATCATGGAGCCTTAGATCTGCCGATGGAATTCTTGAAGTCGAACGAATTTCCTTCGCCAGTCAGCGCGTTTGACATTTGTGTGCTGACAGCTCCAGTTGGATCCGGCTGAAGCATCCTCCTTCCTTCCGCGTTCAAGAAAGGGTACAGAGATGGCTGCTCCGAAAGTGAATTTACCGCAGAATTATTTAAAGTGGCTCGATTCGATTCTCGATGGCTCCTATGCGAATCACAACGATCGGGAATGGGGCATCACCGATCGGCAGGACCTGCTTGAACCGTTCGAACTCAACGAAGGAGACGTCGCGCCGTACATTGAACAGGCCCGACTCTATGCCGAGATGATCGAATACGTCACCGGCGAAACGACCACCGTTGATGATGAAGACAATGAAATTCCTTATGACCGCATCAAAACCTGGTTGACCATCGCGGAAGGGGATGAAGACCTGCTCTGTGTCGACCCGAATGACGGCTATTCCGTCTGGATCTTTGCTCCCAATGAAGGGGGATATGTCGAAAAAGTGTGTGACTCCCTCGACCAGTTTCTAGAGGAATTGGAAGTGGTTTAATCAGATGAATGGAACCACTGATAAAAAACAGTGGTCGCGTAAAAAAATCGTCAAAGATATCGTTCTAACTCTACTGATTTATCTTGCGATCTATGTCGGCGTCTATCTCTATCTCACCTGGAATGGTGGCTATTATTTTAACCAGTCGGGACAAGTCCGCTATCGGAGTCATGGACTGGCGACATCAGATATTGTGATTTGGACGCCCCAAGGCTGCTGGTTTCAGTACAAGTTCAAAAACATCAAAGGAGAATATGTCAGCCGGGGCAACGAGCTGGGTTACCTGTTTGCCCCGTTGATCATGATCGATCGAAAATGGTTTCACCCTACGAAAATCTGAATTGAGCCTGAAATACCGGGGGGGGAAACCGAGTAGTTCCCGCTCTGAATTAAATCCAGAAAAAACCGATTTCATTTTTTTTCAGAATTGCCGCTTGACAAAAACAGACAGGTCTGTATATTTTAAGTATGAGCAAAACACAAAGACCATCCAGTGCCCGTAAACGAATCCTCGAAACAGCCGAACGGTTGTTTTATGCAGAGGGGATTCGCGCGGTGGGCATTGACCGGGTGATCGCCGAGGCGGGGGTTGCCAAGATGACGTTGTACAACCATTTCTCCTCCAAGGACGAACTGATTCTGGAGGTGTTGAAGTATCGCGAAGAACAGTTTGATCTGTTTATGAAGCAACGGATGATGGAGCATCAGTCCCGGGGGCTGGATTCGCTCAAAGCATTTTTCGCAGGCCTGAAAGACTGGTTTGAGTGCCCGGATTACCGGGGTTGTTCCTTTATCAATGCCACTGCAGAGCTAGCCGATCCACGGCATGCCGCGTCGGTCTTTTGCACCGAACACAAACGACGATTTCGAGACCAGTTAACGGAGATCATTATTGAAGCAGAAGGACCAAAGGCCGCCGTGGTCGCCCCCGCGATATCTGTCCTGGTCGAAGGGGCCATTGTTACCTCAGTCAGTGAAGGAAATTCCGAAGCAGCACAGATTGCCGAAGAAGCAGCTTACATGCTGATTGCCAAAGCGAAACGGAAGTAGAGTTTCTTTTTATTTTGCAGCAATCATACAGACCTGTCTGTATTTTTTGAGTTTCACTTTTTTACTACCCATTTTTGAAGGAGAACTACGATGCCACGTTTAACCGCCATTGCGCCTGAAGCAGCAGAAGGAAAATCGAAAACATTACTGGAGGGAGTCAAAGCACAACTGGGAATGGCCCCCAATCTGATGCAGACCATGGCCCACTCGCCAGCTGTACTGGACGCGTATCTGAAATTCAGCGGCACCTTAGCCGAAGGCGTGCTCTCGAATCAAAATCGGGAGCAGATTGCCTTAACAGTGGGTGAAGCGAATCAGTGTGGCTATTGTCTGGCCGCCCATGCAACGCTGGGCAAAATGGCTGGCCTGAACCCGGAGCAGATTACGGAGAATCGGGCCGGTACCGACGCCGATCCCTCCACCGCTGCCCTGTTGTCATTCTCTCGCAGGATTCTGGAAAAGAAAGGGTTTGTTTCCGATCAGGATGTGCAGGACGTGCGCGATGCCGGTCACGATGACGCCGCGATTGCGGAAGTTGTCGCGAATGTCGCGTTGAATATCTTCACGAATTATTTCAACCATGTGGCCGATACCGAAATCGATTTCCCTGAAGTCGAGCCGCTGAACGCTCAGGGCGCTGCGTGCTGCCATACGGAAGGTTCAACCTGTGCTTAATCATCGGCAGACGATTGCCTGACTGATGCGAGGTCTCCTCTAAAGACAGTCAGACGAATTTGTTCTGTTGCGAATGCCGGGGCTTGTGGTGTGATCCACCAGTCCCGGCTTTTTTTCAGTCCGTTAAAGAGAAACCAGACATGAATCGACCTGCAAGCGATATTGCTTTTACTTCATCCGTAAAAGCGATCCAATCCAGCAAAGGATCACGTTCACAGTATAGCAGAATGGAACAAGGGTCTGGCTGGCAGACAAAAGTGACACCTGACCTGGCTGTCTTTCTATCGGATCGGGATATGTTTTATCTGGGTACGGCCAACCAGTCCGGGCAGCCTTACATTCAATACCGGGGCGGCAATCCAGGTTTTCTCAAAGTTCTCGACGAAACCACACTGGGATTTGCGGATTTTGCCGGCAATCGACAATTTATCAGCCTGGGTAATCTGGCTGAAAACTCACAGGCGTTCCTGTTTCTGATGGATTATCTCAATCGCCGCCGAGTTAAAATCTGGGGCAGTGCCCGCGTGATCGAAGACGACCCGGAACTGATTAAGCAGGTCCGAGATACCACCTACTCTGCGCGCGTTGAACGTGCCATTCTGTTTTCAATAGAAGCCTGGGATATGAACTGCCCACAGCATATCCATCCGCGGCTGCCTCAAAAGGAAGTGTTGCCACTGATTCACTCATTGCAGGAGGAAAATCGTCTGTTAAAAGAAAAAATGGCCAGGTTCGAGAAAGGCATTGAACCTGGCCATTGAGGAAAGCAGTCCCCCTGTCCCTACTGCTTCCTATTGATCAGAATCCGTTGTTACTTCCGTTGCCAGACCCGGAGTTCGTTCCGACGCCGTTCTGAGGTGTCCCCGAGATAACATCATAGCCTGCACCTGAGTTTTGTGTGGCTGAGTTATTCGAGAAGGTCGCCGTGTTTCCACCACTGAAGATGTCAATTTCGAAGCCGTTACCTGAGTTACTCTGTGCACTGTTTTCGGTAATCATGCCACCTTGGATCGGGCTCGTGAAATCAAAGCCGTTAAATGCATTTCCAATCGAGGTGTTGTTACGCAATACGCCGCTGACGAAATTATCATCAAAGTCAAAGCCATCTTCCAGGTTGCCTGTCGCCGTGTTATTTACGATTCTGCCGCCATTGATATCTTCAAAGTCGAAGCCATCGTCGTCGTTGGCAATCGCCGTATTCTCACTAATCATGGCACCTGCTAAAACGGTCCCTTCAAATTTGATCCCGTTGACGCCGTTGTGCGCTGCACTGTTCTGCGTGAATGTCATGTTGGAGACATCGTCCGCAAACCAGAAACCGTTGTAGCGGTTCTGATTGGCAATATTGCCTGAGAAGGTTCCACCGGTGACGTCATTATCGAAATAAAACCCGTCATCATTTCGTACCGCCACATTATTCGAGATCGTCCCCCCGGTGATATCATCGAAGAAAGCAATCCCGGCGTAAGCATTATCTTCAGCCCGGTTACCCCTGAAGGTCCCCCCGGTCATCCCATCCATATTAAACCCGAAGTTTCCGTTATGTCGGGCGATATTATTCGAGAAGACGCCCCCTGTAATATCGTCGTCAAAGTAGAACCCGTCTTCGCCATTATGCTGTGCAATATTACGTGTGAAAGTTCCCCCGTTAAATGTATCGAAGTCAAACCCATCATAGACATTATGCTCTGCCAGGTTGTCGCGGATGATACCGCCACTGACCGTCACGAGATAATATCCATATTTGTTACCGCGAGCGATATTACCCGTGATGCTTCCCCCGGTGAAGTTTTCGATTTCCAGGCCGTCGTTATCCGTCGGTAGTCCATTATCGACAAATGTGTTCCCTGTGATATTTCCGTTGGTATTGCCATCCAGATGCACCCCGTCCTCAAATGCACTCGTAATGGTATTGCAGGCAATCGTGAACCCGTTCAGATTATTCCCGTAGATCCCGTTTTTACCGCCGATGATATCCATCCCGACAATGCTGGAATTATCCGCCATGGTGAAGACGTCACTTGCAGGATTAGCACCAATGACGGTTGGCTGTGAACCATAACTAAAGCTGGTAACCGCACCGGAATTACAACCGACTACGTTGACGCTCTTGCCGCCTGCCAGCGCTAACTGTCCATTATTGAAGACAAATCCGGTGCCGGTTGAAATCGTTCCTGCACTTCCGTCAAACAGAACGACACTGTCTGTCCCCGCACCATTAAAGACCGCTTCCGCATTCACCGTATTGGCATCAATGATCGTAATGTCATTCAGCATCTGTCCGGTCAATTGCAATTTGGTATGCTCTTCCGGCCCCCTGGCCTGATTGAGCACAATATCGATATCACGTACAATCGGATTCACCATCCGCCGCTGGAAACGCGTCAGCTTCTGGCTGTCTCCATTTCCGGGCAACGGAATACGAACCGTTAACAATCCCGTTCCCTGAGAGCCATGCACATCGTCGTGCTGAAACTGACCTGCCAATACCACACGCGATCCATTGCCCAAGAAGGGAAGATCGAACATTCGAAATTCGACCCGGGCGCGAGGACCGGCAATTTCTTTGAAGCCGGGTGCCGAATTGTCAAAATAATAGCCGCCAACATATCCGCGTAATTCAGCATCCACATTCATGTTATCAAATGTTTTCAGCAGTCGGCCCACTTCAAAATCGGTCCCCCAGTAGGCACGTTCCTCACCCGCCCGCATCACAATGTTATTACCGCTGAGGTAGGCGGTACTGAGCGAGTCGACGCGTTTCTGCTTCAGATTGGGAACATAGCCGTTAACGCGAAAGTCCCATTCGATGCTGAGTAACTCCAAACCAAAGCTTCCCTGCTTGAAGATATTATTGTACTCACTGCGACGAACATCATAGAATCCGTAAGCGCCCGCGATCCACTGATCATCGATCATCCGACGGTATGCGAGACCGAAGTTTCCTTCAGCCGAGGAATTATCAAAGATGTTTCCTCGCAAGTCGGCGAAGAACAGGCTCTCTTCATCCTGAGCCAGGGGCACAAACAGCAGTCCCTGTCCGGCATCATTCACACCACCTGCCATTCCCGAAAAGTCGAAATAGGCACGATAGAGATCAGCATCCTCTTCAAACCATTCCGGGTCTTGAGCGGAAGATTGTGCTGTGACTATAAAGCAAAATAGCCAGCAGGTTAAGAGGCTCAGTAGAGACGGAGAACGCAGAAATCGGGCAAGCATGAAATACACGTCTGTTTCTAGTATGAGTTAGAAGACAAGAGAACTTATTTACAATGCAGGCCACCCGTAACTTCGACAAAAAGGAGGTGTTTCCTCTACGTCCAGTCACAACAGCTATACACAAATACAAAATTGGTTAATCACTGTTATAGTCAGTCAAAACAGGTAGACTGGGTATCAATCTCAGCAGCAGACACCATTTGAAACCGTCAGAATTTGAGCGTCAGCCCCCTCGCTTTTGGAATTTAGTTCGATGACCGCACCAGCTCTCAGCCTCAGCGAAATTGAAATCCGTGTTTGCGATATCACATCCGAAGTTCTGGGAATGCCTCGAGCAGAAATTTCACCCGACAGTCGACTGCTTGAAGATCTCAAGTGTGACAGCCTGGACTACGTCGAATTGATGATGGAACTGGAAGAACATTTCAACGTTGCCCTCCCCTCCGAAACCTCTGATCCAGTACATAAATCCATTTTCACCCGTCAGCCGTTTCGAATCTCTGATCTCGCTGAACTGGTTTATGTGTATCTGAAACGGAATCTCCCCCGCAGCAGTCAACATTTTCGTCAACCACAGACTAACGCTCAGGCTGCCAAGCTCATCCCTTTCTCACAACTGGATGGTATTTGGAAGAAGTCCAGCCGCTTTGTATCCGGGTTGTTTGAGAAGCTGGAAACCACAGAATCAGTTACGCTGTACCGCCGTCAAACCGATGGGATGCGATGCCTGCAACTTCCGGCTGCAGAAGTAGAGATAGGCAGTGATTTGACTGAAGCGGTTGCGGATGAACGGCCTCTGCATATCGTTGAGCTGGATTCGTTTTTGGTCGACGCCGAACCAGTCTCGACAACCGCATATTGCCGGTTCCTGAATTCGGTGGGTGAAGTGCCTGATCAATTTCTTACCGACTGGTTCATGCTCAACACAGATGATGATCGCGACATCCACATGCTGATTCATCGGAATCAAAGTGAATGGCGGCCCCTGCCCGGCTGTGAAACCTGGCCGATGATTCTGGTGTCCTGGTATGGTGCGAACGCCTATTCTCTATGGGCCAACGACCGCCTGTGGACCAGTTATCTGGATGATTCTGACGAAACCCCGGGAAGCTGCCTGCCAACAGAAGCGCAATGGGAATATGCGGCCCGAGGTTCGAAATCGTGCCCTTTTCCCTGGGGAGAGGCTAAGCCTGAGCCCGTCAGACTCCGAGCTGGCCTGCATCGGCAGAAAGTCAACTACCGTGCTCAGACACTGCCACTGGCACCGGTGAATATGCAACTAGGAATGTCTCCCTTTGGCCTGCATCATATGGCCGGCAATGTCTGGCAGTGGTGCCGTGACTGGTATGATGCAGACTTTTATCAGACTTTGGAAGCAACTCATCAAAACCCCTTAAACCGTACCACGACACTGGTCCGTAGTGAGCGAGGCGGAAGCTGGGTTGGCCCCGCCTCACTCTGCCGCAGTTCCTACCGGAGAGGACGTCCGCCGCTGGCACGCGGGCGTTGTCTCGGTTTTCGCTGCGTCAGTTCCGTCAAAGATCTGAGTTAACTACAACACGTGGTGACTCGCGATAGATAAACGCCAGCAGCAGCCCCGCTAATGTGAATTGAATTGCCAGGTAAGCCGTTTCCAGACCGAACCAGAGAGACAGTGGCTCAATCTTCTGCTTGGCAGCGGCTGCGAGCACGTGCATGGTCCAATGATAAATGCCCATGACCAGCGCGATGGTGATGGCCCCTTTAACGAACGACAGTCCGCCGCACAGAAACGGATACAACAACGATAGAATCGCCCCTTGTATGAAAATCGCGGCGAAGCCGAAAGCGATGATCGGTTCTTCTCGACTGAAGTACCCCAGCCTGTCATAGGTAGCTTTAAATAGAACCAGATGCCAGACAATCGCCAGCGGAAATGTGATCGCCGCGTATCCCAGTGTCCCGAGTACGATCTTTTTATAGTTCAACATGGTTTTCCTCGAAACGAGCGTGTGATTCTTCTTTATCTTTAAGTAAACGACTCATGCAAAAGATCCAGTGCGCCACTCCAACCACCCAGATGACGCTCTTTGATATCTGGTTTCGTGAATCGTTCGTGTGTCAGCACGAGTTCGGTGCCTCCATTCTGTTCCAGAAACTCGACCGTGACCTGTGTTTCGATCCCTGCATGCTCGTTCGGTTCTTCCCAGATCCAGGAATAGACGAGCCTATGCGGGGGAGTGACTTCCAGAAATTCGCCAGTTAAGACATCAACAATGCCCTCTGGAGATTCGAAGGCAACGCGATATTGTCCGCCGACATGCAAATCAACTTCGATCAATTGATGGGTAAATTCTTGACTCGGTCGAAACCAGCGCCGCATGGATTCCGGGTTTGTCCAAACCTGAAAGACAACTTCCGGCGACGACGCATAGGTTCGACGTAAAACCAGTTTCTCCTCAGAAGATTCTGCAACCATCGTTTCTCCCAACTGTTTGAACTTGACAATTTGACTCACCTCGATTTAATATAGCCATATGGCTATACATTATCAACACCAGCTCGACAGAACTTTTCACGCTTTAGGAGACGGCACACGCCGGAAGATGCTGTCGCTGCTGGCCAAGCGGGGCGAAGTGACCGCCAGTGATCTGGGAGCACCATTCGAGATCGCACAGCCTACTGTCTCTAAGCATATCCGCGTGCTGGAGCAGGCAGGTTTGATCTCACGCCGCGTGGAGGGGCGAGTCCACCGCTTTCAACTGCAGATCAAGCCATTCAATGAAGCACAGAAATGGATTTCGAAACACCGGGAATTCTGGGAAGGATCGCTGGACGCTCTGGGCGACCTGCTGGAGGAGATGTCTGCAGACGAGGAAAGTTGAAACGGCAGGCCCCTCAATCGAAATCATTTTTGTATAGAAAGAGAACTACAATGGCAGTGAAGACTAAAAAAATTCAAGGCCGCCGTAGCGTGCATTATAATTCATTGGATGATCTGCTGGCTGATGCAGAACAGATGGCAAACAGCAACGTGCATACCATCGGAAACTGGTCTCTGGGGCAGATTCTCATGCATCTTGCTATCTCTCAGAACGCCTCAATTGACGGATTTGGTTTTTGCTTTCCCGCACCGATGCGTCTGATTGTGCGTTTATTCATGAAACGGAAATTCCTGAGCAAAGGCATTCCCCCCGGCCTCAATGCTCCGGCCAGAATGACTCCTGAGGAAACCTCCATCGAAGAGGGACTGGCAGCGCTAGAAGCTGCAATCAAACGCCAGCAACTAGAAGCCCGCAACGCGGATCACCCGGCTTTCGGTATGCTCTCCCCCGAAGAATGGGACCGGTTCCACCTGCGGCATGCCGAGATGCACATGAGCTTTGTGGTTCCCGATTAAGAAATGATTCATACTTCGTCAGCGAACCTGTCTTCGTTTCCGGTGTCTTCTTTTGCAAACCACTCTATTCTCTGCCCACGGGAGGTGTGTGATGCGACACAACGAATTCGACGAAATACCGTTTTTTTGAAACGATGAGCAAACGCCGCAAAGGGTTTCCGTCAGAAACCCAGGTCAAGCGGGGTACGCGGATTGTACATGGCGTCAAGTTGCTGGAAGAGAAACTGGGCCGCAATGATTTGTGCCCCTGTGGTTCCGGCAGGCGATTCAAAAAGTGTTGCCTCCAGCGGGGCTGCTTTTGACGGCGTCAACCGTGATCACTTTTTTCAGAGAATAAACAGCACACATACAACGTTCTGAATCTGTGTGTGTTTTTTCAGACTTTGAGTTCTCATGTCAGTAGCGATCTGCCAGAATCAACACAGATGTTCTGTGTATCCTGATGCTGCTGAATCGGAAACATCCCCTTCACTTTTGTTAAAGAGAGTCCGGACCGATGGGCCGTTCCCACGATCAATTTGTAAAATATCCACGGACACCTCATCTGTTCGGCTCTACGGGGACCGCTGATGATAAACGTCTCGGTGCGCAGGAATCGGAACGGTTTATTGCCGATCCGTCTTTAATCGTCGAAGAAAAAATTGATGGCACCAATGTCGGTCTCCATTTTTCCCAAAGCGGCGAACTGGTTCTGCAATGCCGCGGCCACCTGATTAATGAAGGCATGCATCCGCAATACGATCTGTTCAAACAATGGGCCGTCGTCAAACGCTCTGATCTGGAACGTATGCTGGAAGACCGGTTCATTCTGTTTGGTGAATGGGTCTACGCCCGGCATTCGATTCACTATCGTAGCTTGCCGCACTACTTTTTTGAATTTGATATCTATGACAAAATCCAGCAGGTCTTCCTGAGCCTGCCACGTCGGCTTGAGTTATTGGCAGGCACCGGCATTGAAACCGTGCCCGTAATCCATCAAGGCGCGATTACCAGAAAAACACTGGAAACGCTGATTGGAGACTCCGCATTTGACAGTGCGTTTGAAAATCCGATGACGAACAGGACAGATAGCCTGATGGAAGGAGTCTATCTGAGAACGGAAACAACGAAAGCCGTGACCGGCAGAGCCAAATTTGTTCGGCCGGAATTTGTAGAGAAAATCAAACAGAGCAGCCACTGGCAGCATCAGGTGATGGTGCCGAACCTGCTTTCCCAACAAGCGGATATCTGGTCATGAACTGGGATACCCTTTCACAATCCAATCTTGAAACAATCCTGCACTGGGCCGAAGATCAGCCCTGGTCTCAGGCGATGTCCCAGTGCGTGCAAGATGCAGACTGGCATGCGGAAGGGGATGTCTGGACGCATACGAAAATGGTCTGCCGTCAACTGATTGAACTAAACGAATGGGGAGACTTGTCGCTTCAGGAACAAACGGTTCTGATCTTCACCGCCCTGCTCCATGATGCTGCAAAACCGCTGACTTCACAGACCGACCCTGATACCGGCCGTATTCGTTCTCCCAAACATGCTGTCAAAGGGGAACATCTCGCACGTAGCATTCTGCGTGAACTGGACTGCGACCTGGAAACCCGCGAAACCATCTGCCGTCTGGTCCGTTTTCATGGCCGACCGGCGTTTCTGCTGGAAAAATCGAAGCCGGAACATGAAATCATTTCGCTTTCATGGCTGGTGAATCATCGACTGCTGTATCTGTTCGCGCTGGCTGACACGCGCGGTCGTTCGACCGATTCAATGAGTCGTCCCGAGGAACACCTGCGTTTCTGGAAAATGATCGCGGAAGAACTGGACTGTTTCGAACAACCGTATCCGTTTGCCAACGA
This sequence comes from Gimesia fumaroli, assembly GCF_007754425.1. Lineage (NCBI taxonomy): Bacteria > Pseudomonadati > Planctomycetota > Planctomycetia > Planctomycetales > Planctomycetaceae > Gimesia > Gimesia fumaroli. Next base: position 5,441,930 of record NZ_CP037452.1, read on the forward strand.
TCAGGCCCGGTTCCTGTTTTACCGCAGTTCAGAACCCAACCTGCATTACATTCCCCATGAAGACTATACCTGTACCGTCGCCATGCTGGCGGGACTGCCCGGCAGTGGAAAAGATACCTGGCTGGCGCAGCATCGTGCGAATCTTCCAGTCGTTTCGCTGGATGAAGTCCGCGGAGAACTGGAGATTCACCCTACAGAGAATCAGGGGGAAGTCGCCCAAGTGGCTCAGGAGCGCTGCCGTGAATTTTTGCGTGAGAAAACATCATTCGCGTATAACGCCACCAACCTCTCGCGCCCGACGCGCCAACGGTGGATTAATCTGTTTGCCGATTACGGTGCCCGCATCGAAATCGTCTATCTGGAACCGCCGCTGAAGACGATTCTAAAACAGAATCAGCAACGAACGAAGGTGGTACCGGAAAAAGTGATCCAGCAACTTGCACAACGCTGCGAACCTCCCACCAGCACGGAAGCTCATTCGCTTGTGTACTCAAGAAGTTGAATAAAAATGAGCTTAAACAGACATGATTCCCCCAAAGCAATACAAATACGTTGGACCAGCCGAGATAAAAGATCGTGCCCTGAAAGCACCCGTCACCCCACCCATCTCGACTCAACCGGAATTAAATCAACGGTTGAAGGAACTTGATTTTGAATCTCTTCATAATCAACCGCTGATTGTAACCTTTGTCATTGCCACTTTCGGCGGACTGAAACTTACTGATCGCCACAATGAGCATGTTGTCTGCGCATCGGGGCACAATGTTTTGAGCGCAGGAGAAATGGGCTTTGCATACCAAGATAAAAACTGTGTCATTGAAAACATCACGAATCAGTCCACCGGGTATTGCCCTGAACCAGAATCCTGGCATGCCGTTGATTCCGCTCTGGATCAAATCGGAATTGAACATCCTGAATATTTTGAACCAGCGTTTGATTTTCGTCGCTGTACTCAATGCGGGCAGACAAATTTAATCAAAGACAACTGGTTTATTTGTGCCGTCTGCGAAGGCGAATTGCCAAAAGACTGGAATTTTGACTAATAAGGATCACTTTACGTGTTATTATCGATCACAGCCAACCATACTCCTGCGACCGATCTGGGATATCTGCTGCACAAACACCCCGATCGCCTGCAGAGCTTCGACCTGAGCTTCGGGCAAGCGCATCTGTTTTACCCTGAAGTCACAGAGGATCGTTGTACGGCATCTCTGCTGCTGGACGTGGATCCGGTGGGTATGGTCCGTGGCAAGGGACGCAAGCAATCGTTTCTACTCGATCAGTATGTGAATGACCGACCTTACGTTGCCTCCTCATTTATGAGCGTTGCGATTTCCCAGGTCCTGAGATCGGCCCTCAATGGCCGCTGTAACCATCGACCGGAACTGGTTGAGACTCCCCTGCGTCTGACGTCTGAAATCAACGTGCTGCCCGTGCGTGGTGGCGAGGAATTCATTCGCGCTGTCTTCGAACCCTTGGGGTATGACGTCAGTACTCAAACATATCCCCTGGATGAACTCTTCCCGGAATGGGGCGAGAGTCCCTGTTTTTCGGTCAGACTGGAAGGAACCAAAGCGGTCGCCGAACTACTGAATCACTTGTATGTGCTGATTCCAGTGTTTGACAATCGGAAACATTATTTTGTAGGCAGCGATGAACTGGAAAAACTACTCGCAAGAGGCGCGGGCTGGTTAGCCGATCATCCACTGAAAGAACAGATCAGCCGCCGCTATCTGAAATTCAAGCCAAGTCTGTATCGCAGTGCGCTGGCCCGACTGGTTGAAGAAGCGCAGACAGACGATCTCGAAGCGGAAGAAATGGACGATGCACTGGAAGAAGATCTCCCGGAAAAAACAACCAGCCTGAATCAGCAACGGCACGGCAGTGTACTCGCGGCACTCCGCGCCAGTGGGGCGCGAAGTGTCCTCGACCTGGGCTGCGGTGAAGGAAAGCTACTGCGTGAACTGATGACAGATCGTCAGTTCGAACAGATTGTCGGACTGGATGTCTCAGTACGTTCGCTGGAAATTGCCACGAAACGGCTCAAGCTGAAACAACTTCCTGAACGGCAGGCCAATCGAGTCAAACTGCTTCACGGCTCTTTGACTTATCGCGACCGCCGATTGGAAGGTTTCGATGCTGCGGCGCTGGTCGAAGTGATCGAGCATCTTGATCCCCCTCGACTGGCGGCTCTGGAACGAATGCTGTTTGAATTTGCCCGACCGAAAACCATTGTACTGACCACCCCCAACCGTGAATACAACGTGATGTGGGAGTCGCTACCGGGAGGGCAGGTCCGTCACTCCGACCACCGGTTTGAATGGACGCGTGCTGAATTTCAGAATTGGGCAGAACAAATTGCAGACAGTTTTGGTTACACAGTTCGGTTTCTGTCAGTCGGTCCCGAAGACAAAGAAGTAGGCGCACCGACACAGATGGGAATTTTTGAACGCCTGGAAGAAGGTTAAAATGAAAATCTCGATTCCGAATTTATCACTTGTCGTTTTAGTTGGTCCGAGTGGATCAGGCAAGAGCACGTTTGCGCGGAAACACTTTCTGCCAACCGAGGTCATCTCCTCAGATTTCTGCCGGGGTATGATCTGCGATGACGAAAACGATCAGAGTATCACTAAAGAAGCGTTTGACCTGCTGCATACGATTGCCGCCAAACGACTGGCGTTGGGGAAACTGACCGTCGTTGATGCGACCAACGTACAGAAAGAAGCGCGACAGCCTCTGGTGCAGTTAGCCAGACAATATCACTGCCTGCCGGTTGCCATTGTATTGAACACGCCTGAAAAGATCTGCCAGGCACGCAATCAAAGTCGACCGGACCGCGCCTTCGGGCCGCATGTGGTACGAAATCAGAAATCCCAACTGAAACGATCATTGAAACATCTCCGACGAGAAGGGTTTCGCTATGTTTTTGAGATGAAGACGATCGAAGATGTTGAAGCGGCCAAAGTGGAACGGGTTCCGCTCTGGAATAACCGGCGTGAAGAATGTGGCCCGTTCGATATCATTGGTGATATTCATGGCTGCGGTGATGAACTGGAAGCATTGCTGGCGCAACTCGGTTACGAATTGAAAACCGTCGACGAACCAGACCCGCTCTGGGGGGCTGACTATTTTACCCATCCGGAAGGACGTAAAGCGGTCTTTCTGGGCGATCTAGTCGACCGGGGGCCGCGGTCGCTGGATGTCGTACGGATTGCGCGTAACATGGTTCAGCAGGGAACCGGATTATGTGTGCCCGGCAATCACGATATGAAACTGCTGCGCAAACTGAATGGTAAGAACGTGAACTTAAAACACGGAATGGCCGAGACCGTCGCTGAAATCGACGCCCTGCCCGCAGAGACTCAACAGCCGTTCTGCCAGGCGATGGCAGAATTTCTGCGCGGCCTGATCAGCCATTATGTGCTCGATCAGGGCAAACTGGTCGTGGCACATGCGGGGATGAAATCCGAACTGCAGGGACGAGGTTCCGGGAAAGTCCGCGAGTTTGCTCTGTATGGTGAAACAACAGGAGAAACAGACGAATTTGGTTTTCCCGTACGCTATAACTGGGCGGCAGAATACCGCGGTGATGCCCATGTCGTTTATGGTCATACGCCGGTTCCTGATCCACAATGGTTGAACCGGACAGTCAACATTGATACGGGCTGCGTCTTTGGAGGTTGTTTGACCGCGCTGCGCTATCCTGAAAAACAATTTGTCTCGGTACCTGCCGGCAAGATTTACTGTGAATATGCGAAACCCCTCTATACCGAGGCGGGGTCGAGTACACAGTCAGCACAACAGCAGCACGATGATCTGCTAGATGTGCAAGACGTCATCGGCAAGCGGATTGTCTCGACGCGACTACAACCCAATATCACAATTCGGGAAGAGAACGCGACCGCGGCGCTGGAAGTCATGAGTCGTTTCGCCGCCAATCCCAAATGGCTGATCTACCTTCCGCCCACGATGTCTCCTCCGGAAACATCGACTGAAGCGGGCTTACTGGAGCATCCGGCGGAAGCATTTTCGTATTTTCGCAGCCAGGGGATTCCCGAGGTGATCTGCGAAGAAAAGCACATGGGTTCGCGGGCCGTGATCGTGGTCTGTCGTGATCAGGAAACAGCGCGTAATCGGTTTGGTGTGATGGAAGAAGAACTCGGTATCGTTTACACACGAACCGGGCGGCGGTTTTTCAATCAGGAATCGCTGGAAGCAGAATTTCTGGAACGGCTGCGTCTGGCATTAAGTGCTGCCGACTTCTGGAATGAATTTCAGACGCCCTGGGCCTGCTTCGACTGTGAACTCATGCCCTGGTCGAGCAAAGCACAGGCGCTGTTGCAGTCACAATATGCTGCCGTCGGTGCTGCGGGGAACGCGGCGCTGCCGAAAGTCGTCGATGCACTCGCGCAAGCAACCGAGCGTCTACCTGCTGATGAACGTGCGCAGGCGGATGACGTCCTGGCGCGCTATCGCAGTCGTCAGACGACAATCGAGCAGTTTGTCACCGCGTATCGGCAGTATTGCTGGCCTGTGGAATCACTGAATGATCTGAAATTGGCCCCATTCCATCTGCTGGCAACCGAGGGGCGCGTTCACATCGATCAAAATCATCTGTGGCATATGCAGACTTTGGAACGCGTCTGCCAGCAGGATCCCGAACTGTTATTGGCGACAGTGTATCATAGTGTTGATCTGACTGATGCTGTCAGTACGCAGGCGGGAATTGACTGGTGGACCGAGTTGACAAATCAGGGTGGAGAAGGCATGGTTGTGAAACCACGGGAGTGGGTCCAGCGTGGAACACAGGGACTGGTACAGCCTGCGGTCAAGTGCCGGGGAAAAGAGTATCTGCGGATTATCTATGGCCCCGACTATGACGCTGCTGAGAACCTGTCCCGATTACGGAGCCGCAATGTAGGGCGAAAACGATCGCTGGCACAGCGGGAATTTGCGTTGGGCATTGAGGGATTGGAACGATTCGTGAACCGGGAACCATTAAGGCGGGTCCATGAATGTGTGTTCGGTGTACTCGCGCTGGAAAGTGAACCAGTCGATCCTCGACTTTAAAAATAGATCACTGGCACGACATGCCAGTCTGGAGACTTTTCTAATGAATCAACGCACGCATTATCATCCGAATCTGATCTACTCAGAAGGGACGCAGATCGTCACGGTGAAAGACATCATCGGCCCGAATGGGCGCACGCTGCATCCCCGGGGTGCGGTGGGAGTCATCGTACGTTCGCCCCGCGACCTGGATCACTCCTATCGAGTGAAGTTTCCGGACGGCGTGGAAGAAGCGTTGAAGGCGGATGAACTCACGTTGCTGGCCAGTTTTAAAGAGGGCGAGATCGGCAACAGCGAGATCAACGCACATCGCAGTGATCTGTTCGAACGCGTCATTTTCAAGTGTATCATCGGCTCACGCGCCTTTGGTCTGGAAGACGAGAACTCTGACACCGATTATCGCGGCATCTATCTGCCGCCGGCGGAATTGCAGTGGTCGCTGTATGGAGTGCCGGAACAACTGGATTGTCATGAGACACAGGAGACCTACTGGGAACTGCAGAAGTTTCTGGTGCTGGCGCTCAAGGCGAACCCGAACGTGCTGGAATGTCTCTACACTCCCCTGGTCGAGAAGATCACCCCTCTCGGTCAGGAACTGCTGGACATGCGGGAAATCTTTCTGACGCGGATTGTCTATCAGACCTATAACGGCTATGTGATGTCTCAGTTCAAGAAGATGCAGACCGACATTAAAAATCAGGGAAAAGTCAAATGGAAACATGTGATGCATCTGATTCGGCTGCTGATTTCCGGGATCACACTCCTGCGCGAAGGTTACGTGGTTGTCGACGCCGGTCCTTACCGGGAACAATTACTGGCAATTAAACGGGGTGAAGTCCCCTGGAATGAAACCGAGAAATGGCGGAAGAGCCTGCATCAAGAGTTTGAGCAGGCACAGGCAGAAACCAAACTGCCGGACCGTCCCGACTATGAAAAAGCGAACGAATATTTAATCAAAGCCCGCCGACTGGCGACGCTGGAAGAACTGCCATGAACCTTGATCCTCGATTACAAAACCAGGTCGAACAACATCCGTATCCGCTGCTGTTTGCAACAATCAGCGGTTCGCATATTTACGGCTTCCCTTCTCCTGATTCCGACTACGATCTCAGGGGCATCCACATTCTGCCTCTGGAAACGGTCATTGGATTGAAAGGGGGACAGGAAACTGTAGAGCGTTCGCGCATCGTCGAGGGGATGGAGATTGATCTCGTCACTCATGATGTCGGCAAGTTCTTTCAGCTGATGCTCAAGAAGAACGGCTATGTGCTGGAGCAATTACTCTCGCCCCTGGTCGTGCATGCGACACCCGAATACGAAGAGTTGAAGGCACTTGCTCCCGACTGTGTGACGAAATATCACGCGTACCATTATCTCGGTTTTGCGGCGACACAGTGGAAACTGTTTCAGAAAGAGGATCCGCCGCGGGTCAAGCCGCTGTTGTATGTCTATCGAGTGCTGCTCACAGGGTTGCATCTGATGCGGACCGGCGAGGTCGAACCGAATCTGATCACCTTAAATGAATCAGCCGGTTTGTCCTATATTCCGGAATTGATCGAACGCAAACTTCACGGGGCAGAACAGTCAACACTGGATGCCGCCGACATGGAATTTCATGGACGCGAATATCAGCGACTCGTGGGGGAACTGGAGCAGGCGATGGAGACAACCAGTCTGCCTGAGAAGCCCCGCGCCACGGAGGCGTTGAATGATCTGCTGGTACGAATTCGTCTGGCAAGTATCAATGATTGATCAAGATAATATCATCATTGACTTTCTGAGAACGGGAAAGCTGGGACCACTCAAGCTGGGCATGAGCCGTACGCAGGTGATTGAAGCGATTGATATTCCTGACGCTGAGGGGTACCAGCGCAGAAAAGATCCACAAAACAACTGTGTTCTGCTCTATGGGGAAACGGATAAAGTCAATCTTCAATTAGCAATCCATCAGGGTAAGCTGACTGGTATCTGGTTGTATTTTTATGGCAATGATAATCTCTCATCTCTCCCTAATTGGATGACAATGAAATCATGGCTTTTAACAGGATCCTCGTCCATCAATCATTTTTTTTCAATCGCCGATCAAACCGGCCTCGCCTGGCGACTCGATCAATCATTGACTGATGAAGACCAGACAACTCTCTTACTTTCGCGGACAAATCTCAAGCTGATATGGGATTTTGATCTAAATTCCCTGTATGCCATTATGCTAACCAGCTATCAGTAGAATTCATTTCAGGTTCCATTGAGCTACTCATCGCCCCTTTGTGAAATTAACATGAATTTTAATTTTTCCAGACACTATTTTGAGCACAGGAGACTCATTATAAGTACAATTGTTTAAAAACAGGACAGAGTTCCACCACAGGCTTATTATCGATGTGTCCCCAAACAGGATTCGAACACATGAGGAATTTCAGATTCTTCTTACTCGCTGTGTGTTGTTACGCTTGTTACTTGCTAGCACCAATAATTTTAATCGCCGAAAATCCAGACAAAGCCAAGGTGCAATACGGCTTAAAATTTGACGGCAAGGACAGCTATGTCACACTGCCACACGTCAATTTTTCTGAATGGAACGCGTTTACGGTTGAAGCTTGGGTCAAGGACTGGAGCGGCAGAATCTGCTGTGAGGGAGTTGAGGGAGATCCGGAAAACAGCCTGTGGATCTCGATTCGTGCGAACAGGCACTCGACCGGTTGGGAAAGTGATAACGGCACGAATTATTCAGCCCCCGTTGATCCCAATTCCGAAGCAGGCTGGGACCACGTGGCACTGGTGTATGATGGAAACGAGCAGGCGATTTACCTGAATGGCAAACTCGTCCACAAGATGACCGCACCGAAGCCAGGGCCCTTTAATCCCGAACGGAAACTTTTTCTGGGCGCTCAGGAAAAATGGAAAGAGACGCAAACCAAACCTGCCGGACTGTTCGGAAAAGGCACAATGCGGATGTTTCAGATTTCCAAAGTCGCTCGATATGACAAAGAATTTGAACCGGCAGAATCCAATAAGGCAGACGAGAACACAGTCGTCTTATTTGATTTCCTGAAACCGGACAAAACCAAATTGCTTGACAGCTCTAACAACAAACAAAACGGAATCATCCACAGTGCCCAGTGGGTTACTGTGCTGACGGATTAGATCCGGTCTCTGCATTGGAGTCCGGACACGCTTTCAATGTCACCATTTCGGGGCCGCAACAGCCTGATTGGGCATAGAGTTCATCCTTCGCGTCGGCTTCGAGGACCACGAAGACTTCCCATTTATGTCCATCGGGATCAACGGCCCAGACCTTGTCCTGCACCGCGTAACAACAGGTGGTCGCTTCTTCCGTAATCGTTTTGATCCCGGCTGCCTTGAAGCGATCCATGGCAGCATGCACTTCCGCCACCGACTTGACCTGAATGCCAAAATGCGCTGAACCGCCTTCGACGGTCACATCGCCATCGACCTCATTGAGAGTCAGATTGACCGAAGGATCGACGGGTTCATATTTGGCATAGCGGGGGCGTTCCTTACTCGGCTTAACGCCCAGCAGGATCTCGTAAAACGGTTTTGACTGTTCCAGATTGGAAACGTTGAGTGCCACATGCAGGCGATACTGGCCGGGAAATTCGACGGCGGATTCCTGATTCATTGTCTTCTCCTTATTATTCATGATTACTCATTCAATTCTATTTTTAAGCGGATTCATCAGCTAAAAACGTTTGTATTTTTGTTTTGATTTCATCGCGAACGCGGCGGAATGTTTTCATTTTTTCTGCATCAGAGCCCGTCGCATCCGCAGGATCATCAAAGGGCCAGTGCAGTGTCAGCGTGGCGCCCGTGAAGACCGGGCACGATTCTTTGGCGTTGTCGCAAACGGTGACGACGATATCGAACTTCTCATCGGTAAACTGGTCGAGTGACTTGCTGGTATTCTCTGACAGATCGATGTCCAGCTCACGCATTGCTTCAATCGCCAGCGGATGCACGTAGCCAGAGGGTTTGGAGCCGGCCGAGTCTGCCTGCCATTCACCAGCGCCCAGCGTTTCCCAGAGTTCTTCCGCCATCTGCGAACGACATGAATTTCCTGTACATAAAACTAAAACACGTTTCATTTCTTGAATACCTTTTTTATAAAAGATGATTACTGACTGGCTACAGCAGATTCCAAAGCCAGTTTAGCTATGCTGAGTTTATAACAACTTTCGAATTGAACACACAGCTGACACGCTTCCCACTGATCATTATTAATCTCAATCGAACGATCAGAGTGCACTGGAAGTACACTCCCTTCTGGCTTTTTCATCCAGACGGTGAATACTTTGCCTACGTTCGGTATGTTATCTTTCAAATGCAGGCTGTCGGGGAACATGTTTCCATGGCAGCCTTTTTGCTTTTCATTTTGCATGATTGTCACTCATTTACAGAAACAGTCGTCGTTGATTTTGTCTCAGAGACATCGGTACTCGTCTGATGTGGAAACCAGTTTTGAGTCCTGACACAAAATCGGACGAGCATCAGCATTAAAGGAACTTCGATTAAGACACCTACGACCGTTGCCAATGCAGCTCCCGACGAGAGTCCATACAGCATCGTTGCTGTCGCGATGGCGACTTCGAAGTGGTTCGACGCACCGATCATGGCCGTGGGAGCGGCACTTTCGTAGGTCAATCCCAGCGCTTTTGAAAGCAGATATCCCAGTGCGAAAATCGCAACAGTCTGGATAAACAGTGGGATCGCAATCCAGAGAATCGTCATGGGATTACTGAGAATCGTTTCTCCTTTAAATGAGAACAGCAGAATCAAGGTTACTAACAATGCCACAATCGTAACCGGTGTTAGTACGTGGAGAAATTTCTCTCGAAACCATGTTTCCCCTTTACTGGCGATCAGCCATTTACGGGAAAAGAACCCTGCCACCAGAGGCAGAGCCACATAAACACCAATCGAAAGCAGCAATGCCTGCCAGGGAACTGGCAATTTTCCCACTCCCAACAGAAAGCCTCCCAGGACGCCGTACAACACCAGCATCGTCAGAGAATTAATGGCGACCATTACCAATGTAAGCCCATTACTTCCTTTTGCCAGATACCCCCAAACTAGCACCATGGCTGTACAGGGTGCGATCCCCAGTAGAATGCAGCCGGCCAGATAGCTTCGCCAGAGGGGAACTTCCAGCATTTTCACGCCATCCACGAGCACCACTTTCCCGGCGCCGTATTCAACACCGACCGCCAGGTCGGCACCAAAGGGCAATTTGACATAGTCGACCGCCTCGGGGCCAATGAATGACAGAAACAGAGTCCCCAGAAAAAAGTTGGCGATCGCATACATCGTGAATGGTTTGACGGCCCAGTTGATAAATAGCGTCAGTCCCACGGGTCGAACTGATTTCCCCGCTTTCAAGACCTCGGCAAAATCAATTTTCACCATGATGGGATACATCATGAAAAACAGACAGACGGCAATCGGAATCGAAACAACGGGCGCATCATTTACATAGATCGCCATCCGATCGAGAGTCTGAGCCACACCCGGTGCGACTTTACCTAATACAATCCCGACGAGAATACAAAGTCCAACCCACAAGGTTAGATAACGTTCAAAAAAACCCATGCTTTTGGTTTCGATCGCCGAGCAATCACTGGCTGCACTCATCGTCGTTTTACTCCTTTGTCTCTAATTGAACATCAATCGCGGAAGACTTGTTATTTTGAATAACCCACTCCTGTATTCGTGCCTCTATCTGGTCTCTCACCGAACGAAATTTCATGAGCTGCTCAAGTTCATCACCATTAAAGTCAACCGGATCTTCAATTCTCCAGGATTCCGTAAGAAGTGAGAAAGGCCACACGTGCGGACAGGAATTTTCCGCTTTCTCACAGACAAAAATCACCCATTTGGGACTTGTTTTTCCCAGATATTCAGGGAGTGATTTCGACCGATGTCCTGTAAGATCAATGCCAATCTCGTCCATTACCTGGATCGTCAATGGATGAACTCCCTGGGATTTAACCCGGCACTATGAACATCATATTGATCTCCTGCATGCTGCCTTAAAAAAGCTTCCGCCATCTGACTGCGGGCAGAATTACCAGTGCAAAGAAACAAAACCATGGATTTACTCATTAATGGTCCTCTTAAATTGACATCCATTTCGCGCTCTGAACATAACAGGGTCGACATCGAGATTCCGTTTGTATCACCAGAGGGACAGTCTAAAAACGACATGAATTTTTCCCCTCTCTTCATAAGCTGTCAGCTTAATATCATGTATTTCCGAGTGATAAGTTTTCCTCAAATCAACCTGACCTTCCGCTTCAGAAAGAATGCGGTACCTACCGCCGATCTGTTTGCCTAACCATGTTCGATATTCTTTCCAGCTCTGGCCTGTGTCGATGGTCCATTCTGAAGTTCTGCTCCATTCTTTTGTAGTGATTTGGGGTACTGTCGCTTCCGTATCAGCGGGTAAAAGTAATTCGTAATTCTGAGTCAGCAACTTATTGAAATTGCTTTGGGTGTATGTTGATCTCATCCAAAAAAACAATAGCGACAGAATGAATACAAAAAAAATCGTAAGGGTGGTTTGACGCATTGGTCAATGCCCCCCTTCACTCGAGCAACCCAGAACCCCAATTAGAATCAATGTCAGAACCATCAGTAGTCCACCAATGAAACAAATCCTCGCATTCAACTCGGATGTAATAACCAGGCTGTTATAAAAAAAGCACCTGCTGCTGATGCTATTCCAATGAGACTCTGGAATAAGCGTTTCATCGAAAACCTAATACATTCCATATTGGCAATATAGCCATACAACCATTAAAAAAATTATTCTACAGACTGTTTACGCCCCTCGAGATCGGCCAGGAGTACCGTTTCCATACACGAGAAAAACCCGTCCAGGCAGCCACAGGTCACACGGTAGTAGCTGAGAGTCCCCTCCTTCCGAGAATCGATCAGGCCGACTTCCTTGAGGATGGCTAGATGCTTGGAAACAGTCGATTGATCTGCGCCGACTTTCTCCGTTAAGTCGTTAACGCACATCTCCTGCTTCTGGAGCAGATCCAGCATCAGCAGCCGGCTCGGATGTGCCATCGCTTTGGCAATCTTCGCGCGGGCTTCATATTGTTTGCGTGTTTTTTCTTTCATGGCAATACCGCCATAATACCATATCGTTATTTTCTGTCAACCGTCTGAATACAAATTGGCTGCCCACTGGAAAAAAAACGCGTTCTCAATCTGGACTCTCTTGCCCCCTGATATCCGATTATCTTATCCCTATATATATTTATGACTTACATCTCACAACTGACCATCAACAGTAAATTAGTTTCTTGAAAACCAACCCTTTTATGGATATTGACATCCACTTTCGACTCGCTACACTGGCACAAAACCGGACCCACCAGTCCTGTTTTGTTTATGAAATTGGTACCCGTATTCAATCTGACAAAAGGAAATGAAAGACATGTTGAAAATTGTGACAGCGCTTGGCACAACAGTTCTGCTTCTGACATTGGCTGTAAGTAACTTTGTTGCCGCTGAGACGCCGCAGGAAATTAAACAGGCCGGGCCTTCAAAGGCGGCACTTGAACGAACCCGGAAAACAGTGAGGATGCTGGATGACATTTACAAGTCGTCTATTGTGCTCATCACCGACAAATATGTGAACGATGAAAACGACTATCCGGCCGGCAGCGCATTCGTGGCTCTCTTTAAGTCCATGGATAAAAAGGGCTACCACAAAGTCCGCCTGATCGATTTGACAGGCGAACCTTATGAGGCGGAAAATGTCGCCAATGATGACTTCGAAAAACAGGGAGCAAAGCAGTTACTTGCCGGAAAAGCCCTTGTCGAGCAGATCATTGAAAAAGACGGAAAACCCTATCTGCGCACGATGACCCCGGTTCCCGTTGTCATGCAGAAGTGCGTCATGTGTCATCCGCATTATGCAGACGCGAAAAAAGGAGCTGCTATCGGGGCCATGAGCTACACGCTACCGATTGAATAATCGTCACTTGATGCTGAATCACATCAAATATCAACCTTAGCATGGAGAACTGGCTGTCGTGAATAAACTCTGGATTGGTTTTGCCTCGGTGATTGGAGTTTCATTTCTGGTCCTCGGCTGGATCGGAACCCGCATTTATCAAGAAATGCCGCCGATTCCCAAAAGTGTTGTAACGACCGACAGCCAGATTCTCATTGCTGACAACGATATTTCCGCCGGCCAGAATGTCTGGCAGTCTCTGGGTGGGATGGAAGTTGGGTCCGTCTGGGGGCATGGCAGCTACGTTGCTCCCGACTGGACCGCAGACTGGCTGCATCGGGAAGCCGTCTTCATTCTCGATCGCTGGTCGCAAACCGATTTTAAAAAGGAATTCAAAGATCTCATAAAAGAACAGCAGGCGCAACTGACGGCCCGTTTAACAAAATTGATGCGGACCAATACATATGATCCTGAAACCGGCATCGTCACCGTTGACCCGGTGCGTGCTGAAGCGTTTCAGTCTAACTTAGCCCATTACACCGAGGTATTCTCTGCTGGAAATCCCGATTACGCGATCCCAGCAGGCGCCGTCACCGATCCGGATCGTCTGCACAAGCTATCTGCATTCTTCTTCTGGACAGCATGGGCGGCTTCTACAAATCGACCGGATGACGTGACCAGCTACACCAACAACTGGCCTCACGAAACCCTGGTCGGCAATCGCCCCACTGGTGATAACATCGTCTGGACCGGAGTCAGCATTATCATGCTGCTTGCAGGAATTTCTGCGATGGCCTGGTGGTACGCTTCGAAGCGCGGCGAAGAAGAAAAGGACCTCACAATTCCGGAATCCGATCCGCTGGCCCTATGGGAGGCAACTCCGTCACAACGGGCCACAATTAAATACTTCTGGATTGTGGCGGCTTTAATACTAGTGCAGATGTTATTAGGCGTCATCACTGCGCACTACGGAGTCGAGGGAGACGGATTTTATGGTTTCCCACTCTCCAAATGGCTGCCCTATAGTGTAACCCGAACCTGGCACATTCAAATTGGCCTGTTCTGGATCGCGACGGCGTGGCTGGCGGCGGGATTATTCATCGGACCGCTGGTAAGTAACCACGAACCCAAGGGACAAACACTCGGCGTGAATGTGTTATTTGGCGCATTGCTGCTGGTGGTCGTTGGTTCTCTTGCCGGCGAGTGGTTGAGTATCAATAACAAAATGAGTGACACGGTCGCATTTTACTTTGGACATCAGGGATACGAATATGTAGATCTGGGACGAGTGTGGCAGATTGGTCTAATGGTCGGACTCCTGTTGTGGCTGGCTTTAATGATCCGCGTATTGCTTCCCGCGCTGCGACAGACAGGACAACAAAGGCATCTTGTCGCGTTGCTGGCTGTTTCTACCGGAGCGATCGCGTTGTTCTATGGTGCCGGTCTGACCTGGGGGCAGCATTCACATCTCACAATGGTGGAATACTGGCGCTGGTGGGTGGTTCACTTGTGGGTCGAAGGGTTCTTTGAAGTTTTCGCGACCACAGTCATCGCGTTCACATTCATGCGTCTCAATTTGATTCGCCCTAAAGTCGCGGCAGGTGCGGCACTCCTCTCGGCAACAATATTTCTGTCGGGCGGGATTATCGGTACCTGTCACCATTTGTATTTCTCGGGAACACCAACCGTGGCACTGGCGTGGGGATCTGTCTTCAGTGCATTAGAGGTGGTACCTCTGGTGCTGATCGGATTTGATGCCACGGAAGACCTGCGGCGGTCGAGAACATCAAAATGGGTCCAGAAGTATAAATGGCCGATTTACTTCTTCGTCGCGGTCGCATTCTGGAACATGATCGGCGCCGGCTTGTTTGGCTTTATGATCAATCCTCCAATCGCACTGTATTACATGCAGGGACTTAACACCACGCCGCTCCATGGGCATGCTGCACTATTCGGTGTATATGGAATGTTGGGAATCGGGTTGATGCTGCTGTGTCTGCGTGTACTGATTCCCGGCAAGGAATGGAAAGAAGGTATCCTGCGTTTCTCATTCTGGTCACTCAATATCGGATTGATGGCGATGTGTATCTTGAGTCTGCTGCCGGTCGGGCTGCTACAGACGAAAGCTTCCGTTGAACAGGGATACTGGTATGCCCGGAGTAGTGAATTTATGCAGGGGGACCTGATGCAGACGTTGCGCTGGATGCGTGTGCCTGGCGACACGATCTTTTTTCTGGGGGCAGTGGCGCTGGTAATCTTCATCGCGGGGTTAAAAACCGGCCACTCCTTTCGAAGAACAGAGTAACCTAGCCGTTAAGAAGCAGGTTCGTCAAAAACGCTTTCAAGACAGGAACATGACTCCGCTGGGGGTCCTTAATTGCCGTCAGCAGAGTGATCGTCGGCTGCTTCCACTCAGCGACAATCTCTTTCAGCTCCGCCCGTTGATCGCGGAGTTCACTTTGATAGCGTCTCACAAATTCGTCATAGTCGGAGGGATCTGCGTGAAACCACTTGCGCAGTTCGTTGGAAGGAGCGAACTCTTTCAGCCACAAGTCGACCTGGGCGACTGCTTTCGACATGCCACGCGGCCAGAGACGATCGACGAGCACCCGGTATCCATCATCAGGACTTGGATCTTCATAAATACGTTTGATGCGGATCTCTGTCGACATTGAGGTGCCTCGATGAATAGTCGCTTACGCGTCGGGCACTTCCAGGCGGCAGCAGCCGAAGTCGAGATGCTGTTTGCCTGCTTCACTGACGGCGGAAACATCTGGATGCAGACTGTAAACGACGAAGCGGCCTTCTTTGCGTTTGACGACCAGCCCTGCGTGATACAGGATGCCGAGATGGTGTGAGATATTAACGACTTCTTCTTCGAGCTGCTCTGCGGTCTGACTGACCGTTCGCTCGCCGTCACGCAGCAGATCAATGATGCGCAGCCGAATCGGCTCGCCCAACGCTTTTAATTTCTCTGCACAAAAGTCGGATTGGAGCCGATCTTTCGACATATTTACCCCACCACCCAAAATCAGAACTCTCCCCTGTTTTCAAGCGAATCGGATTGTCTCGACAACCGGCACATGCGGGGAATATAGGGCTGATTGTAACAAAAAGTTCATGCAGGGACAGCTTCGGAAATTCGTCATTGCCGTTTTCAGGGACTTTTCTTTGTGTATCCTGGTGAAGTTTGACATTAACTCCACAGAAATCCAGCACATCGCGATAAAGAAATAGAGTAAAACAGACTTACCAATTCCCATTTTGGCACCATAATGAATTGGATAAATTTAATTCTAACACGGACTCAAAACGATGACCTGGCTGGAATGGTACAATACGCTTTCAAAACCGGGCTGGACTCCCACTCCAGGGACGATCAGCCTGATCTGGCAGATTTTGTATCCGATCATTATCGTTTCCTTTGGTTATGTCTTTGTGCAAACCGGACGCGGCAAGCTCACGAATGCCACTGCGGTCCCCTTTGCGATCAACCTGGTCGCCAATCTCTGTTTCACGCCGATCCTGTTCGGCATGAGAAATCTGCCACTGGCAACGCTGGACATTCTGATCGTCTGGTCAACCATCGTCTGGATGATGGTCAAGGTCTGGCCACGAGTCCGTTGGGTCGCGATTGCTCAGCTGCCTTATTTCGTCTGGGTTTCAATCGCCTCAGTATTGCAGATCAGTATTTTCTGGATGAATCGGGGAGTCTGAAGTTTGTCTCAGCAGAAAACGCCCACATCATCGATCCGACTGGGACTCTGCTGCCAGTTTCAGGATGAGCCGATCAAGTTTCGCAATACCACGGTCAAAGCCAATAAAAACCTGGATCGCCCGGCAGCGCTCGAGAAACTGGCTCAACTCTGTCAGGAAAATGCACGGTCGCTACAAGCGGCGCTGGAATATTGTGTGCAACACGACATTGGTTGCTTCCGCATCAACAGCCAGATTCTCCCATTGAAAACGCATGCTGAATGTGGATATCAGATGCGCGATCTCCCGGGTGGAAAAGCGATCGTCAAACGGTTTCAACAGTGCGGAGACTATGTGCGAAAACATGGCCTGCGCACCTGCTTTCACCCCGATCAGTTCGTGGTGCTGAATTCGCCGCGTGAAGAGGTCGTGGAACGGTCGATTGCCGAACTGGAATATCAGGCCGAGGTCGCAGAGTGGGTGGGCGCGGACGTCCTCAACATTCATGGCGGCGGAGCGTATGGCGACAAGCCAGCGGCACTCAAACGGTTCCAGCAAAATCTGAAACGTCTGTCGAAGCGGGTTCGCAGCCGGCTGACTGTCGAAAATGACGATACGACGTATACGCCATCTGATCTATTACCACTCTGTCATAAAACCGGACTTCCACTGGTTTACGATGTGCATCACCACCGCTGTTTACGCGACGAATTGTCGATCGAGGAAGCAACAGAGCAGGCGTTAGCCACCTGGAACCGGGAACCTCTGTTCCACCTCTCCAGCCCCAAAGAGGGTTGGGAGGGCAAGAATCCCAAGCCCCATCACGATTTCATCGACGTCAAAGATTTCCCCCGCCACTGGGAAGACCGGGAACTCACTGTCGAAGTGGAAGCCAAAGCGAAAGAACAGGCCGTTCAAAAGCTGAGCCGGGCACTCCAGCGACGTCGACGCTGAGGAATCACTTTCTGATCCAGAACCCCAGGCTGATCAGAAAGATCACCCATTCCCCCAATGCCAGCGAATAGGTTGAGGATTCGATGCCGTCAAACAGAAAAAAGCCGAGGGTACGAAATAACACCAGGCAGCCATGCAGCACCAGGCAGATGAAAAGTGCATACACGGTCGCCTCTTTCTGGTAGAGGGGCCAGAGAAATGCAATCCCCAGCGCCAGTTCCAGCCCGCCATAGACAGTCAGAAACTCGGACTGCCCGGAACCCGGCTTCAGAGTAAACCCGACCGTCCGCGACGTCGATTCCGGCGCGAACGAACACCAGAGTGCCAGGATGATATAGAGACTACCTACTGCAGCCAGAAAGAGTCGTGCCATCATTGATTCGACCTTGTTTGATTAACTGACTCGATAGACGTTCGCTGGATTCCATCCCGGGTTTGTTTTCTGATATGCCTGAACCATGCGTACCGCAAGCAAGGCGGAACGTGTGGTTCTGCCCAATTTGACAGCGAGTTCACCGAAGCTGCCGCGCCAGCCCGTGCCCAGAATTGCTTCTGATTGAAGATATTCATCTGATACTTTTGTGTAAGCGGTCATGCTGCACTACTCCTTTTTCAATTTGAAAGAGATCAAACGAGCTTAATGCTTTTAAAGCTCAGCAAGATCAGATCTTACTAAATCCTATTCCGCTTCCAGAAAACGACAACCCCTCTCAATTTGAGGAACTCCGATTATTATTTCGGAATTTTCGTAAGTTTTTTCCAATACCTTATTGATTGACCGACCAGATTGATTGAAATCGCGATCGGCTGGCATTACATCGGATGCCAAACGAGTTCATTTATATCTTCCTGGACCACTTACGTTCCTAAAATAATTTTCTTGATCTGATTCTTTATTTCGAAATTACAAGTAACATGACCGACAATATCTTCTCCCCAGGGCCCACGCCGGATTCCGTGAAGGCCGCCGACGGTACGATTCATACAGTTCCCGCGGGCTGGGCTTTGCTGCTTCCCGGTGATGCTGGTCTGACGCGGCGGGTGAAATCAGCAGGTGATTTCTGGATCGTGCAGGAGAAAAAAGGGCGGCGGACCTTTTCAAAAGGCGTCTGGGCGCCCTCAGAAACGATCAAACGGATTCGTGCGGATCTAGAAGCCGAGCGTTCGACCGACGCGTATGCGAAGAAACAGGCGGCAGCAGCACAACGCCGCGAAAAAGTTCAGGCGGAATACGTAGAGGATTTCTTTGGTTCCGTGCTGGCATTTCTGGACTTTCACCCCGCACACGTCGACTTGGCACAACAGATGGCACGCGCGATCACAGATCATGCCACGCCGGTTGGAAGCGGTACGGTGGCCCGTACAAAACGGATTCCCGTTGAACAGCGGGCGGAAGCAGCCGTAATTGCCTGGATGCGGCATCAGACAACCGCCTATGATGAAATGGCCATTCCACGTGTGAAAGGGAAACGGCGGGAAGTGCGGCGGATGCTGGCCCGACGTTCGAAGGAGCTCTTAAACGCTTACCGCAGTTCGTCTGCGGCCTCGTCAGACTGTCCCCTGCAGCGTGCCCTTGCACTGAACGAAGCCAATGGTTTACAGTGAAGGAAGTCAGGCACTCTTTCTGTGCAGGCAACTCAAAAGTGAGATCGACTGCCGGTGTTTTTCAGGTCTAGCAAGGGGAGCAGTGAAGATGAGTCAAAAACAACTGATCGAAACAGCCTATGCGATGGTAGCAGACGACAAAGGCCTGCTGGCGATGGACGAGAGCATGCCTACCTGCCACAAGCGATTTGCGAAGCTCGGAATTCCAGAGACCGAAGAGTACCGACGCGCTTACCGGGAGCTGCTAGTGACGACTCCCGGCTTGAATGAATCGATCAGCGGGGCAATTCTGTTCGATGAAACGATCCGCCAAAAGACACAAGAGGGCACGCCTTTCGTTCAGGTTCTGCAAGAAGCGGGCATCATTCCCGGCATCAAAGTCGACAAAAGCACCAAACCTCTGGCCGGTCACCCGGGTGAAAAAATTACAGAAGGTCTGGACGGTCTGCGGGAACGATTAGAAGAATATGTTCAATTAGGCGCCCGGTTTGCGAAATGGCGCGCGGTGATCACGATTGGCGAAGGAATCCCAAGTCAAGGCTGTCTGGAAGCCAACGCCCATCTGCTCGCACGGTATGCGGCCCTGTGTCAGGAAGCAGGGCTCGTCCCGATTGTCGAGCCGGAAGTATTGATGGACGGGGCTCATTCACTGCAACGCTGTTACGACGTGACCGAGCAGACGCTGCGCATGGTTTTCGCACAGTTGGCGGCCCAACGCGTACTACTGGAAGGCATGATCTTGAAGCCAAATATGGTTGTGCCAGGTCTGGAATGTCCCAAGCAAAATTCGGTCGATGATGTTGCGGATGCAACGGTCACCTGTTTCCGGCGCACTGTGCCCGCGGCTGTTCCCGGCGTGGCCTTTTTATCCGGCGGTCAATCGAGTGAACTCGCTTCGGAACGGCTGAATGCGATGAACGTGAAATACAAGTCACGGGTTCCCTGGGCCTTGGCGTACTCGTTTGCACGGGCCATTCAACAACCTGGCATGAGCATCTGGGCCGGCGATCCGGCAAACGTGGAAACGGCTCAGAAGTCGATTGCTCATCGCGCGAAATGCAATCGAGATGCCCGCCGCGGCGAATATAGTAGCGCGATGGAAGAGGCATCGGCTTAAATGCCGAGACAAAGTGAGAGTAAGGAGAATCAGCGAAGTGAAAATCGGTCGGTATCGTCATTATAAAGGGAACGACTATCTCGTCATTGGAGTCGCCCGCCACAGTGAAACAGAGGAAGAAATGGTGGTCTACAGCCCCGATTACGGTCAGAAAGGCCTCTGGGTTCGCCCCAAAATCATGTTTCTGGAAAAAGTTGAGGTCGATGGACGCGAAGTAGCCCGATTTCAATATATCGGCCCTGAATAAACGGGACAGCTTCCCCTATTCGTCCTCTGCTTCCGCCCAGATGCGCACAGCACCATCGGGGTCAACGTGCACGTGAATCACATTCGGGTGACAGCAGACCGGGCAATCCTCGACATATTCCTGTTCGGTGCCTTCGGTCAAATCAACGGGAATGACGATTTCTTCTCCGCAAGCATCACAGAGATAAGTGGCTTCATCCTGCATTTCTTTTACCTTTCTCAATCATCAACTTTGACAGGCTTGGATTTCAGATATCCATATCCACACGAACTCACCGCTCACGACTTTGAAGTGTCGATAAAAGTGGACGACTCTGGTTGCTTCATTCTACCATATTCGGTCTGCTGCATGTAGAATCATTTTGAATTCAATCAGAACTTATCTTTTCATCTTCAACCGAGAGAACCACCATGATTCTGCGGGTCATGCAAATATTCATTCCGGATAGCAACCATGAGAATCTGGATGATCTGCTGGAAGGACGAGAAGTTCTCGGCCGCTGGCGGGATACAGACTCTGACCAACTGGTACTGCACCTGTTGGTTCCAGCCGAGGAAACAGAGCCGATCATGGATCGGTTTGAACAGGCATACGGAGACACGAAAGGGTTTCACGTGCTCCTGTTTCCGGTGGAAGCGGTGTTGCCCCGCTTGAAACCGGAGCCAGATGAAGAAGAAGAGGAAGCAGACAAACCAAAAGAGAAGAATAACGGCAAGGAACGTATCAGCCGCGAGGAACTCTATTCGAATGTCAGCGAGGGGCTGGGCGTCACCCGGGTCTTTATGGGGCTGGTGATGCTCTCGGTCGTTGTGGCGGGAGTGGGGTTACTGCGAGATGATGTCGCCGTAATAATTGGAGCGATGGTGATCGCCCCTCTGCTGGGACCGAATGTGGCGATGGCGCTGGCAGTGACCTTAGGCGATTTTGACCTGCTGCGCAGCGCATTGAAAACCAATATTGCCGGTTCGGGAACCGCCTTTGCCTTATCGATCGTCGGTGGTTTTTTATTCGTGGTCGACCCGGAAATCCCCTCGATTGCCTCACGCACCGGAGTCGATATCGGCGATATCCTGCTGGCGTTAGCCGCGGGTTGTGCCGGAACGCTGGCGTTCACGCAAGGCCTCTCGGGAGCGGTGATTGGGGTGATGGTGGCTGTCGCGCTGGTACCGCCGCTGGTCGCATGCGGCATGCTGCTCGGCAATGGGTCCTATACATTAGCCGGAGGAGCGTTTCTACTCACCGTCACAAACCTGATCTGCATCAATCTGGCCGGCGTCGCAACATTTCTGCTGCAGGGAGTTCGACCTCGCAGCTGGTGGGAAGTCGAACGGGCGCGAAAAGCCACGATTCAGTCGATGCTCATCTGGATTGGGCTCTTACTGATTCTGGGACTGGTACTTTGGTTGAACCACGATTGAATCATAAAGAAGTCTGAGACCTGTTAGCGCTGTTTCTATCTAAATGGATGGATTGCTGTTAAAATGCGCCACTATATCTCTGTCTGAGTTTGATTCTACGCGCAGCATCATGGCCGTGGAACTGTCAGAGAATTCAATTTAACATCCCCCCCTCGCGGAGAATCGCCAAATGGCTAAAAATAAACAGCAGAAAAAGAAAGATCGAGAAAAACGGGTCGCTAAGAAAAAGCACCTGGAGGACATGAAAAAAAAGACGCAGGAGAAAACCGACCAGGAATCTAAAAAATCGATCCCCGCGCGTTCTAAAATCATGCAGTCGGCGGTTCCCCAGACAAATAACGTCGTAAATGCAAATAAGAAAAGCACGTTTACTCAGCGGCGAACGGGTGGCTGATCTATCCGTCAATGGTTCTCAATACATCAATTTTAAAAGGAACCAATGTGATGAAGTTGATCAAAAAAACATTGAAATCGAAAGCTTCTTCCGCTGTGATCCTGATCCGGCTGCTGGTGGGACTGGTGTTTCTCTCGGAAGGGATTCAGAAGTTTCTGTATCCCGAGATCCGTGGCGCCGGTCGTTTTGTGAAGATCGGTTTACCGGAACCGGAGTTCCTCTCCTATTTCGTCGCCAGTTTTGAAATCGTATGTGGCGTACTGATTGTACTGGGACTGCTAACCCGGCTGGCGGTGCTGCCGACGATTACGATTATGCTGGTCGCGATATTCTCGACCAAAATCCCCATGCTGTCTGAAGAAGGTTTCTGGTCCATGGCACACGCTGCGAGAACTGATTTCTCAATGCTGCTGGGCTCGCTGTATCTGTTGATTGTGGGAGCCGGGCCACTCTCGATTGACGCCATCCTGTCATGGAAGAAGAGACCCAAAAAGCAATCTGCCGATGCGTGAAGTACTTTCTCAATTGTTATGGACCGGCAACGCGCGGGACGCCCGCGATCAATTCGCGGCAGTCTAAGAGGGGTTGGCCAACCGGCCCATGAAATGGATCAACCGGGTTTGTCGATCGCGGATCAGAAACAGAAATGGATGATCGGCTCGAAATTCTTTCGGCGGTTCTTCATCCCTGGCACAGCCCCCCGCCATGATCACCCCTGTCACGCCTGCGGCTTCGGTCCCTTTTTCGTTCACTTCAACAAACGCTTTATGCAAAATGGCACCGATAAACAGGCCTTCCGGATCATCAGACATATTAGAAAAGTCGGCATAGTCTCGTGAAAAAGGCCTCTGCATCCCCAGGGACTGTAACTGCTGATCCAGGTCCATTGAAGCTTCGACGCGAAATCGGGGGAGGCTCACATTGACCTCATGACTGCGCGTTTTCATCCATTTTTGCAAAGTGGCTGAATGGAGCTGACTTTCAATCGCAGGCAATCCGTCTGGTTCGCGAGGCAATAAAATGTTCATGACGAAATCACTCCCGCCGCCGGGAATTTCTTCGTGTTCCATGTAAGAAAATCCGTCTTCGCTCTCGACGAGCCGGGTCGTATATTCATGCCGTCGGTAGGGAAGTTCCAGCACCTGCATTTCTTCATCTTCACCGTAACCAAACGAATTCGTCTGATGCATCAGCGGGACGATCGTTTCCTCGCTCCGGGATAGTTGAAACGATTGTTCTTTTGTCGCCTCCGGTTGAAACTCATCTTCCCAGCCGCCTAGAAAATAGATGGCGTTGGTCAGCACCAGCCGCGTTAATTCATTAAATTGAAGAGGCGAGACCAAGCTGTCGATTTTTCCGTTGGTCTGCTTCGTAACCCAGGCATTGATCTGGCTGGCTGTCTCACCGGGGGCATTCTGAAAATCGACCGTTTCCAAACCGGCTGCATAATAGTGTTCTGTCGTTTTCAAATACTCGGGCAGAAAGTGATAACCAGCTTGTCCCCAGAGTCGATTGGCGACGTTCAATTCCACGCCACCGGTTCTGGTCTCTGTACGCAAACGTCGAAACGCTTCGTGGACACGCGCTGGCTCCAGAGAGAACCCGAGTGTTTCCTGCATTTCGCGCGCCGTTTCTCCCTTAGCTCCAGCGAGTGTCATCGCCAGTGCCATTGAAATGCTGCCTGGCGAAAAGAAGAGATTCCCTTCGCTTTCCCCGGCTAATTTCGAGAACAGTTCACAGGCAAACTGATTGCAGTCGTTGACTGTCGTCTGCACATCCTGTTTGCTCTGTGCTTCGGTTGTCTGGTCCGTCATCGTTTACTCTTCCAGCGGCTCGCCTTTGAGGATTTTCTGCATATTATGACGGAGACTCTCACTCGGTTCTACTTCGACTGCCTGTTTTAATGGCTCAAATGTAGATGCGACTTCACCCCAGGTCGCCAGGGCCGCCACCGCCATGTTTCGGATGCGCACCACAGGACTTTTCAATCCCGTAGCAATTAAAGTAGCGCCGTGCCCCGGAAAACGACGCAGTTCCTGCAGAATACAATCGAGACAGGAATGCTGCACAAATTCCGCACCGATGCCGAGCGTTTCGTCTGCGCCGCTGGCGATCTGCTCAAGATCCAGAACCTGTTCGGCGAAATCCAACACTTGTGAGATGTACGTTTCATCACAGGCCAGCATGACATGGAACCAGCGACTGGAATCGTGAGGTTGTTCCTGGAGACGTTTCCACTGATAATTCCAGGTCGGCAACTTGAGCACGCGGGCAACCTGATCGGCTGCATAAAATTCCTGCTCAACCGGACTCTTAAGCGATGTTCGAACACGGTCTGGCCATTCAGGTCGTTCCAGAATCTCATTGCAAATCGCCAGGAGTCCCTCGCAACGCTGCGCTGTCCAACCTCGTTCCGAACGCGATTCCCAGTCAGCTTCCTCATTTTTCAAAAACTGCTGGATCGAACAGACGTGCAGAAAATCAGCCAAACTTTCAGCAGACGAATCGATGTGATTCAAAAACAAATCGACCACAATCGCGCCGTCGTCATAGTCGTCCATATCTTCCGCGGGACCACCGTTGATCAGTGCTTCAATGAGTTCCCCCGCCGATGTAAGCAGTTCACAATCGACGTGCGGCTCACTCAGCGCAGCAAGCAACCCGCCTGTGGTGGCACAGGTGAAGGCCAGGTATTCATATAACACGGAGTTGCGGTAGCCTTCGCGAAGCAGCCAGTTTTTGATTTCGCTGTTTTCGGTTTCTGCCAGCCGTTCTACAACGTGAATTCGTCCCCAGCCATCAACGTTGCGTGCCAGTTCCCACAAGGCTAAATCAGTTTTGTCAGCTGTGTTCCCGAGTGCAACCGCGCAATAAAGTGTGAACTCATCGTGTCGCCCCAGCGTTTGAAACAAAGGCGTATTTTCAGCAACCTGATAGAGTCCGAGAATCGCGATACCGAATTTGACCGTTTCGCGATCCGGCGTTTCTGTCATGAACGAATAAGCCAGTTCGTAAAGTCGCTCATGGTTGAGTTTCTGCTCGTCTAACAGACTCGCGATCACGGCATCAATCATCGAAACGATACTCTCGTTGACAATGTGCTGATATAACGCATATTTATTGGCGGCAGTCGGCTGATCACAATAACTCAGCAGCAGTGATACAGTTTTTTGAACCTGCTCCTGAGCGTTGCCGTTCCCGCCATGATGCGTCATCACGCCATCCAGGGCACCGGCGGCCCACCGGAGTTCTTCCCCCTCGTTGATGCGTGCTTCATCGGGCAGTTGATATCCCGCTTCCGTTAATCCAATCTGATCCGGATTAATGTGCGCGCAGATATGCTCATAGATTGAAGGCCGAGCATCCCACGGCATCGTGTCAGGCGTGTCGCCCGATTCAAAGTCTTTTTTTCCAAACAATTGATTGAAGAATCCCATCCTCTCTGGTTCGTCCTCTTGAAAACCACACTCATCAATAATACCAGCGTCATTTTAGATTAACGCAACACGGGGTTCATGACACACAGAAAATCGGATGGTTCATGGAAAATTGATCATTAAAATGAATGATCTGGAATCCAGGTGCGCAGCGGGATGGAGTGGCTGTTACAAAGAGTCCTCCAATGAGGAAGGTGAGCCAGAAGAGGTGAGAAAATTCTTCTCATCGCGTTTCTGTGATAGATCAGACGCCGGCCATACTGGGAGAGGGCCAATCTTCTTTGAGAATTGCCTGTTCCAGATCGGCGGCAATCAGTGGTTTCGAGAAGAAATAACCTTGGCCAAGCCGACAACCCAGTGCCTGCAGCAAAGCCAGTTGTTCTGCGTTTTCAATGCCTTCAGCGATCACTTCCAGCCCCAGTTTTTCAGCCAGAATGATCAACGCCTCGATCAACATCACTTCCCGGTCGCGATCGGATTTTTTGACAAACTCACGATCCAGTTTCAATACATCAATCGGAAAATCACACAGACAAGACAGGGAAGAATACCCTGTCCCGAAATCATCCACGTCAATATTCACGCCCAGTTTTTTCAATTCGTTCAATGTCGACACTGAAATTTCACGATCGTGCATGATGATACTTTCGGTGACTTCCAGATGAAGACACTCGGGTGGAATTTCATACTTTCTCAGTACGTTTTTCACGACAGTCACTAATGTCGGATGTTCCAGTTGCTTACGCGATACATTCACATGCAGATTGGCCGGGGCAAGCGGCCCCAGAGTCTTACGCCATCGGTTGAGCTGGCGGCAGGCTTCGTTTAATACAAAATTACCAACGGGAATAATCAGGTCCATCTCTTCCGCAATCGAAATGAATTCATCAGGCGGAATCATGCCACTTTCAGGATGGAACCAGCGAATCAGCGCTTCAACGCCTCGAAAATCTCCCGATTCTAAATCGACGATCGGCTGATAAAAGAGTGTTAATTCATCGCGTGAGATGACGTCACGCAGTTCATTTTCAATATAAAGTCGCTTCTGGGCTTTATCGCGCAGCACCTGATCAAAAACAATCGGGCGATCCACTTTCGCTGCTTTCGCTTCATACATGGCAAGATCGGCGTTGCTGAGCATCTCGCTCGCTGTATCCGCAAGATGTTCGCTGGTGACGATCCCGATGCTGGCACTGGAGTAAATTGTATACCCCCCCAGTTGATAGGGGATCGCTAAATCTTTCTGAAGTCGTTCAGCAACGCAAACCGCATCTTCTGGTGCCGACAAATTGTCCAGCAGCACAACAAACTCGTCGCCCCCCATACGGGCCGCCTGAATCGAATCTGTCGAACGGACCGCTTTTCTTAAGCGGTCGGCGACGGCTTCCAGAAGTTTGTCACCCACGTCGTGTCCCAGACTGTCATTGATCAACTTGAACCGGTCAAAGTCCATAAATAACAAAGCAAAATGATTGGTTGATTTGCGATTAATGACTGTCTGAATAGATTGCAGAATCGCGGCCCGGTTCGGTAGTCCGGTTAAGGCATCTCGGTGTGCAAGCTGATGCAAACTATCGAGTAGCCGCCTTTGTTCGCTGATATCAATCCGCAAGGCCAGATATCCCTTGATCTTCCCCTGCTCATTAAACATCGGGACAATCGTGGTATCCACCCAGTAGAAGTTTCCGTCTTTAGCTCGATTGCAGATCTCTCCCCGCCAGGTTTTTCCACGACCGATCTGACGATACATGTCTCGGAAGAATTCGGGAGGATGATACCCGGAACGCAGAATCCGGTGATCGGAACCGATCAGTTCCTCGCGGCTGTAGCCCGAAATTTTGCAGAAGTTATCATTGGCTTCAAGAATCGTCCCCTTCACATCGGTGATCGCGACGATCCCGGCTTCGTCTACGGCGTCGCGAAATGCTTTCAAACAGGTTTGTTCAGATTGGATCTCAGCCACTGTTCTTTTCCTCGTTGATGGAACGTCTTATTACCGCTGCCTCTTCTGTGTAATACTTCTCAGTACTATTACGAGCGCGCCACGACGTAATCATCTGTCACCCGATTGGGAATCATTCTGGCACCTGGAGTGCGCTGAAAGCTTAGATCACACAGGTGCCAACCAAGCGGATTAACCCACGAAAAACGGGATTCGCCTCAAACCCGGGTCACATTGTAGGGATTGTGCGTTATTTACATCTGAAGTGAGCCGACTGCCGTATCTTTTGAGAGCGTTCCATATGATGGCGGGCCACTTCGAAACCAAAACCGGATACAGACAAAAAAAGAACCCACTGACATTTCATGAATGACAGTGGGCGAGCTGTTTCAAAGAAACGAAATTTTCCTTTGTGATTACTGTTTGAGTTGACTGTCTTGCGTTCGAGAAACCAGACGATGATCCATGCTCATCCGCCCGGGGCCGTTGGCCATCAGAAACAACATCGTGCCCATCAATGCCAGATTTTTCATGAAGTGAATCATCTGCCCCTGCTGAGCCTGTGCGTCCTGAATGGTCCAGAAGTCATGAAAAAAGTACGTCGCCAGCACAAGAAACACAAACAACAGCCCGGCGCCGATGCGGGTCTTGAAGCCGGTGATGACCGACAGGCTGCCGACAATCAGGAATACAATCGCACCGGCTAACATGACTTTCGGAAGCGGAACACCTTCCGAAGCCATGTAACCGGCGACGTTATTAAACTGCGGAACCTTGTTTCCAATAGCGCTCATCAGAAATATGGTTGCGATCATCGTACGGCCCGCTAAACTGACGAGCCCCTCTAAAAGATGGTGTGACATCTGTTTCTTTCCCTTAAAAATGAGTCTTGCGTGTGAATTCACATCGTGTTTAAGCCAGATCAAACAGCATGATCTCGGCTTTCTCGGTGGCCTGAATTGTTAACTCTCTGACATCACTGACGGCAGCACCATCGCTGGTAGCCAGTGCAACCTCATTGAGCAGGACTTCTCCACGAAGCACCTGTAACCAGGCGTGCCGTCCTTCTGCCAGTTCATGCGAGACGGTTTTGCCTTTGTCGATTTGCGACAGATAAATCTGTGCGTCCTGATGAATCAACAGCGCTCCCTGCTCTGCCCCGGGCGAAGCGACGAGCCGTAATTGATTCTGCTGTTCGCTTTCAGGAAAACGTTTCTGTTCGTAACTCGGCTCAATCCCCTTTCGTTCGGGAAATAGCCAGATCTGATACAGGTGCACGGGCTCGGTCTCTGACGGATTGAATTCGCTATGCGTGATGCCTGTGCCTGCCGACATTCGCTGGAATTCACCCGCTCTCAACACTTCACCATGCCCCATCGAATCTTTGTGTTCGAGCGCACCTTCCAGGACATAAGTCACGATTTCCATATCCCGATGCGGATGTGTGCCGAAGCCTTGACCGGGCTGAACGACATCTTCATTCATGACCCGCAGTGCTCGAAACCGCATCTGTTCCGAATCCTGGTAGTCGGCGAAGGAAAATGTATGATACGTATTCAGCCAGCCATGATCGGCGTGGCCCCGCTGCCGTGCCTTTCGTACGCGAATCATTCTGAGCCCTTTCCTGAAATTAGTTCAACTCTATATTATTTACACGTAA
This sequence comes from Gimesia fumaroli, assembly GCF_007754425.1. NCBI lineage: Bacteria > Pseudomonadati > Planctomycetota > Planctomycetia > Planctomycetales > Planctomycetaceae > Gimesia > Gimesia fumaroli. Next base: position 5,471,451 of record NZ_CP037452.1, read on the forward strand.
ACTATTTAGCGAAAAAAAATCACACCGTCGCTTCAGAGTCAATGCAACAGCTCTGTCGTGCTTTGACCAGCAGACGATTCAAATCCGTGAGTTCCGTTCGCGTCAAGTGGCCGATTAACTGCGTGTGCAGATCACTGACCCGATTGTCCATTTCATCCAACAGTTGCTCCCCTTTCGGAGTAATCGCCACATAGACAACCCGCCGATCCTTATGACAGCGTTTACGTTCGACAAGCGTCTGCTCTTCCAGCCGATCGACCAGCCCGGTAATCGCGGGCACAACCTGCACCATGCGACTGGCAATCTCCAGACTGGGCAGCGGCTGTCCTTCGCCGCGAAGAATCCGCAACACATTATATTGGGAGCAGGTCAAACCATACTCACGAAACAACTTACCGAGGCGGTTCTGAAACTGATCGCTGGTCCGCAACACGTTCAGAATCGCCTCGACTTCAGGGGACTGAAATGCCTGCTTCTTCTTCAATTCCTGTTGTAATTGTTGCTGTTTCATAGTTGGTTCCTGACCTCTCTGCATATAGTTTATATATAAACCATCGTCCCGTCAACCTGTTTTCTGAGATTTTTCAGGGTCAATCATTTCGATGCGTATGCCTAAGGGGCAATGAAGCTGCTTCAAATAAACTGAATACATTACACCCAGAAGCGAATTCAAAAGGATAATTGATCATCTTCATATTTGGATCAAGGAGAAGCTTTTTGTATCATTGAGGCTGACAAGAACGATTCTCTTCACTGTTTCTAAAAACAACTCTATCCATGAAATTTCTCGTCGCCTGTATTATATTGCTCTTCTTTCTGCCGACACAGTCGGCGGAGGCGTGTATGAGTTGCGCGAACAGTGCGACCGAGATGCGGTTTCCTTTTCTCTGGCCGTTGATTGGCATCTTTTTCGCTTGGATGGTTCTATCCCTGATTTTCAGTCGGCCGCTGGCGACGGGGGTCAAACGGTTTCTGTACTTTGGTGTGCCGCTGTTGATCCTGGGGGGCCTGCTCATGATCCCCTTGGCAATCGGTGCGTTGGTGGTGCTCTGCTGGGTCTTTTATCTGCTGTTCCGCGTGCTGCAGCTCCTCACAATTAAAGATGAATGGTTGCGGAAGAATCTGCTGCCATTCGGCGTGAATGCGGTCGCCCTGACGCTGTCGTTTGTGCTGATCTTTGTCACGACGAGCCGGGCGAATTCGACGCCGGGATTGATTGCATCGCTGGGCAAACTCGGTCCGCACTCGACCGGCAGCGTTCACAACCTGATGTCGCACTTGATCGAACGCGGGCCGGAAGTCGTCGCGCCTCTGAGTGCCGCTTTAGAACGAGATTTTGAACGCTCTGATCATGTCAGTCCCTATCGGACCGTGCAGATCGCCTACTGTCTCCGTGCGATTGGCGGTACCAAGGCCGAAGCCGCACTCAAGGAAACCGTTGAACAAAGAGTAACGTTCCAAGACAGGTACAAAACGAGGTGGGAAACGGCGGTCTGTTATCTGTATGCCGAGTCGGCCCGGGAACGGGCAGTCCCCACACTGATGAACCTGCTGAATTCCGCTGAAGGGGAACAGGCGGGTCAGCAGAAACTTGCAGCTTTACTAGCACTGACTCGAACACAAGACCTGGAGGCAGTGGAAACCGTGCTGGACCACGCCGATTTCCTCAAAACGCAGCTCTTAGGAAAAAATACTCCCTATAGGCACGCATCCCCGATCAGCGTCACCCTGCAGGCACTTTCGGAAGGACAAAGTCCGGCTGACCTCAGCGCCAGCCCGGTCTATGAGCCGATGCGTCTCGGTCTGAACCCTGACAGCCAGACCAAAACCGGGATCAACTGGGATGACGACTGGAACGAGGAACTCGACATCGAAGCGTTGAAAGTACACTGGTCTAATCTATTGAAATAGTGAGACTTAATCTTCCACTCCCGCCCAGTGAGAATCACTCAGACCGAGATTCATTTTGAATTCCTTATATGCGACAAAGATCACAGGCACAACGAATAGTGTAATCAGTTCGACAGTCATGCCGCCGACCACGGGCCAGGCCATCGCTTTGGCGACATCGGAGCCGCGCCCGGTAGAAAAGATGACGGGCATCAGTGCAATGATCGTCGTAAAAGTCGTCATCAGGCAGGGACGAATCCGCTTGAGCCCGGCCAAGACCGCAGCATTCCGGATATCCTCCCTGGTCTTCAACCTTTTGCGGGTAAAGACCTGATCGAGGTAAGTCGCCATCACGACGCCGTCATCCACGGCGATGCCGAACAGCGCAATGAAACCGACCCAGACTGCGGTATTGATTTGAATGTCGTTCCAGCCCAGGAAGATCATGCCCCCCGCAAACGCGACCGGGATACCAGAAAACACAGCGAAAGCGATCGACAGATTCCGGAATTGCAGATAGATGATGAAGAGGTTTGTAAAAATCACGAGTGGCACGACCCACATCAGGCGGTTGTTGGCTTCGATCTGGTTCTGAAACGAGCCGACCGCCTGCAGGGCATAGCCGGCAGGCAAATTTAACGAGCCCTCTGTTTGTGCAGTGCGGAGGCTGGTCTCCACCGCGTTCACCGTTTCCAGTGCGCCCTCCTGCCCGGATGAGGAAAAGGAGACGTGTGCGACCAGACGCGCGTCTTCACTGTTGATCACGCCGGGCCCCCACGTCGTTTTCATACTCGCCAGGAGGGAAAGGGGAATGATTTCTCCCGAATGCGTGACGACGGGCAAGCGATTTAATTCGTCGATCTGCTCGCGAAGATTCCGTTCATAGCGGACACGAATGGGATAGCGTTCGCGACCTTCTACGGTGCGCGTGACATTCGAACCTCCCAGAGCCGTTTCGATGATCTGGTTCACCATCGCCGTGGACATGCCGTACCGGGCCGCGGTTTCCCGATCGACGTCAAACTCGACATAGGGTTTCCCCAACACGATATCAGGGTTCACCGTGGCTGCGTTGACCTGGGGAATCTGCTTCAAGTGGTCGGCAACGGCGATCGATGCTTCGGCCAGCCCGTCCAGACTGTCGCCGAAGATACGAATCGCCATCGGTGCCTTGATACCGCTCTGCAGCATGACCACGCGGCCTTCGATCGGCTGCAGCGGCGAAGCGGGTGTGACGCCGGGCAGTGTGGCAACCGCGTTGATCTGCTCCCAGATTTGCTTCGTAGTCACACCGGGCCGCCACTGATCGACGGGTTTGAGCATGACGTAGGTTTCAATCATCGCCGCGGGAGCCGGATCGAGAGCCGACTCGATGCGGCCGATTTTCCCGAGTACATTTTCGACTTCGGGAATCTCTCTGATCAGCGTATCCTGCGTCTGCAGAACTTCCATCGCCTGTGAAAAACTGGCAGCGGGATACAGCGTCGGCATGTAGAACCAGCTCCCTTCGTCGAGAGCGATCCAGTCATTCGATTCCAGACCGGGAAACAGATGCTTGACCTCGACCCAGCCAGGCACTTCGTTGGGTTCGACTCCCAGAAACCGGGCAACTTTTTCGAACGGCTTTAATACCGTCGGCATCCCGATCCAGGATCCCAGTCCCAGCAGCACGATGAAGGTGGGAAACGTAAAAAACAGGAATTTGTGTTTCATGAAAAATCGCAGCGTCGGTTCATACAAAAAGTGAATCAGGCGCCCCACCGGATTTTCATCAACGGGTCTGAGCCGCTCGCTGAGCATCCAGAAGCAGCCGATTCCACCCAGGCCTGTACTCAACAGGACGAGCACCGGCAGACGAATGGGAATCCGCGCGAGATAATCGGCTCCAAAGTTCCAGGACAGAACGCCGCATACCAGCGCAAACACGGTAGAGACGATCAAACGTCGACGGAGGGGCCGTTGATTGGAATTAAGCAACAGTCGACTTAACAGAGGCACCAGCGTGATGGCGACGATCAAGGCGGCAGTAATCGAAAACGTTTTGGTCCAGGCCAGCGGTGCGAAGAGTTTGTAGTCGCGACCGGTGAGCATGAAGACGGGAAAAAAGCTGACGACGGTTGTCATCACAGCCGTGACGACCGCGGGGGCGACTTCAGTGGCCGCAGTATGGATGACCTTCAACCGCTGTGCTTTACCGCCGGGACTCCCTTCCGCCTCCCATTCCGCAAGGCTGTCGTAGATCGATTCGGAAACGACAATCCCCATATCGACCATGGTGCCGATGGCAATCGCGATGCCGGCCAGCGACATGATATTCGCATCAATGCCGAAGACATTCATGGCGATGAACGCCATCAACACGGCAACGGGTAGCGTGACAGCGACGACAATACTCGCGCGGAGATGCAGCAGAAACAGCAGAATGACGACCGCGGTAATGATCACTTCCTGTGTCAGCGCATCAGTCAGGGTGGCAATAGTTTCATTGATCAATCCTGTGCGATCGTAGATGAGCTTGAAATTCACTCCCTTCAGGCTTGGTTCGATCTGTGCCATCTTGGCTTTGATACTATCAATCACTTTCCGGGGGTTTTCACCAAATCGCATAACAACAACACCGCCAACTGCTTCAGAACCGTTGAGATCGATGGCTCCCCTGCGGAATTCCGGGCCGAGTTGGACGCGTCCGAGATCGCGAATGCGAATCGGGACTCCCTCCTTCGAACGAATGACGGTTTGCTCAATATCGCCAATTGCCTGTTCCGTATTTTGTCCCGCGCCGATAAATCCGCGACCGCGGATGATGAATTCCATTCCGCCTGATTCTACCGTTTTCGCGCCGACGTCAATATTTGATTTACGGACCGCATCGATCACCTGGTCGAGGGGGATATCGTGAAAACGGAGCTTATCCGGATCGACTTCGATCTGATATTGTCGGACATAACCTCCCACACTGGCAACTTCACTGACGCCAGGGACGGCCTGCAGTTCATACTTCACGACGAAATCCTGCAGACTGCGCAACTCGGCTAGATTCATCTCTTTCGGAGGTTCCAGCACATAATAGAGTACCTGCCCTAAGCCTGTGGCATCCGGTCCCAGGGTTGGGACGACTCCTTCCGGCAAGAGCGCAGCGGCTGTCCCCAGCTGTTCGGCAACACGGGAGCGGGCCCAGTAAAAATCGGTACTGTCTTTGAAGGTGACCTGCACAAAACTGTAACCGAACAGACTTTTGCCGCGTACCGATTCCGCATCGGGGACGGCCAGCATCGAAACAGAGAGAGGATAGGTCACCTGGTCTTCGACGTCTTTGGGAGAACGACCGGGCCAGGCGGTGAAAATGATCACCTGGTTTTCGCCGATGTTGGGAATGGCGTCGATGGGCACTTCGCGTACGCTATACCAGCCAAAGCCTATCAGGACCGCCGTGACGCAGAACATGATCAGCGGTTCGCGAATGCTGAAAGAAATCAAGGCGCGTAACATGGTTTATTCTCCCTTGGGCCTTGAAGGTGATGAGTGCTTCTGTTTTTGCTGTGACTGTCCGGGAGGTGCTGGTTGTTTTGCCGCTGTTTCAAAGGTTGGCACGAGTTCGCCGCAGTGCAGCATTTTGCTCCCAAAGTAGGGGTTCAACAGTTTGTGATCGGATTGCAGCCAGTCGCCTCCACCTTGCGGGACCATGGGACAGAAGAAATGATGGAACGGCGGTTTAGTTTCGCCGCCTCTCACCTGAGTCGCCAGCTTGACTACAGCATGACTGATTGGCTTGAATTTCTTGCGTGCCTCTTCGAGAGAGAGATGATGCAGATGCTCTGAATTATTGGCGATCTGCTGCAACTCATCTTTGATCGGCTGACTGAGCGGGGAATCCTGTGCCAGTTGTGCAGCCAGCGTGTTGAGTGTTCTGGCCTGTTGCTCTGTAATTTTTTGATCGGCGGCAAACTGCTTTTGAATCGCAAAGTAAGTCGCGTATAGTTTCTCCAGCGACTGACCTGGCTTCCCAGAGATTGTTTCAATTTTGAATGAATCAAACTGAAGCGGAGTATTTTTCTTCGTTTTTTTCGCGGGAGTAAATCGGAGCGGATCAATCAGACTCGGTTTGCCCGAAAGTTGCATTTGAGAATCAATCAGGAAGTTCCCCGCAGTAGCGACTTTCTCGCCCGGTTTCACCCCCTCAAGAATCACGGCAGTATCCCCGAGCAACGATCCAAGCGTGACGTTTCTGAGTTCAAAACGCCCCGGTTTGGTTTCGACATAGACGACACTGTGGTCGCCGGCCATCAGGATCGCAGAACGAGGCACCGTGAGTGCTTTCTTTTGTGGAACTGGTTGATCCGTATACCCAAAACGTGAAGTGGGTACGAGTTTCATACCACAAATAGGACAGTCGCCGGGCTGATCGCGTATGACCTGCGGATGCATGGGGCTGATCCATTTCCCAGCAAGCTCGGCATCGTAAACGTTCCCTTGCGGGCCAATGGGAACTTTGATTTGCGCTTTCGCATAATCACCGGGTCGGAGCTGTCCGTCTTCATTTTTGAACTCCACGCGCACGCCCACTGTTCTGCGGTTGGGATTCACCGTTGGATCGATAAACACCACGCGGCCTTTCAGAGTTTTTCCCGGCAGAGACTGCAATTCGGCGTCAACCCGCTGGCCGAAGCGAATCCGAGAGGCATCTTCGGGATAGAGTTCGAGCACAAGCCAGACGGTAGTCAGATTCGCAATGCGGTAAATGGGCTCGCCGGCTTTGATGTATTTACCTTCCTCTGCGAGTTTTTCGGTCACGGTTCCGCCGATAGGAGCATAGATCGTCAGTCGCGATTCGGCCTTGCCAGTTGATAACAGCTGCTTGATCTGCGCGTCTGTCATACCTAGCTCGACGAGTTTCTGTCTTGAATTCTCTACCAGTTTCTCCTGCACCTCGCGCACGACGGACAGAGCACCTGAGGTCATTTTCTTGAGCGCATTCCCCGCTTCCAACAGTTCCACCTGCGCAGAATACAATTCGGGGCTGTAGACGATCGCCAGATGATCTCCTTTGTCGACTTCCACTCCTGTATAGTCGGCAAACAGTTTTTCGATGCGCCCGTTGATATAGGCGGCGATGGTGGCCTGACGGCTCTCGTCAATTTCAATCGAACCGATCGTTTCAATTGTGGTGCTGACAGATTCCAGTTTTGCTTTGGCGGTCTGGATGTTCGCTAACCTGCGCTGCGCCGGATCAATATTGATGGCCATCTGATCGATGTTGGCACCGGACTTCGCGGCCGGCACCAGCGCCATTCCACAGATCGGACAGCGGCCCGGTTTGGGCTGGCGGATCTGTGGATGCATCGGACAGGTAAAGATCTGCGCTTTGCCCCCTTCCGTGGTCGCAGAAGAGGGGGATATGCCAGACTGAATCCATCCCAGTCGCTGTGCGACTCCCAGCAACACAATCAGAAAAAGACCAACCGAAAGAAACAGCGCTGCCGGCAACAATTTTCTCAGCCACCAGCGGCCCGATTTTGCATCCGGGGGTGGAGGCGTTTCGGTATTCACAGGATCTTTTGCCGGTTCTTCTGTGGAAGATGTTGTCATCTTGCCTCTCCAAAACAAACCAAGAGAGCGACCAGCCGGCGCTTAACAACCAGCATTGGACCGTGCCGGGAAAACCGGCCAGCCGCCCTGTTTCAAATGTGTTCATTCAATGCCATCAGAGAGAATGGCAGACGGGTCATAAGAATTCGGAAACCTTTTGTCCTGGAAGTCAAAGTAGACGGGGACAAAATAGCCGTGATGCGTGCGCAGAAAAAATGAAACGGCATTCAGTCAGTGCGCAGTGTGCCTTTATAGCAAAGACACACAGAGTAGAATCTGCACAGACTTGAAAGGCTGCGTCGGGCTGTGACTCACGCAAACAGAGCCTTCAGAGTGATCCGTCTGAGTCACAGGGGCTGCCAGCGGATGTGCCAGAATCTCAAACAACAGCTGTTGTTCCTGTAGCGGACCGCTGTTTGTGTCCGGTAGCGCGGGTGTGTTGTTCGTGCGACCACAGTGGCAATCAGAGTCACTTTGACGACACTTACCGCGACAGACTGGCTGTTTTTCATTCGCAGTCGTGGATGTGGTAACTTGAGCACAGCAACTTGTCTGTTTCACCACGGAAACAGGACTTATTTGAGAAAGTCGACAACAGTGGGTCTGCGAATTTTCCTCGGCGTTGAACTTCTGACAGCAGCAGCCGAATAGAGTGACCGGGCAGAGAGTCTGCATGAACAACATTGCTGCTGTCATCCAGATCAACATCGCTCGACCAATTCGGTGCATGAAACAGGCTCCTGAATACGTATTACCAAACCTGTTACCACTGTATCGCATTGCTAACAGAAAGTCCAGATGTGTTCCGCTCAGTTCTCACCGGGCAATGCAGGAACAACAGGCACATTAGACAAAGAAAAGTCTTCGCCGGCGACGCGACTAAGCTGTGTCAGAGAAATTGCGAGTTCGCCAATGGCCTGATGATAACCCAGTTCCAGTGTCAACAGATTGCGATAATCGCGAATAACGCGATCAAATTCGACAGATCCGCGGGAATACGATTCCTGGTCGGCTCTTAAAGTCTGACGCGCCTGCGGCAGGATCGTTTCTTTATAGAGCACTGCGGTTTCTTCGGCACGGCGGGCTTCGGCTAGCAGTTCGGTAATCAGGGCATCATAGCGATCGAGGAGATCCTGTTCCGAGTAGTTTGAAGCGAGATGTTTCCAGGTCGCTTCATTTTCCAGGGCATCGTATTTCTCTTTCCAGAGCGGAATACTGACCTGAGCCCCAAGCGACCAGGGGTCCTGACCGACCTTATATAGATTTGAGGGAGGACGGTTATTATCAGTGAAAAAGTAATTGGCAGAGAGAGTCAGTTCGGGCCGCCGACTCAAACGGGCCACTTCAATACCCCACCGTGTGGCTTGCGTGCGAAGCTGGGCCGCCTGAATCTCCGGTTGCGAATCTATAGCACTCTGATAAATCTGTGGAGCCGATATGTCAGGAAATTTAATTTCCAGTTCTTCCGGAGGCAACACGGCCAGATCCGCATCGCGGGCGACCAGCCGATTGACTTCTGCCTGCATCGCGACTCGTAACTTGCGATACGTGAGCAGTCGCTCTTCGAGTTTGCTGAGCTCCAGAGTACCGAGCAGGACGTCTCCCTGAGTGGCAGTGCCAGTAGCAACCTGGGCATTGGCCACGTCAATCAAGGACTTCAACAGTTCCTGATTGGCGGTCGCTGTGGCAATCTGTTGATCGATCACGTACAGACGATACCAGCCGGTACGAACAGCGGCGATCACGCGCAGGCGTTCTGAAAGATAGTCGGCTCGGACGGCGAAGGCTTCAAAGCAGGCGCGCTGCTCCTCTGCATTCAGTTTACCCAACCAGGGAATCGCCTGACTGGCACTCAGCACCGCCCGTTGCGAGCCGGATGCGGTTTGAATCGGATCTCCAAACACATTCGCGCCCAGTTTAGGATCGGGAAGTTTGTTGACATAATGCGATCGGGCCGAAGCAGCATTGTATTCCTGATAGAGTTTCACCAGTTGGGGATTCTGGTCGACGGCCAGCATCTCGAGTTCACCCAGCGTCTGAGAAAGCGGCGGATGTTGTATCACCAGATCAGACTGCGTTCCGTCGGTCAATTCCCGGGCAGTTGCTTCCGCACCGGTCTTTACGATCTGCGTATCAGATTCCAAAGGTTCGGATTTCGTTTCCTGCAGAGCAGATTCATCAGCCGTTGGTGCGAGCGCAACTTTGGCCGTCGATGCCTCCTGGACATTGGCAGTATGCGTCGCACATCCCATGATAAAAGCTGTAGAAAGCGCCAGGCCAAATCCGCGCACTTTGACTGAGGGATGATCCTTCATCCTGAAACCTTGTTCTAATCCCTGATTTCACATCCGTGTGAAGAGAGGAGGCTGATCAGAGTCAGTAAAAAAAATTGGCACGGTCCACGGAAAGAATCGTCCTGACTTGTGGTCTGGCTGTGCGTGCAATGCCGAATTTGTCGGTTTGACGATCAATTCCTGATGAATCATGACGATTATTCGGAACGCTGGGATCAGGTAAGCGATGCGGCACCGAGAACAGTGCTCACAAAAAAAAGCCCTAAGTCTTTAAAAGACAAGGGCTTTAGAAATGGACGATACTGGATTCGAACCAGTGACCTCCACGATGTCAACGTGGCACTCTAACCAACTGAGCTAATCGTCCTGAGGTTTCAAAAGGTTACGGATCAAGGTCGATATCGTCAAGTTCCAGAAGACTTTCTGTGAAAAAAACTGCTGAATGGAAGAGTCTCTGGTCCTGTCTGACCGATCATATCAATTTCACAGGTTTCCGCTGATTTTGCTGCAAAACAGCGAACATTGACGCGGGCTGTGCCTGTCGAATATAAAGACTCTACCTCCTTCGAACTGCCTGAGCGGTGAGCCCTTTGTAACGGCGACTGTGGTGGTTCCGACTTTAGATGAAGTTCAAAAATCGAATGATTCAAATCAAATTACCCGATGGAAGCGTAAAGGAATTCCCTGAAAACAGTACTGCACTCGATGTGGCCCAATCAATTGGTGAGCGGCTGGCCAATGCGGTCGTGGCCGCGGAAGTGGATGGAACCATTTGTGATGCGTTTCGCCCTTTGAAAGAGATCTCGGACTCTCAAGAAATCAATCTCAAGCTGCTCACTGACCGTGATCCCGAAGCACTCGGCGTCATGCGACACTCGTGTGCTCATATTATGGCCCGCGCAGTCATGCGGCTCTGGCCCGGCATTCAGCTGGCCTTCGGCCCCACCCTGCCTCACGGCTTCTATTACGATTTTGGTCTGGAACACACCATCAGCGAAGATGACTTCCCTAAAATCGAAGAAGAGATGAAGAAGATCATCAAAGAGGAAGAACCGTTCGAACGGTTCTCACTCGATCGTGCCGAAGCCGTTTCGTTCGTGAACGAGATGGATCAGCATTCCAAAGCCGAGCACATTGAAACCGGCCTGGCCGATCATGGGCAGCTGAGCTTCTATCGACAGGGTGAATTTGTCGACCTGTGTCGTGGTCCGCATATTCCCAACGCCGGTAAAGTGAAAGCATTCAAACTGCTGTCGATTGCCGGTTCGTACTGGAAGGGCGATGCGGGCAATAAGCCGCTACAACGTCTGTATGGAACAGCCTGGTTCAGCAAGAAAGATATGAAGAAATATCTGGAACAGGTGGAAGAAGCCAAGCGCCGCGATCACCGCGTGCTGGGGAAAAAGCTGGGACTGTTTCAGATTAACCCGGAAGTTGGTCAGGGGCTCTGTCTCTGGTTGCCGAAAGGCGCCACCATTCGCGCGGTTCTGGAAGACTTCATCAAAGTGGAACTGACTCGACTCGGTTATCAGCCCGTCTATTCGCCGCACATCGGTCGCGTGGAACTGTACGAAACCAGCGGTCACTTCCCCTATTATCGCGATTCCCAATTCGCACCGCTGTTCGGCCACGATGCCGGCCAACTGGTCGATTTCTGGGTCCGCAAACTGGAAGAAGACGACCTGTCAGCCGAGGAAGAAGAAACCTTCTTCAAGTCGTCTCGCGTGATGAACTGTGATTTCGAGTTTCCTCCCGGTGCCAGCCGCGAAGAGAAGATTCAGATTCTCAAGGACTGGGAGCACAAACACGAGCGTTATCTGCTCAAACCGATGAACTGTCCGCATCATGCAGAGATGTATAAAGCGATGCCGCGCAGCTATCGGGACTTGCCGGTACGTCTGGCTGAGTTCGGCACCGTGTATCGTCACGAACAGACCGGAGAACTCAACGGCATGTTGCGGGTTCGCGGGTTGACTCAGGACGACGCGCATATTTTCTGTACTCCCGAGCAGGTCGAAGGCGAATTCAAGGCGACGCTGGAGCTGGTCAAATTCGTATTGGCGTCGGTCGGTCTGGACAATTTCCGCGTGCAGCTTTCACTGCGTGAGCCCGGCAGCGATAAATATGTCGGCAGTGAAGAGAACTGGCAGCATGCAGAAGACAGTCTTCGGAAAGTGCTCGAATCATCGGGCATGTCGTACAGCGAATGCGAAGGGGAAGCCGCGTTTTACGGTCCCAAAGCCGACTTCATGGTCTCGGACTGTATCGGCCGTGAATGGCAGCTGGGAACCGTGCAGCTCGATTACAATCTGCCGGAACGGTTTAAGCTGGAATACACGGGTTCGGATAATCAACCGCATCGTCCGGTGATGATTCACCGTGCCCCCTTCGGTTCGATGGAACGCTTCACCGGTATGTTGATTGAACATTTCGCCGGAGCGTTTCCGCTCTGGCTCGCGCCGGAACAGATTCGTGTGCTACCGGTCAGTGATAAGACACTGGATTACGCGAACGAAGTCGCCGCTCAACTGCGGCAGAACGGGTTCCGGATTTCGATCGACACGCGCAGTTCGAAGGTCAACGCGAAGATTCGCGATGCCCAGTTGGAACTGATTCCGTACATGTTCATCGTGGGCCCTAAAGAAGCCGAGCAGAACGCGGTCGCTGTGCGTGACCGCATCGACGGCGATCTGGGACCGATGCCGTTAACCGATGCGATTGCCAAGCTGAAACAGGAAGCCGATCAACGGCTCGTGCGGCAGGTGGTCGAAAGCACGTTCTCCGGCATCGAAGGACAGACGGAAAAAGCGAACGAGTATTAAGATTGCTGAAACGAAGATTTCGAAGTGTCGTGTGCCACGGCCGGCTTGTCCGGCCGTGCTGCGATCATCGGCTCGAAAAAAGCCCTGTATTAAACTATGAGGCCAGAATTTTTTTCGCCCCATATTTGTTATCTTTTAGAGTAACAGAAACCTTTCACATTCACCGTTGGACAAGCCAACGGTGCCACCCACTTTAGATACATTTCGTGTAGTTTCGTGATTTTCGTGGTAGAAAAAACACGAGCGTTTGTTGTCACCAGCGAATTGGAATCGTAGGGTGCGGACCTACGTGTCCGCCCGCCTAGCGACGTTCTATAAAAGATCACTCGTGCAAAGGAACCGGCAGAAGCTTTCGAACGGTTTCCAGCAAACACGTCAACCCCGCGGGGAGACACATGGGTCTCCCCCTACTTTTTGTGTTCTGATCACTTTGATATTTGCTCCTGATTCCGATATAAATTGAAGGAAACGAATTTGTTACTTTTTTAAAGTAAACAAATCTGCGACCAGGATGCATTCACTGTTGGACAAGCCAACAGTGCCACCCAATGATTGGACAATCCCAGAGTGGAACCCAATGCGTTGTAATGCTTCCACATTATTTCAACCTTGTTTTTGTGAGCACAACGCTATGAGCCAGGCAGTGGGACAACAGATTGAATCCGACTTTTTTGCAAAATTCCCGACGTCGGCACAAGATTACCAAAAAGCATGTGCACTGTTTCCGAGTGGTGTGACGCATGACGGCCGGTACATGAAACCGTTCCCGATTTATGTCGATCGTGCGCTGGATGCTCATAAGTATGACGTCGACGGCAACGACATTATCGACTACTGGAGTGGTCATGGAGCGCTGATTCTGGGACACAGCCATCCCGATATGGTTAAGGCGGTCCAGAATCAGGTCGCGAAGGGAACCCACTTCGGTGCATGTCACGAGATGGAACTGGAATGGGGCGATCTGGTACGTCAGCTGGTTCCCTCCTGTGAGATGCTTAGGTTCACCAGCAGTGGTACCGAAGCCACCATGATGGCACTGCGTGTGGCACGCATCGCGACCGGAAAAACAAAAGTCATCAAATTCGCAGGGCACTTTCATGGCTGGCACGATCTGCTCACCCAGGCTTCAGAGCCGCCACATGATGACAAAACTTATGCGATGCCCGGCGTCACGAATGGGGTTTCTGATGAACTCATTATCATTCGTCCCAACGATCTGGATCTGGTGGAACGAACGATCGCCGAGCATGACCCCGCCTGCCTCATCATCGAAGCAACCGGCAGTCGCTGGGGTGTCGTTCCATTAGAAGACGGATTTCTGCAGGGACTGCGCAAGCTGACGGCTGACAAAGGCGTGCTGATGATTATGGATGAAGTCATCAGCGGGTTCCGTGTCGCCCCCGGCGGCATGCAGGAAGTCTGTGGGATCGTGCCCGACCTGACATCCCTGGCGAAAATTGTCGCCGGCGGTCTGCCCGGTGGTTGTCTGGCAGGGCGTGCCGATCTGATGCAGGCAATCGCTTTTGACAATCCCTTTGGTCAGAAAATGAAACACCCGGGAACCTACAATGCGAATCCGCTTTCCGCTGCTGCGGGTATTGCGGTTCTGAAACAGGTCGCGACGGGAGAGCCTTGCCGGAAAGCGAATGAGAGTGCGGCCAAACTGCGAAAGGGCATGAACGAAGTACTCACTCGCAAGAATGTGAACTGGGTTGTCTACGGTCAGTTCTCAATTATCAAAGTCTTCCCCGGCTACGACGGGCCGCGACCCACCGATGATTCATTCGTGCCGTACAACAATGACTTTGATCGACTGGACCGCAAGCATGATGCCCAGCTGGGACACGCATTTCGTTGTGCTCTGCTGCTGAATGGCGTTGACTGGTTCGGCTGGGGCGCGATGACGACTTCAGCTCACACCGACGAAGACATTGACTTCACCATCAAAGCCTTCGAAGGTGCCATTGACGCGCTACGGAATGACGGCTTCATCGATTGAAGTAGAGTAAAAGAAACGGGAGCCTGAAACGCGTGGATGAAATCTGGAAGCCAACAGCGGAAGATCTGGAACAGGCCATTCATAAACAGCTTCCTGATCTGATTGAAACCGGATTGAAGGCGCTGTTTGTCGGCACCAACCCGGGCCTGTATTCGGCGGCGGTGGGACATCACTTTGCGCGTCCCGGCAATCGTTTCTGGCCCGCCATGTATCGGGGCAAAATTACCGAGCGGCTCTACTCACCGTTCGAGGATTATAAACTGCTCAAGCAGGGTGGTGGTCTGACGAATATTGTCAGCCGTGCTTCCAAACGGGCCGACGAACTTTCGAAAACAGAGCTCTATGAGGGGGCCGATATCCTCACCCAAAAGGTAATCCAATTCCGGCCGCAAAAAGTCGTTTTCCTGGGAATCACCTCTTATCGGAAGGCATTTCAGGAGAACCGGGCACAGATCGGCTTGCAGGAACGGACCATTGGCGAGTCAGAAGTCTGGGTGCTTCCCAACCCGAGTGGCCTGAATGCCCATTATCAGATCCCCGCTCTGGGGAAAATCTTTGCACAGATGTGGCGTTAATACTCACCCTATTCTACCTGTTTTACGAAACAGGAATTATTTCCCGCGCGAATTTTCCATTCGCTGGGAATTGATTGAATCCGACCGATTTGTCTCGACGATGAAAGTCTATAACCAGTCGGCGAAGCTGCGCAATGATTGCCGGCAATTCTGATTGAATCACGTGTGACCGTCTCCTACTGCCTGTGCAGGTTGTTCTATGAAACAAAAACCCGTCTCCCGCTGGCATCGAAGCATACTGCTGCTGGTCTGCGCTGTCTTGCTCAGTCAGCAGGGGTGTTTTCAACATCGGGAGCGGTATAATCTGGCCAGTTTCTGGGCGGATTACAACACACTCCGCGCACCGGCCATCTTCTTTGAGAAGAAGTTCCACTTTCCCTACAAGGCGAAACAGGTTTCCTATTTACACTGGCAATACGGGGTCACGCCAGGACGGAATGTAAAGTATGTCCGACCTGATCTGGTGGGAAATAATCCAGCGGCTGAAGCGGCTGCTGTTGAGCGTGTGATCAACGTGAGTGCGACAGAGGGTGCTCTGCAACCAATGATGGAACCGATGCCGGAAATGAAATCAAATTTACAAATACAAACGGATTCAAAACCAGCGGTGAATCCGAACAAAGGTATGAGCGTCGCACCACCTTCAGTAAAATTGAAACCGCACGTTCAAAAAACGCAGATCCGCAAGAACGCCCGATTCTCGGTAGAGATTATTCCACCTCCCCCTGCACCAGCAGCAAGCCCAGCTGAACCGCTCGTTCCTTGAAGTAACTCAGTTACTGTGACGATGGTCCAACACGCGGCTTAAAGACGGTGATCCAGATAAAGGGTTGTCCGCGTTCATCGATGACCAGTTTGCGGGTGAGTCCGTCCCGACCTATGGCGTTTTTAATCAGAATGCCCCAGGTCGTCCGTTTTTTAGAAACGGTGACTTTGATCTTGTCGAGATCAACCTGCTTCTTAGCGGCCTCATATTCATCGAGAATCATTGGAATGCCTGACGCCTTGGACGCGGCCATCAGCATATCTTTGAGGGGAACATTAATGAGTTGGACTGGAATCAATTCGAAATACCGCGGAGCCGTCTTCTGGCGGGATTCTTTCAAGTCCCAGCCGATGGGCCAGGGCTGGGTGGTCGACTCCCAGGGTGAGATCAACAGCTCCAATGAGCCGGATGGCGTGCGCAAGGGATGAAAGGCGAGCCCATACTGCTTGAGGGCAATCGCCAACGCAGTTCCTTTCGCGAGCTTGCCTAGATCGGCCGAGACGGTTTGATTACCGGCATCGCCTGCGATCCGTTTCTGCGCATCGACATCAAACCGCACCGGCAGTGATTTGGAAAAGTCGAGTTTACTGATGGCGGCTTTCAGCGTCAGTCCCTGCACATTGGCGGGGGACGGTTGAGAGAGTTCCGTGAAAACCGTTTTAAACTGTGCTTGTGAGAGCCCCCATAGCGGTTTGCTTTCGGGTGATCCCTGTGCACCAAAAGTTTTGAGTTCATTGATCCACTCTTTAAGTCTTGCCAGTTCGCTACGAGAGAATTCATGCCCGGGAAAATGAATCTCGCCGTTGCGGTCGAGGGTGCCCGTCAAACGAACTTCGCGTAAGGTGCCTCTCAGGTCTTCTTCGATCTTGGGTTTATCATCGAGCACAGCCCGCCGGGTCCGCACGGAAATATTCAGATCGCGAAAGACGCGGCCCCACTGCTGGGCATACAGGGCCGAACTGGTGGTTTCTGTGAGCAGCGTGACCGTGACCGTGGTTTTAATCGGTGCTCCCTTCGGAGCCGATGATTTTGGAACGGTCAACTGGGCCTGTAGATTCTGGTTTTCTGTGTGAATGAAAATGAGCAGAAGACAGAAGCAGAGGAAATGTTTCATAATTTTTTGCGCTGTTAATGAGAGGAACGTTCTCACTGGCAGCACTGTCGGACCAGCCGACAGTGGCACCCGCGAGTCTGAGATTGATGCTGGTTTGAGTATAACAGATGGGGTTTACTATGATGAGACCAAAGTTAATTTTATAATTGTACCTTAATCATGAGCTGTAGCATGTCGACACGTTCTCTTCGCTGCAGACGGAATCCTGTCAACCGCTCCCAAAGATTGTTGAGTGATTCCACTGGCGCAATAAAAAGCAACCCGCATCCATTTGGATCCGGGTTGCTCAGGAGTTAGAATTTCAAAGTCAGTCAATTATTGATTGATCTGGCTTTTCACTTTTTCCAGTTCCTGCTTCGCTTTCTCAAGTCTCTTTTCGGCTTCAGTCACGTCTTTCTTCTCTGCTGCCAGGGTTTCTTCTGCATCTTTCAATGCTTCCTGGGCATCCTTTTTATCAGACTCGCTGGTTTTTTCCAGTTTCGTCTTCGCAGCAGCAACAGCCGCTTCCGCCTGAATCACCTCTTCTTTTTCCTGTTTCAGAGCCTTCGTCGATTCAGTTACTTCTGCAGTGGCATTCTTCAAAGCAGCGGCTTTCGTTTCTGCCAGATTTTTTCTGGCTTCTTCAACACGTTCGGCGGCTTCTTTTTTCGCTTCCTCTACGTCTTCTGCTTTCGCTTTTTTTGCCTCGGCAAGTGCGGCATTCAATTCACGTTTCGCTTCAACAACATCTCGCTGTTCTTCGCGAAGGTCTTCCACACTTTCACCGTCTCGAAGTGACTCCTGCACATCTTTCATTTCTTCTTTGATGTCTTCGGTCCCCATGCGCCGCGTTTCATGAATCTGAGCGGTTCCGTCATTGTGGGCTTGCGCAATTTCCTGCTGACCTTCCTGTTTTGCTTCATCTACATTCTTACGCGCCTGCTCGACAGATTCCGAATTTGACTGACATCCGACGAGAACGAATGCAGCCAGGGCCGATGCCGAACTCAGTTTTAAAAATGACATGTTTCTCTCCTCTTTGTTTGTTCTACGTTTTGGGTCACACACGTCTTGTACCAAGACTGGTCCCGATTTTCTGAAACAGTAACTTACGATTGACTCAATTATGTTTTCTTCTGCCACGTTTCTCGCCTGACAGTAATTCACCAACAAACTCAAAATCGGAAGAGTTGATTCACAGAGTGACAATCAAGAAAGAAATGGCCTTGTATTCTAATATGTTTAATTTTTGCGGTTGCCTTCTTTTGCCTGTCTTGACTCTGGGCCAAATCAACTCTCTTCACGACTTTGATTTGATAGCAGACTATGATGCAGGTTCCGTGCCAGTCGGTTTCTCATCATCAACAACTGAGTTAAACCGCTTTAAAACAGCGGTATTTTTTGATTTTAAAAATCAGAAGACTGCTGAAGTCGAATTCACAGCGGCCGATAAGCATCCAAGCGGGTCGGTGAGCGCGCGGAACAGTATCGGAATCAACTTCGTACATTGTCATGCAATCCACATCCTTATCGCGGGCAGCCACATGGGGCTGCCTCTACGCTACGATTCCTGAGGATGTAACCTTGCCTTTAATACAGGTTTTTCTTCAACACATCGAGCGGGTAGATGGTGTCGCGCCAGCGGACGCCACCGTTTTTGAGGGTGATCCAGGCGGAGCGCCAGATGGCGAAGGCGAGGGCCAGGGAGGCGAAGAACAGGAAGGGTGTGACGCGGATCCCGGAAGCAAACAGGACCCCGATGACGGCGTAGCAGAGATGTAACAGGACCACCGTTATCAAGAAGCCAATTGATTGTGAAAGCGGGAACAGGAACGGCATCACAAATGAGGCAAGGAAAAACAGGACGTAGAGCATCGTGGCCAGCGAGAGTTTGATCACGGAATAGTGAAACGAGGCGAACGAATTTTTCTCGACGCCGGTGATCACGCCCCAGGCGGAAGGCTGCCAGCGGACTTTGAGTTCTTCAATACCCAGATAAAAATCCTGTCGATAACCGTGGTTTTTGAGTAGTTTGCCAAGCTTGATATCGTCCAGTACGTCCAGCTTAATCGCAGCGTGGCCGCCGATTTTCTGATAGACGTCTGTCCGAATCAGGTTAAACGCCCCAATACCGAGGTAGGCGAAGTTCCAGCGGGTAGGCACCAGCCAGAGAAACGTCCCCCCCGTCAACAGAAAGCCGAAGAAGGTGATGAACGCCATTTCAATCAATCCGCCACGTGCCAGTTGTGGCAACAGACAGAGATGGTCGAGTTTGTTGTGCAGGAGAATACGGGTCGCACTTGTGATCGCGTTCTTATCAAAGATGATGTCGCCGTCGGTAAACAACAGCAGTTCGCCATTCGCGCATTGGGCGCCTTGATACATGGCGTGCGACTTTCCCAGCCAGTCAGAGGGTAGTTCTTCGATGTGTACCACCTGCATCGATGCCTGATCCTGAGCTGCCGCTTCACGGGCGACACGTTCCATGATCATGCCGGTTTCGTCGTTAGAACGGTCATTGACGGCGATGATTTCCAGGCGAGGATAATCGCAAGCCAATAGAGAATTGAGCGTCACTTCGATCGTTTCCGCTTCGTCTTTAGCAGGGACGATCACCGAGATCATCGGCCATGCCGTGGGGATCTCCGTATGAGGCACACAACGGGAAATACGCTTGCGAATCATCATCACTAGCGAAGGGGCCAGGAGGACGATCCAGAAGACGATCGTTGCATACCCCCAGTAGGTGATGATCAATGCCTGCATTGCAGATGAGTTCCTTTGATTATTCGAATCGGGATGCGAGCCGATCGGTGACCATCGAACCGATGCGGAGCGACGATGTAGCAGCAGGTGAAGGCGCATTGAGAACGTTGATCATGCGGTCTGATTCATCGATCAGAAAATCATCGATCAAATTACCGTCGGGGCCGAGAGCCTGCGCGCGGACGCCGGCGGGAGCGGTTTCCAGATCTTCGGCTTGAATCTCGGGAATCAGCCGCTGTAGTTCTTTGACGAATGCGGGTTTGCTGAACGACCGCCACATCTCTTTCAGCCCCGTTTTCCAGTATTTGAAGGCCATCTTCAGGAAGCCGGGATATGTAGCCGATTCGAGCAGATCGCGGACATTGATCTGACGGTTCGTATAACCTTCGCGGGCAAAAGCCCAAACAGCGTTAGGGCCACATTCAACACCGCCGTGAATCATTTTTGTAAAATGCACGCCGAGGAACGGGAACTCGGGATTGGGCACGGGATAAATCAAAGCGCGGCAGAGATGCTCTGCTTCCGGCTTGAGTTCATAATATTCACCACGAAAGGGAACAATTTTGCAGGCGGGGTGAGAACCGCCCATGCGGGCGACGCGGTCGCTGAACAGGCCGCTGCAGTTGATGACCTGTTTCGCAGAATAGTCGCCCTGCTTCGTTTGGATGGTAATGTGATCGCTGTGATGCTGGATGCCGATGACTTCGGTGCCGGTGAGGAGCCGGTTGTCTTTTTCCTGAATGCGTTCGGCGAGTCGGGCGGAAACCTGTTTGTAATCGACAATACCGGTCTCCGGAACATGGATGCCGCGAATGCCGGCAACGTGCGGTTCCAATTCTTTGAGCCGTGCTTCGTCGATCATTTCACAAGTGACGCCGTTTTGCTGCCCGCGTGAAAAGATTGTATCAAGTGCCGGGAATTCGCTTTCATTGATGGCGGCAATGACTTTCCCGCATTGATCCCAGGGAATTTCTTCCGCATCGCAGAAGGCTTCCATGGCAAGTTTGCCTTCGCGGCAGTTGGTGGCTCTTAAGGAACCAGGTTTATAATAGATACCCGAATGCAGCACGCCTGAGTTGTGGCCGGTCTGATGCTGGGCAACCTGTTTTTCTTTTTCGAGAAGTAAAATGGATTTGTGGGGAAACCGCTGGGTAATTTGCCAGCCGGTGGCCAGGCCGACGATTCCCCCGCCAATTATTGCGACATCTACCGTTTTCATGGATGACTTCTATACTCAAATGGTCCGCAGGTTCTTATACTCAGACAGCATGACATCATTCACAGAGTCTCTCTCACCTTCAGTGATACCATAACTTAGCAGGATCAAGGTTACAGGAAAACAATGGTTGAGCAAGTTCGCAATTATTTAGAAGAACATCAGGATCGGTTTGTCAGTGAGCTGGTTGATTTTTTGAAAATTCCCAGCGTGAGTGCCGACTCCACTTTGAATTCGGAAACCAGACGGGGCGCCGAGTTTGTCTTGAAGCAACTCGAAGCAGCGGGCATTGAAAGCCGTTTCGTTGAAACAGCCGGGCATCCAATTGTGTATGGTGCCTGGAAAAAAGCGGCCAATAAGCCGACGGTCCTGGTTTACGGTCATTATGATGTGCAGCCCCCCGATCCGCTGGACCAGTGGAAAACGCCCCCTTTTGAACCCGATATTCGTGACGGACATATTTATGCCCGCGGTGCGACCGACGACAAAGGGCAGATGTATACTCACATCAAATCGGTGGAAGCGTGGATGAAAACCCACGGAGAACTGCCGGTAAACGTGGTCTTCGTGATTGAAGGCGAAGAAGAAGTCGGCAGTGATAACCTCGATCGATTTCTTGCAGAAAACAAAGACCTGGTCGCGAGCGACATCGCAGTGATCAGCGATACCAGTCAGTATGCACCGGGCATTCCCGCGATCACCTACGGCTTGCGGGGCATTCTGGCGTGTGAAGTCATCGTCAACGGTCCCAGTCAAGACCTGCATAGCGGCGTATTTGGCGGTGCGGTAACCAACCCGGGCAATGGGCTGGCGAAGATGGTGGCGGCTCTACACGATGATCAGGGACGGGTACAGATTCCCGGTTTTTATGACGGCGTGATTGAACTCACACAGGAAGAGCGGGATCAGTTTGCCGCACTGCCCTTCGATGAAGCCAAATTCATGAACGCTCTGGGCGTGAATGCGGTCGCCGGTGAAACCGGGTTTACGACACTCGAACGTCGCTGGGCACGGCCGACCTGTGATGTGAACGGGATGATTTCCGGCTATACCGGAGAAGGCCCCAAGACAATTGTACCGGCACAGGCCCGCGTAAAGATCACTTGCCGCCTGGTACCCGATCAGGATCCGGCTGCGTTGACGAAAGCACTCGAACAGTTTCTCCGCGAACAATTGCCGCCAGGCTTAACGATGGAATTCATCGACTATCATGGCTGCCGGGCACTGGTGTTTGATTTTCATAGTCCGTATATGAGTGCCGCCCGCACTGCCATCGAACAGGCATTCGGAGCAGCTCCGGTGATGATTCGCGAAGGGGGTTCGATTCCGGTTGTCGAAACGTTTCAATCTCTAGTTGGGGTGGAGACATTGCTGCTGGGGTGGGGACAGAACACCGACAACCTGCACAGCCCGAATGAACGCTTTTCACTCGAAGCCTTTCGACAGGGAACTCTGGCCAGTGCCCTGCTCTGGCAGGAACTGTCGGAGATTCAGGTTTAATTGCTGGTTGAGATCCTGCTGAATGTGAACGATTTTTGTTCTTACAGAGTCACTTCACGAATCCACTGATCACTCCGCTCGTTTCGCAGACTTCCTGGTTTGCGATCTGTTGAATCATCCATCATTTCCGGGTACTCAATAAAGATGGCCGCCAGCAATCGCTCCTGCTTGGGAATGCCCAGATAATTGAACATCTCGGGGCCTCCCAGCTTACCACCACTGGACCAGTAATTTCCCATACCGTGGGCGGTCAACATCAGTAACAAATTCTGAACCATGGAGGAAGCCGCAGCCAGGTGTTCTTCGTCACGTGCGCGTTGTGTTTCACGGTCACTTTTGGATGCGTTCTGTGCTTCCAGGTCATAAAACTCCGGTAACCAGGTCACCAGGACCAGCGCACTGCAAGCGGCTGCCAACCGGGGTCCTTTCGAGGTCACGCCTAACTCATCGCGCAGGTAAATCGCAGCTTGTTGTGCTTCTTCATGCCATAAAACATGGGCGCGCCACGGTTCCGCTAAGCCATCGACTTTTCGCGGATAGTGAAAGGGAGCCCAACCCGCGGTCTTAATCGACTGGAGTACGATTTCTCGATTGCGTTCCGCGACATCGGCGGGAACAGGACGATGTGCTTCAATATCACAGAGCACTTTTTCCGTCCTGCGTGCTCGAATGATGGATTCTACAGTCTCGGGTATCGATGGATCGGGCATCGTTGGTCCTTCAAGTCTCTTCACCAGACAAAGCTGGCGTTTGTTTTTTCGAATAGATACTTACAGTGCTAGATGATCAATGTGCGTTGAACGTGTATTTGACAGAAAGTTGATTGAAAAGTACAGCGTGGTGATTTCGATTCGTTGTTGAGAATCGATGCGCCGAAGGTGGGAATGTGATGTAGGAGCGGGTCTATGTGGCCACCCGCCTGGTGAGGTTCGAAAAAGTTAACCAATCGATGGGACGAAAATTACGGTTCAAACTGTCTAACCCAAAAACACGTCGATCTCGCGGGGAGACACATGGGTCTCCCCCTACTTTTTAATGTTGATCGAACGTTTCCACACTCACAGTTGAGCAAGCCAACAGTGGCATACAACGTCTATTTAGATATCGGGTTAATCAGACGAGTTCGGGCATGGCTTTGTACTGGTTATTGTCAACCAGATAACGCGGGCGTCCCTGGAGGTCGGTGACGGTGGTGGTTTCGACGTCGATGCCCAGATTGTGATACAGGGTGGCAAAGACTTCCTGGAAATGCACGGGACGGTCTTCTGCGTATTCACCCAGTCGGTTGGTGGAACCGATGACCTTACCGGTTTTCATGCCCCCCCCTGCGAGCAATGCAGTGGAAACACGAGGCCAGTGATCGCGGCCTGAGTTCGCATTGATTTTGGGGGTTCGACCAAATTCGCCCCAGACAACGACGGTAACGTCGTCGAGCATGCCGCGATGTTCGAGGTCTTCGACGAGGGCCGTGACACCCTGATCCAGCATCGGCATGTCTTCGCGACCGCGTTTGAAGTTTCCGCCATGCCAGTCCCAGCGACTGAAGGCAAGTGTCACACAACGGGCACCGGCTTCAATCAGACGGCGGGCGGTGAGGAAATCATCGAGAAGTTTCGGTCCACCATCGGCGCGAAGCTGTTTGGTTCCCCGGCCATAACGATCGCGAAGCTGTTGATCTTCTTTGGAAAGATCGAGCGCGTCGGCGAGTTTGCTGGACGTGAGAATTCCAAACGCCTGCTGCGTAAAGGAGTCGAGGCCTTCCATCATGCCAGAAGCATCGACGTTACTACGGAACTGATCGAGCGAGCGGAGTACGTTTTTGCGGTCATCAAGCCGGTCCAGAGAAATCCCATTCAGCGTCATGTCAGCCATGCCTTCACCGTTCGGTCGAAACGGTGCGTGTGCCAGCCCCAGAAAGCCGGGGTCTCCTGCACGAGCCCATTCCATGTGCCCCATCTTGGGAGACAGGCCGAGGAACGGGGGAATCGATGGATCGACAACGCCGTATTTCTTAGAAAGAACCGAGCCTAAGCTGGGCCATCCCCCCAGAGGCTGATTATTGAAACGCTGACCTGTCAGACATTGAAAGGCGTCGTGTCGCCCATCCGAACCGACCATGGAACGAATGAAGGCAAACTTGTCGGCCATTTGTGCCATGCGTGGAAACTGATCACCGATTTCAATGCCGGAAACGTTGGTTTGGATTGCGTTGAATTCACCACGAATTTCGCTGGGGGCATCCACTTTAATATCCCACATATCCTGGTGGGGTGGACCTCCCGGCAGGAAGATCATAATGATGCCTTTATGTTGTTTGCGTTTCGGAGCTGCTGCTTCTGCCTGCAGGATTTGAGGAAGCGACATGCCGCCTAAAGCGAGACCACCGATTGAGAGAAAGTTTCTACGAGTAATCTGATCACAAAACTTACTTTTTTGAGAACCCAGGATATTCAACATCGTGTCAGGTCTCCAAATTCAAAACGGTGGGAAGAGTGATGGTGGGCGAGACTGGCAGAATCCATCCTTCTGTGAGAATCTGAACAGCCTTATCATTAAAATATCGGCGAACCTTAATATTATAGTATAGACGTTTTTTATTGGAAATCCAGCGCAGATTGCAAGACATGAACGATTTGTTCAGTAAAAGAACCCGTTCCAGACAGGTCCAAACGCGGCAAAACAGGGAGTAAATCCCCATTGGGGGCCGAATACGGAGCGCCTAGCCAGGCAATCAGTGTGGGTTCTTCTGCCTGGGGAACTTTTTCGGTTAATTCCCAACAGGTAAAGACGACATCGGGATACTGCGCTTTGAGGCCGTCAATCAGTGCTGCTGCCTCGTCAGGAGGAAGACCTGCGATAGAAAAAACAAACGGCCGTTTCAGTAAACGCTGCCGGAGTTGTTTGATCGTGATTTGTTTCTGTGGATGCAGAACATCGGCGGCGATTTCAGTTAACGGATCGAGCACGAAGCGACGGTACCAGAAGGCAGGATGGGGGATGAGCAAACCCGCTGATTCAAGAATGAGCTGGTCGTACAGCAGCAGATCCAGATCGAGCGTACGGGCACTCCAGCGGACTTCGCGAACGCGGCCCATTTCCGTTTCGACCGCTTGCAATTCTGCCAGCAATGCTTCCGGTGAGAGACTGGTGGAAAGATGCGCGGCCCCGTTGAGGAAGGTGGCATCGGTTTGGCTGCCGACGGGCGCGGTTTCAACCCATTGGCTTGTCTCTATCAGTGCGATTTCAGGATGCTGATTCAGACGCTCCAATGCCTGGGAGAATGTTTCCCGGACATTTCCCTGATTTCCTCCCAACGCGATATAGCAGTCTGGCATAGCCGTTCCGTGAGACTGAAGAAAAGTGTGTTTCGTACTCGATTTCATTGCGTGATTGCAGTGTAGTCAATCAGGGGAGAAGTGCAAATCTAGCAGGCGCGATTGGGGAAGCGGGAGCTGGATGTCTGTCGCACGATAAAGAATGGGAGGGCGGACAGAAAAGAGGCTTAGCCGTGGTTTTGTAATTCCGTCGTCGCATTTTCGAATAAGGCGTTCGTCTTCGTTCCGACAGCGGCGATGGCAGCAAGACAGACCATCACAATGGCAGCCAGCATCACTGCGTATTCGACTGCGGTGGGACCATCTTCTTCAATGAGCAATCTTTTTAGAAATTGCATTTCAACAACCCTTACGACAAATGGCAGTCTGAATTTGCCTGTCTGGAAAAGAATGAGTGGTGAATAGACGAAATCTCTTCAAGAGAGCGCACTCCGACTCCCTTTAGATAAATCTATCTCACGTTTGACAAGGAGATCCGTAAAAACTGGAAAAGTTGTCCTAAATTTGGAAATTTGCGGATCAGATACCGGTATTTTCCAAGGGAATTAGAAGGATTGACGGTTGGGAGTCTGTTCAGACTGGCATATTCGACGGTCCCCTGTCACAATAAGCAGAACAGATTTTCTCCGGCTGTCGATCCCTGTTTGGTCAGGAACAGTCAGGAGTTAGGTTTATGCGAATTGTTTCGCTTATTCCCATTTTTTGAACTTTATTGGATAGGATACCATTGTTATGGCCAAAGAAGAGGCCATTGAAGTCGAAGGTACAGTGACAGAGGCACTGGCGAATACTCAATTTCGAGTAGAACTGGAAAACGGGCATCAGGTCCTGGCGCACGTTGCCGGCAAAATGCGAAAGCACTTCATTCGTATTGTTCCTGGTGACAAAGTTGTGGTCGAAGTATCACCCTATGACCTGAACCGAGGACGAATCGTCTATCGAGAAAGATAGACTGCGTTTTCTGATCCCGTCTCGTTTCTTGAACCCGCAGCAGGATGAATCACCCCTTGAGTAAAGTTCCCTGCGTTTGCAGTTCGACCTGAATTCACTTTAGATTCATACTCTTTTCCCGTCAGACTTGCGCCTGAAGCATTATGCCCGATTCATCAGAGAAACCGGAAAGTCTTCCGTTTGTGCAAATCTTTACGGATGGCGCCTGTCGGGGAAATCCGGGGCCCGGAGGCTGGGGCGTGATTCTGCGACATCCCTCGACGGGAACGGAAAAAGAGTTTTCGGGCGGCGAAACGGTCACGACGAATAATCAAATGGAGTTGCAGGCTGTGATTTCCGGCCTGGAGCTTTTAAAACGCCGCTCGCGCGTCGAGATCGTTACGGATAGTGTCTATGTAGCGAAAGGCTCCCTGGAGTGGATGCCTAACTGGAAGAAAAATAACTGGCGCCGACGGGAAGGCAAGAGCTGGAAGCCCGTCAAAAACGAAGAATTGTGGCGAGAACTGGATGCGCTACTGGAGCAGCATGAAGTGAAATTCACCACAATTAAAGGTCATAGCGGTCATCCCGAAAATGAGCGCTGTGATGAACTGGCTGTCGAATATGCTTTGAAACTGCAGAGTCAGTCTGATTGATCAACCCCGGGTTCTGAAATGCGATGACCGAATCCCCTTTGGAAACTCCCGTTCAATTTCTTAATGGAGTGGGTCCGGAACGCGCGGAAGTACTCTCCAAAATCGGGATTCAGACCGTGGAAGATGTCCTGTGGCATCTGCCGCGCAGCGTACTTGACCTGACTGATGTCCGCCCGGTCAATGAACTGGAAGATGACCAGCCCGCTTCGGTCTGCGGAAAAGTAGTTGATCTGGATGCCCGTACGATTTCCCGGGGTCGCACGATCACCTCCATTCTACTGGATTGCGGAACCGGTTTTCTCAAAGGAACCTGGTTCAATCAGCCTTGGGTTATCAAACGCTTCTTTCAAGGCCAGTTTCTGATGTTTTCAGGCAAGGCCAAGCGTCGCTCAGGTAAGTGGGAAATGTCGCATCCGCAGTACCAGGCACTGGAAGAAGATCTGGATGACCCGCAAGGTTTGATTCTGCCAAAGTACAGTCTGACCGAAGGCATCAAGATGTATCAGATGCGGCGGATGGTACGTGCGGCCGTCGATGAATATGCGCATCTGATTCCCGATTATCTGCCGGAAGCGTTTCGCGAAGAACACTCTCTGATACCGTTATCCCAAGCGGTAATTCAGATGCACAAGCCACAGACTATGGAAGAATATCACGCCGGCGTGCATCGTGTCATCTTTGATGATCTACTGGAATTTCAACTGGGACTGGCGATGCGTCGGCGGATGTGGACGTGTGTGGATAATGCGCCACTGCTCAAAGTGACTGCGAAAATCGATGCTCGAATTCGACGACTGTTTCCTTATGAGTTCACCGAAGGGCAGAATCAGGTCGTGAAAGAGATCAGTGCCGACTTGGGTTCGGGTCGTGCGATGCATCGGATGCTGCAGGCGGATGTCGGTGCCGGTAAAACAGCGATCGCGATTTATGCGATGCTGGCCACGATTGCCGGCGGTTATCAGGCAGTGCTGATGGCGCCGACCGAGTTACTGGCGGTACAGCATTGGGAGACGATCAATACGATATTGAAACACAGCCGGGTCGAGCGATGTATTCTCAGCGGTAGCCTTTCAGCCGCTGAGCGGAAAACCACGTTGGAACAGATTGCAACCGGTCAAAAGCAACTGATCATCGGAACTCAAGCGGTCGTTCAGAAGGACGTGAAATATCATGATCTGGGTCTGGTGATTATTGACGAACAGCATAAGTTTGGTGTAATGCAGAGAGCGCATTTCACCAGCGACGAAAATACGCCGCACATGCTGGTAATGACGGCCACGCCGATTCCCCGCAGCCTGTGCCTGACTCAGTTTGGAGAGCTGGATATTTCGGTGAACTCGGAACTTCCGCCGGGACGACAGCCAGTCATGACCAGCCGTGTGAGTACAACGCCACAGAGGAAAAAGGCGTGGGAGTTTTTGCGGGCTCAAATTGCAGCAGGGCGACAGGCCTATATTGTTTGTCCGAGAATCGATTCGGAGGATGAGCAGAACATTCGCTCCAGCGCAGAAGAAGTCTATCGCAAGCTGCAGAAAAGCGAGTTGTCTTCCGCCTTGATTGGCCTGGTGC
This sequence comes from Gimesia fumaroli, assembly GCF_007754425.1. Lineage (NCBI taxonomy): Bacteria > Pseudomonadati > Planctomycetota > Planctomycetia > Planctomycetales > Planctomycetaceae > Gimesia > Gimesia fumaroli. Next base: position 5,500,448 of record NZ_CP037452.1, read on the forward strand.
ATGGACAGATGGATCGCGAAGAACGTGCTCAGATCATGAATGCATTTCATCGCGGCAGCATTCAAGTGCTGGTCTCCACCACGGTGGTTGAAGTGGGTGTTGACGTTCCTAACGCAACGTTAATGGTGATCCTCCAAGCCGACCGTTTTGGTTTGTCACAGCTGCATCAGTTACGGGGTCGTGTCGGACGCGGCGTGCATCGTGGTCATTGTTTTCTCTTCTCCTATACCGAAAGTGAAGACGCTTTAAAACGACTGGCGGTGATGGAGCAGACGACCGATGGCTTCGAAATTGCGGAAGCGGATTTCCAGGCACGAGGTCCAGGCGACATCTTTGGTACCCGTCAGCATGGAGAACTCCCTCTGCGGGTGGCTGACTTGAGACGTGATGAAGCAATCTTACAGGAAACACGAGAGGTGTCGCTACGCCTGGTAGAAACGGGGGCATTCGATCAACCACGGTTTGCCCCTTTAAAAATTCGGGTGCTGGATCGATTTGGTCAGCTGATGGATCTGGGACAAAGCGGTTAAGTTCATTTCCAGTATTCCCCGTCAGGTCCAGACACGATTGGAAAACCAGGCGGCCATTGCGCCGCAGGTGATCACCGGAAACCAGGCAGCCTGATCGGGAGTAATAATCCGGGCTGTCCCCAGATAAAAGAAGCACTGCGAAATCGCAAACAGGCTCCCCATAACGCAGGAACAGATGGCGATATTTAAGATTTGGCTACGACTCTCTTTCCGCAGCACAAACGGAATCGACATCATGACAGCAATCAGGTTCATAAAAGGTCGGGTCAAGCGGGAATGCAGGTCGAGCGTCTGCTTGCGAATTGAAAGATCACTGAAAGAGGGATTATTAATGCGAGCAATTAATTCGGGCGTCGAAATCAAAGCACTGGTATTGCGGTTACAGAGTTGATCGCAGCCGACATCTGTCACGATAAAAATATCATTGGGATTTGTGCCAGTGAGAATCATTTCTTTCGCAAACTCAGCGATTTCCAGTTCTGCATAGTTAGGTCTGGCATCTTTAAGTAACCAGCCTCCTGGACTGTCCAGAGTTCCAGGCTGATAAAAGGCTTCACTGGCTTTGACAGTCACAAAGTCATGTACTGTCGGCTTTGACAATACAAACTCGGCATTCACCATTTTTTTATCAGTGAGATAGAGTTCCTGTCCGTTAATCATAATCCGAGTGCTGAAATCATAGACGGGTTCAACAAACTGAGAACTACTTCCCAAATCGCCGCGTTCTGCCTGAACCTTATCCGCAATGTTGGGGATCAAGAGCTCCTGATTTGCGACAATAAAGCAATTGACCACGATCGTTGCCAAAGCGAGCGGAATCGCAAGTCGATACGTTGGAATTCCCGCCGAAAGAACCGGGTTCAGCTCTCCATGCCGAACCATCAGCGAAAACACGACAACTCCAGAGAGGACCGTCAGGATCGGGCTGACCATATCAAAGAAGATGCTGGACTGAAATGTATAGTATTCCAGCATGATCATCAGCAGGCTGGTTGAAGAATCATCTTTAATGCCCGCCTGAAAGCCATCAATATTCGTAAATCCATCGAATACGACATAGAGTCCGTAGGTAGCGATGAACCCAATGATGAACACATGAAAATAGCGTTTTAATAAATAACGGTCGAAGGTAGTAAACACGTTTCCCAATCGCTGACTGTGGCTGATCAATCAACCCATAATGAAGATGCGGAAAAACAGGGGCGCGTATTACATAGGAATCAAACAGATCGGTCAATATCAGGAAGCCATAAAGAAGACGACACCCCACTGAACATGCGACCCATAAGTCGTATCAGCAAAATTTGAATTAAACGAGTGGCGTTTAGCCGAAATTGATCAGAATCGTAAATTCTGATCCCCCCATAAGTATTTAGATATTATTAACTTGTGTAGATTTTTTGAATTTTAAAAGTTTCCAACTCTCGACATTTAATTCACGTATTGAATAATAATCACGGAGGCATTTGATTTAAAATCTAGCAATGTTTCTAATAACTTAAGCTCATTTAAAAGCTATGTTTGATAAAAGCCCACTTTTGAATTTGCTTGCCGAAAATGATTTTTATGAGGGGAAATGAGCGTGGTCCGAAAAGACGCAATAATCCGGTTGCATCAGCAACTGTTGAATCGACGAGATGAGCTTAAAAAGCTGGTGAGCGACAGTTCAGAAGGATCTTCTGCCAGCCGCTCTACAGTAGAAGATAGTGGTGATGCCGCCTTGCGTGAAACACGTCAGGGGCTGGAATCGCACTTGGCGGAAATCGAATATAAAGAATTGATGCAGATTCGCCGTGCGATCTCATTGATCCAGGAAGGTCGCTATGGTCATTGCGAGAACTGCAATAAAAATATTCCGATTGCGCGGCTTAAGGCGGTTCCATATACGATGTTTTGTGTCGATTGTGCACAACAGCGCGAATCAATGGGCTTAACCAATCATGATCTTGCTAGCGATTGGGAAAACGCCTACGAGTACGAAGGACGTCTTAACGATCAAGAAGTCAGAATTCACGATTTAGATCTCGAAAAATAATCTCTCCCTCCGATAATAAACGACAGAGGGTCCCAGCGACTTGATTGCGTTTATTCATCTCTCCACAAACGACATTCCCTCATAGCTGATTCGATCTCTGGAGAGCCTCAGCGCAATCAATCTGGTTTCCCTGCGTATTACATGAAATCAGCTTTGCAACTGACTTCATGTAATCAAATCGTCCGGCAGTTGGCGAAGGATTGCCTTTTTAGCCGTAGCTAGAAATAGCTGGTATGCAAAAGGTTCCTGAGTCACGCTGAGAGATTTGCAATATGAAAAACCGATACTCGCTTTTGCTCGTGCTTGCACTTATTGCTTCTGCTTCTCTATGGAATACCTGCTTTGAGTCTCCTCTGAACTCAAAGCAACTGGAAGCGAAAGTTCCTTCACAGAGTAACCGACGTCAACAGCATTCTGCGATATTTGGACACTCTTCTCTACACGATGGCAGTAAGCATCTGGCCAAGATCGCAAAACTGGCCACCCCGAGTGTAGTGCATATTCAATGCGAGCGTCAGACTCCACGCGGTGCCGTGGAAGAGACCGGCTCCGGCGTAATTGTGCGTGGCGAAGGTGCTCCTGGTTTGTATATCGTGACGAACAGACACGTCGTCCGTGACTCGAATGGACGTTCGATTTCGATTCAACTGCACGATGGTCGCGTGATTCACCCCGAGCGGAAGTGGGAAGACAAAGACACCGATTTAGCAATTTTGAAAATCAGCGTCAAAGACCTGACCCCGGCAGACTGGGGCGACAGCGACAAGCTTGATATCGGACACATGGTTTTGGCGATGGGAAGCCCGTTTGGTTTAAGCGAATCGGTGACGCTGGGAATCATCAGCGCCAAGGGACGCCGTTCGCTTCAATTAGGCAGTGGTTCGGAAGTTCTTAATCAAAACTTTTTACAGACCGATGCTGCAATCAATCCTGGTAACAGTGGTGGCCCCCTGATTGACCTGGAAGGGAAGATCATCGGGATCAATACGGCGATCGCTTCCAACAGTGGAGGCAATGATGGTATCGGTTTCAGTATTCCCAGTAAGCTGGTACGACACGTCTTTAATCAGCTTGTCAAATACGGTCAGGTGTATCGGGCTTACCTCGGCGTTCAGCTCGACCCCGAATTCAGCGTCGCAACAGCGGGACGATTAAAAATGGACCGTGTCAGAGGTGCTCGCGTTGTGAAAGTGATTTCAAACACGCCCGCTTCTCGTGCAAATTTGAAATATGATGATGTCATCCTGAGTTTCGGCGGAATTGATGTTCTGGATCAGAATCACTTGATCAACCTGGTCAGCCTGACTGCCATCGACAACAGAGTCAGCGTGGTTTTGCTCCGAAATGGCCGCAAAGTGAATGTGATGGTCGAACTGGCTAACAGACAAATTCTTGACGAACTGGAGCGGAAGCAAAAAGAATCTCAACAATCTTCACGACGCTTCAGAACTCCGGCGGAACCGATGAGTTTCCAGAAAGTCAAGTATTCCGAAGCGCAGGATATCCTGACAGGCCTACAACTCTACGGCATGAACGAAGATCTCGCCGACCAGTTGGGATTTGAGAAATCACAGTCGGGATTACTGGTGATGAATGTAGACCAACAGAGTTCGCTTCATGGCGTTGTTGGTTTATATGACGTCATCGAAGAAGTCGCCGGGACTCCCGTGCGAAATCTGAGTGAATTCCGTCAGGTCTTAAGCCAGAATCAAACGCGGAATAATCTGGTACTCAAGATTTCCAACGGCAAGCAGGGAAAACCGCATCATCAGCTCGTCATCTGGCAGAGGAAGTAATCCAACTTCTCTGCGGCCCCTCTGAGACGGAATCTAGTACAACAGCTGGATTCCAGAGAAATGATCAGCGTACAAACTACTTGAAACAAGGTTCGTTGTCCCAATTGGGTTCTGCTTCAACGAAAAAAACCAGGTCAGATTGTTCTGACCTGGTTTTGTTTTTTCTCGTCACACTCTGATTCGATTAGTCTCGATAGAATCGAGTCAACTCTTCAAACAGTAGTGGATCGCGGATGGAATCGCTGGCGAGACGTGCTCGGAAACGATGGTTTCCTTCAACAGTACCCCGCACGATGACCTGGTACTGAACTGAATCTCCGGGTGCCAGATCTCCCAGCGACTTGAAGACAACCACACCATTTTCAGCGATGTGCTGAGTCGGGCCGGTTGCAGAGATCAATTCAACTCCTGGTGGCAATTCACAAGAGACAGAAACACTGGAAGCAGACTTACTACCGTCGTTCTGAACGACGACTTTGTAACCAGTTTCTGTACCGATTTCAACCGGGTCGTCCAGATCGGCAATTTCGAGAACCAGTTGTGCTGTACCTTCAATTCGAGTTTGAATCTGAGCATCTGATTTCACGTTGTGTTCTGAGATCGCTCGAACATGATGAACGTAGTTACCAATCGTTTTGGTCTTCAATTCCAGATTTACATTCGCAGACTGGCCAGGTTCCATACGTCCCAGGAACCAGCTGATGGTGGAATCTTCCGGATTAAACTGACCGCCATGATCGGCTTTGACAAATTCGAAGCCGGCTGGAATTTTGTGTAAGACACGAACATTGTTGGTTGCAGCAGCACCATCGTTCAGAGTTGTGATGACATACTGAGCACTGCGACCTTTATACCGCAGCCCCGGTCCATCAATGGCAACCTGTACCTTAGGTGCAATCACATTGACGCGAGCTTGTGTCGCCTGCTGGAGACCACCTTCTGCTTTTGCCATCACTTTCACAACCTGCTCACCGCCCATGACGGCAGCCAATGCCAGACGAATCGTTCGCGTTTCACCTGGATTGAGTGAACCGACCTGCATCTGCAGATACTCGGCTGTCACGTGTTCCAGTCCTTTGGGAATTTCAGCTTCAAGAACAACGTTGTGCAGGGTTCCTGTCCCCGGATTGGAGATCGTCACAGACTGTGAAGCTGGTTCGCCAATCATGACGTTGGTAGGTCCTTTGACGGCGACCTGCAGCAGTGGTTCTGCAACAGTGAATGATTCGGTCAACACGTTGGTGAAGCGAACATGGGCAGAAGCCGAGATGGCACCACGCTGACTGGGGATCATGGAAATTGTGATTGATTTTGTTTCGCCGGCTTTCAACGATTCAAATTTCCATTCCAGATGATCGCGGCTGGAACTCGGACGAGGAACAGAATTTGTCAGTCGAACAGAGACCGGAAAGAATGCTTCTACCAGAACATCTTTGGCAGACTGCTTGCCTTCATTCTTGATCACCAGTTCAAACTCACATTCCTGGCCGACATTGATTTCGCTTTTCTTAATCCACTTGTGAGAAACCTTTCCGCTGACTTCTTCAGAAGAAATACCAACGGGTTTCAAAGTCGGCTCATTAGTGCGACGACTGTTTGGTGAAGCAGAAATCGTAATTCCTGTAGGCTGGGTTACTTTATTTTCCTGTTGCGTATTTCCGAAAGTCAGATGATGTTTGTTCTCAACTGTCTTTTGATTCGGAATTCGAGGAACAACAACATTTGTGGGTTCTGGAGCAGGTCGTTTGAAGTCCGTTGGCAAACGAAATTGCTCGGTGCTTCTTCCACCCGCACTAACCTGTTGAATCTTACCTTGAGCAGATTGACGATTGCCCTCCTGAAATTCAGCATGAACAATATCTTTTTTACCCGCTTGCTCTGAAGTGAACTCTTCGTAGCGGAATTTTTTCTGGCTGTTTTCTGATTCAGCATGTCCAACCTGCTGGAAGGGAGACTGGCTTGCCGCTGGTGTCTTGTCTTTGTTTTCCAGACGACGATAAGGCCGCTCCTGCCCGAACAGTTCTTTATAGTAGTTCGGAACCTGTGAGAGCTTGGCTTTGCCCGTTGGTTTGTATTGCGTTGCCTGACGTGAGACAGCTGCTTTCTGTCGGGGCTGTGAAATGGTGATTCGCCCCGTGTTACTGACAGGTGAAGCATCCGCCTTCGATTGCCCCGAGTAGAACTCACTCGTCGATTTTGATGGGGGAGCTGAATCAAAAGGGGACCTTGATTCAAACATGCGATCATCGGCGGTTGCGATACTCGCACTCATTACCATAGTTGAAAATATCGCGAGCATCTTTTTTCCGCGTCGCATTGTGATTCTCCTTACCGATTGGAATTTACTGCTGGATAGGGACTGATTTGTGTTTTGGATTGACATGACGAGAATTGTGAGAGCTGGTGAGATCAAATAAATTTCAAAACGGTGTGCTATTATTATCCATCTCTCTTTATCGGGTGTGAGGATTCCCGGAATTGAACCAGATATGCTGATTTTTTAAGATAAACCGAAATTATAAGATTTTCCGGTTATGACGATTTCCAGTCGTCCCCCCCTGACGGAACCAGCCGATTTTCTGCAAGTTGGTGTAATATAAGACATTATGCTGTTGGATTATTCAGCAGTCACCGTAAAATCCAATGATGACATCCCCTTAAAAACTTAACGGGAAGAATGTCTTTGAGTCCCCTGCCTGGTGGATCAAGGAAGACTGTCCCACTTTTTGAGTGCCTTCGATTGACTCATGCGCCCAACCGCTGAAAATAGCGGTAGACTGCGGAAAGCCCGCCTTAAATGTAAACTTGTCCCCTTCCTGACGGAACCATGAATACCAAGCAGCCCTTTATTCAACACGCACATCATCAAGATCGAACGATGAAAGTCTATATGCTGGGCTGTGTTGATTTTGATTCGCTGCTGACATTACAGGAACGTGCTTTACAGGAACTGCGTCGAGATCAAAGTGAGTCAGCCGTGCTTTTCGTTTGTGAACACCCACCGCTGATTACAATCGGACGTGAAGGAAGCCACGCCCAACTGGTGGATTCCCACCAGGAGTTCAAATCGGGCCAAATCGAAACCCGCTGGGTGAACCGCGGTGGCGGCGCCATCTTCCATGCACCGGGACAACTGGCAGTATACCCCGTTCTCCCCTTAAAACAGTTGGGAATTGGACTTCAGGAGTATAAGCAGGGACTGGAACAGGCGATCATAGCGATGGCCGCCGAGCAAAGCGTAGAAGCACAGGTCCAACCCGATTCCGAAGGAATTTCCAGTCGTTGTGGGCAGTTTGCCTGTCTGGGGGCTGCGATCAAATCCTGGATTTCTTACTATGGGTTCTATATTAATGTTTCACCAGACATGAAATTACTGCGCCTGGTTGACTCCAATCGATACGATCATCGCCTGACATCGCTGTCCGCCACGCTGACGCGCGAGGCCAGTATGAGTTCTGTTCGCGAAAGTATTGTGCGGAACCTTGTTTCGCGGTTCGGATATCGGGATACCCCTGTTTTCACACGACACCCCTTATTGAATAGAGTGAAGAAAAAAGTTTATGTCCACACTTAATATTCTGACAGACACTCAACCTGCTCCACGACAGCGGCTCCCCAAGTGGCTGAAACGGCCACTTCCCAAACCGGGAATGTCATTTACCAGTAATGTGATCGACGATTTAAATTTGGTCACCGTTTGTGAAAGCGCCAAGTGCCCAAACCGCACGGAATGCTGGTCTCACAAAACGGCAACATTGATGATTCTGGGCAATGTCTGCACGCGGCCTTGCGGTTTCTGCTCGATTGCGAAGGGAAAAACCGAGACCGTTCAGATTGATGAGCCGGAACGCGTCGCGGAAGCAGCGGCTCGGCTGGGGCTGGAACATGTTGTGATCACATCCGTCACACGGGATGACTTACCCGATGGCGGTGCTGAGCATTTTTATAACTGCATCCTGGCAGTCCGAGAGCGCACCGGAGCCGACATCGAAGTTTTAACACCCGATTTCCGCGGCGATCGCGCGGCCATCCATCGAGTCACCGAAGCGCGCCCTGACGTATTCAATCACAATACCGAAACGGTCCCTCGGCTCTATCACCGGGTCCGTCGCAATGCCGTGTATCAGCGAACCCTGGATTTGCTGATTCAAGTCAAAGAAACAGATCCGTCCATCATCACCAAAAGCGGGTTGATGCTGGGACTGGGTGAGACAAGAGAAGAAGTGCTGGAAGTCTGTGCCGACCTGCGGGCCACCGGCTGTGATATGATTACAATCGGACAATATCTGCAACCAACGCCTGAGAATTTACCGGTCGAACGATTTCTTCCGCCGGAAGAATTTGATGAAGTCGGCGATCAGGTCCGGGCAATGGGCTTTAAACTGGTTGCCAGTGGACCGTTTGTTCGCTCCAGCTACAATGCAGGCGAAATGGCGGCTGTACTGGGAAATGATTCCTGAATGACGACCCCGATCATTGTTCCTGCATTAGGCACTGTGAACCAACGTTTGACAGTGAGTTTATGGCTCACGCGAGTAGGAGAGCAGGTTTCTGCTGGAGATCGTGTTGTCGAACTGTTGATGCCGGGAGTGACCTTTGACATTGAGTCTCCCTGTACGGGAACCGTCATCGCCTGTGAGTGTCAGCCAGGTACTGAAGTTGAGGAAGGCACGGTGTTAGGCTGGATTGATCCTGCTGTCACAGCTGAGTCTGAGCAGGAACGTTGATCTGTTTGATCAGAATGGAAACCGAGAATGACAACCGATCAAATCCGAGGTCATCAACCGATACTGGAAATGCTGCAACGTGCATTATCTCGAGGCCGCCTGCCGCACGCACTCCTGTTTGCCGGAGATGCCGGAATTGGTAAAAAACGAGTCGCCTTATCTCTGGCACAATGTTTGTTTTGTGATCAAACATCAGCAGACGAGTTGACGAGCTGCGGCGAATGTGCTTCCTGTAAGCAGATGGTGGCAGGAACTCATCCCGATTTGATTTCGGTCGAGTGCCCGCCCGATAAAGCCATTTTGCCGTTGAGCTTGATCATCGGTGGGGATGACCACCGCGGCCGTGAAGGCGTTTGTTATGAGATGTCATTACGCCCGATGGTCGGAGATCGACGGATAGCCATCATCGATGATGCAGACAAAATGAACGCAGAGAGTGCCAACGCGTTGCTTAAAACGCTCGAAGAACCGTCTGCCAACTATTTGATGATTTTGATCGCCAGCGAATTGGATGCGATCCTGCCGACGATTCGATCCCGCTGCCAGCTGATGCGATTCGGACGACTGTCACAAGAGGATGTCGCTGATTTACTCATCGAACAACAATTACTTGATTCTGCAGAACAGGCAAGCCAGATTGCCCGAGTCTCGGAAGGCTCACTGAACACCGCCAGGCAGCTTCTGGACGAAAATCTGGCAGCACTGCGGGTAAATATCACCCGTATCCTCGGCAAACATCCTTTCCAGCCCCAGGTATTTTCGCAGGCCGTCATGCAAGCCATTGACGATGTCGGAGGGAATACGGCGGCACAACGGAAAACAGCGAATTGGATCATTAAATTTTGCGCTGATTTTTATCATCAGGCATTGCAGATTGCCGCTGGCTGCAATTCGGGCTTAGAGTCTGACTCTATCAGAAAATTTGTTGCCGGGATTCCAGGAGAACCGGAAGACCAGATCGAAATAATCGGAAATCTGCTGGATCGCATGCTGCAGACGGAAGAAGAAATTGCTAGAAACGCCACGATCGCACTCTGTATTGAAAGCTTGAGCGAAGATCTAAGAGGTATACAGATGAAATAAACAGGGCTCAGAGGCATTGGAAGGGGACTGCAGCAGTTTTCAAAAAATTCATTTTCCCGAGAATATGTGAAGATTGCCCGCTCCGGATTCGGTATACTAAAATGATTCCGGGAGGCCTCCGATATTTCTAAGATGTTTTTCAATTCCATTCTGGTCGCCTGGCTCAATCTCAAATCAATGAAATTGTCATAAATGAATACCGAAGTATCAGGTTATATTGTTCGCTACGGTTCGACGCGACTGATTGGCGAATTTACTTTCAAAGGCCAGGCCGAACTCCCCCGCAACGCCACTGTGATTATCAAAAGTGATCGCGGCCACGAATGGGGTGAGGTCCTCTCGCCAGCGACGGAGCGAGTCCGTTCGTTTATGAAAACATCTGATCCGACAGGACGCATTATCCGCCTGGTCACAGACGATGATTATCGTACTCGCGACCAGAACCGTCATGAAGAACGAAAAGAATTCCAGGGATGCCAGGAACTGGTGAATGAACACAAACTGCAAATGCAGCTAGTGGATGTCGAACATCTTTTCGGCGGTGAACGGGTCATTTTTTATTATCTCGCTGAAAAACGTGTCGACTTTCGCGAGCTGGTAAAAGCACTGGCCCGTAAATATCGCTCGCGGATTGAAATGCGGCAGATTGGTGTTCGCGATGAAGCCAAGCTACTGGCCGACTATGGCGATTGTGGCAAAACCGTTTGCTGTGGTACGCACCTGACAGAAATGCCCCCGGTCTCCATGAAAATGGCCAAGCTGCAGAAAACATCGCTGGATCCGAATAAACTATCAGGACGATGCGGGCGACTCAAATGCTGTTTGCGCTACGAGTATGATACGTATCGAAACTATAAGAAAGAACTGCCCCCCATTGGCTCAACCGTGATCACCATACAGGGCGAAGGCAAAGTGACGAATCAGGAAATTCTTTCTGAATGTGTGCAAGTGGTCTATCCGGACTCACGAAAGACAATTGTCCATAGAAAAGAGATTCTGGAAGTCATCAAAAAGAAAAAAGGAGAAACTCCTACGAATCAATGAACAGATTCAACTCACACGATTTTGAATAGTAAAAAACAGGGTGAACAGGATTGTGTTTCCTGAAGTTCCCCAAGATAATTTTTCAATATCTGAAGCGTTATCTGATAAGATAGTCTTGACCAATGTCGCTCAGATCGAAACACTAGGATAAGAGACTCCTCTCTAGACCGTAGATATAAAGTTTTCTAAAGGGTATGGGTGAAATAATGACATCTGCCACAAATCTGTCCCAACCAAAATTGCAGTATCACCCCAATGCATACGACTTTGTATTTGAAGCGTTACAGCAGGCGCAAGAAATTTATGCACGCTCAGTCACGAATGAAACTGAGCAGGAAGAATCGCATGTTTCCGGCCAGGAACTTCTGGAAGGCGTCCGGACTCTTGCTCTAAAACAGTTTGGCCTGATGACACTGACTGTCTTTAAACAGTGGGGAGTTCATGCTACAAAAGACTTCGGCAAGATGGTCTTTGAAATGATTGAGCATGGCAGAATGCGCAAAACAGAAAATGATCGACTGGAAGATTTCGTTGATCTGTATGATTTCGAACAGGCCTTCGATACTGACTATGTGATCGATACGAGCCAGGTTTTCAATCGCAGTACTGCAGAGCAGGCTTAAGTCCTCTCATCCATTTTCTCTCTCTCATTGCAGCTGACTCACTCTCTTTGCGCCTGCGTTTTGCACTGCTTTTAAGTTTTGCGTTTAGCGAACTTTGTTAAGTTACTGTTATTGCAAATTGAGCGCCACGTGCTACACTCCCCGAATAGAGTTTTGCTAATGTTTTTACTTGTGACTTTTTGAGCATCTAAAATTGCGTGCTGACAGTTGCCCGGAATCAATTGAGGTTTTGAGGTTTTACAACAAGATTTACAACAGCTTTTAAAATGGGGTTAACTCTAAGGATGAGGTTTCATTTCCGCGCTCGATTCTCTCCCGTTCGTTTTCTCACAACTCTCATCACCTTAACTTTTCCGGCTCTGTTCTGTTCGGCTTCATTATTCGCCGCAGATACAACAACCAGCCCGCCACCTGAGGCAGCTTCTGAAACAGTTGTGATCAGCTGGCTCGTCGCAATTGCTGGTGCGATCTTTGCTTTATTTACCGCCTTCCGCTTCTTCTGCTGGATGGTCAATCAAAGTGAAGGTGATCCCAAAATGAAGGCGATCGCCGAACATGTTCGTGAAGGTGCCCGCGCTTATCTGGATCGACAGTTCAAAGTCGTCACCGTCTTCTTCGCCGTCGTCTGTGCTTTACTGGCCTTTATGGCATTTGGATTGAATACACAATCACACTGGGTCCCTTTCGCATTTTTAACAGGTGGTTTCTTTTCTGCTTTAGCCGGCTGGTTCGGTATGCGAACCGCGACTCTCGCCAGTGCGCGAACCGCCCATGCCGCAAAAGATTCCTTAAACAACGGCTTGCAGGTTGCCTTTCGGAGTGGCGCTGTCATGGGGCTGGTTGTAGTCGGTTTAGGCTTACTGGATATCAGCCTGTGGTTCGGCGTGCTGCATTGGGTCGTCAAAATGGATCTGGCGGAGATCACCGTGACCATGCTCTGTTTTGGTATGGGCGCGAGCAGTCAGGCATTATTCGCACGAGTCGGCGGTGGTATTTTCACAAAAGCCGCTGACGTCGGTGCAGACCTGGTGGGTAAAGTCGAAGCGGGAATTCCGGAAGATGATCCACGCAACCCGGCAACAATTGCAGACAATGTGGGTGATAATGTGGGTGATGTCGCCGGCATGGGAGCCGACCTGTATGAATCGTACTGCGGCTCAATCCTTGCCAGTGGTGCGCTCGGCGTCGCCGCCTATCACGGCTATCCCAAAATGCAAATGATGTGCCTGTTACTGCCGATGTGTCTGGCAGCGATCGGAATCTTTCTTTCCGTCACTGGTATCTTCATGGTGAAAACGGAAGAAGGCGCATCACAAAAAAATCTGTTAAAAGCACTCGCCAAAGGAATCGACACCAGCGCAATTGGCGTCATTATTGCTTCGTTTGCCTTGGTCTGGATCATGCTGGTAATTCCCTCTCAGTCTGCAGGCATTCCTGCCGACTCTCCCTTACTTGTAGGCACCCCGCTATTCGGCGTCTTTGGCGCCATTGTGTGCGGTCTGGTTTCAGGCTGGCTCATTGGTAAGTGGACTGAATATTCAACCAGTGATGAATTCAAGCCAACCCGGTTTATTGCAGATCAATCTTCCACCGGTCCCGCAACAGTCATCATCGCCGGGATTGCCGAAGGCTTTTACAGCGTCTGGATTCCGATCCTGGTGATCGGCGTCGCAATTATCTTGGCGTTTGGACTCTGTACGGGATTTGATTTTGCCAATTCACAGATTTTCGCGATGGGCCTGTATGGCGTTGCGATTGCCGCTGTCGGCATGTTGAGTACGCTGGGTGTTACTTTAGCGACGGACGCCTATGGCCCGATTGCTGACAACGCCGGTGGTAATGCCGAGATGAGCGGACAGGAACCTTTTGTCCGCCAGCGAACAGATGCCTTGGACAGCCTGGGAAATACAACGGCTGCTACAGGCAAAGGATTTGCGATTGGCTCAGCCGCATTGACCGCCCTGGCACTGCTGGCAGCGTATGTCGAAGAAGTCCGGATTGGATTTGAACGCTGGGTCGAAAACTCAGCGATTGTAGAAACCATCTCTGATGACATGGCGAATGCTTCAGCCTTGAAGCTGAGTTCAAACTGTATTGCCTTGCGAACCGTGAATTCGGAAGGAAAAGAGCCCGAACACAACAATCAGGGGTTCTTGTTGTTCCCGGCATTGAACGTTTCTCAAGTGACTCCCGGTCGGGAAAAAATTGAGAAAGCCGAAGTCGGCGCGACGATCCGAGGCCTCGATATCACCGAGCTACTGGAACGGGGAGAATGCGTCGACGTCAAGAAAGCAACGGTGCCCGACTTTTCCCGCTTCTATAATTTCTCGCTGCTGAACCCCAAGGTACTGGTAGGTATCTTCTTTGGCGTGATGGTTGCATTCGTCTTTTGTGCAATGACCATGAAGGCGGTAGGCCGCGCGGCCGGGGCGATGGTAGACGAGGTACGTCGACAGTTCCGTGAAATAGCAGGAATCATGGAGAATGAGGCCGAACCCGATTATGCCGCCTGTGTCGAAATCAGTACAGCTGCTGCCCAACGTGAGATGATCCTGCCTGCGATGCTGGGATTACTTTCACCGGTTGCCGTTGGGGTCATTCTGGGAGTTCCCGGCGTAGTCGGCCTCCTGGTAGGTGCCTTGACGAGTGGGTTTGCAGTTGCCATTATGATGGCTAATGCCGGTGGTGCCTGGGACAATGCTAAGAAATACATTGAAGCGGGTGCTCATGGCGGCAAAGGAACTGATGCGCACAAAGCCACAGTAGTTGGTGATACCGTTGGTGATCCATTCAAAGACACGAGTGGACCGAGCCTGAACATTCTGATCAAATTGATGAGTATGGTTTCTGTTGTCATAGCCGGATTTATTATTCAATACGCATTAGAGCTATTTTAAGTATTTGAAACAGGCTAAAGGTCACGAAAATCAACACTGAACCTTCTCAACAACCCGATTCTATTGAAAGTGCGTCCAGTCTGGAACGTGCCTGTCTCTGTGCCAGGATTTGTGATCAATTTAAGGGCAAAGATACCGTTGTGCTCGATGTGGCTAAGATCACGCCTTTATTTGATTACTTCATAATCACAACTGCCTCAAACATGAGACAGAGCAACGCGATCGCGGAAGAGATTCGCGTATTAATGAAGCGCGATAGTACGCACCGTCGCAATATCGAAGGCAAGGACAGTGAATGGATTCTAGGCGATTACGGAGACATCGTACTGCATATTTTCACAGAAGAAACTCGTGAATTATACGACCTGGAACGCCTTTGGGCCGATGCCACCAAGGTTGACTGGCAGTCCCATAACGCTGATAAAGCGGATTCCGTCTGACATCGGACAGAAGAGACCGCTGTTTCTACCATTCTCCGCGCCCAGCGTGTATTCTGGGCGTCATCTATTGGATTGCCACATACATTTTCCATTAAAGAGAGAGATCAGGGTCTCACTACTGGAATGATCAAATGAATATTCTCGCTGAACTCAGAAAACGATTTGAACCCGTTCTGGCTGAATGGACAGAAGATCCGTCTTCAGTCATTGAAATGCTCAAAGCATCTCAGGATGCCAAATTTGGCGACTACCAGGCCAACTTCGCGATGCCTTTAGCAAACCGGATCAAGGGAACCAGCCCGCGAGATCTGGCAGCCCAGATCGTGGAAAAAGTGGATCTATCTGATCTCTGCGAGCCCCTGGAAGTTGCTGGTCCCGGGTTTATCAATATCAAACTGAAACAAGACTGCCTGGAAGCACAGACACAGCAGCTTGTCACGGATGACCGACTGGGAGTCTCCGTTACAGAAACTCCACAAAAGGTCGTGGTCGACTTCTCGGCCCCCAACGTGGCCAAGCCGATGCATGTCGGCCACCTGAGAAGCACCGTCATCGGGGACGCCAACTACCGAATCCTGAAGTTTCTGGGCCACGATGTGGTCGGCGACAATCACATCGGCGACTGGGGCACCCAGTTCGGGATGATCACTTTTGGATACAAGCACTTTCTGAATGAAGCCGCTTTTGAAAAAGAGCCAGTCCATGAACTGGCACGCCTGTATCGACTGGTCAACCAACTCTCTGACTACCATAGTACAAAGCAAGCTGTCCCATTAAGGCAGAACGATCTTGAACAACTGGAAGCCAAGCTGCAAACGCTGGAATCGACAGCCGACCAGACCGATAAAAAAATCCAGAAACAAGAGAAGAAGCTGAAATCCGATATCGCAGTACGAAAATCGGAACTCACCTCGATGCAGGAAAAGCTGACCGCGCTGGAACAGGATGAGGACCTGCACAGCAAAGCGGTCGCCTTCCCCGATATCGCTCGACAGGCCCGCGAAGAAACAGCTAACCTGCACGCCGGCGATGCCGAGAACCTCGCACTCTGGAAACAGTTTCTCCCCGCGTGCCTGGAGGCAATCCAAGTAGTTTATGATCGGCTGGACATCCATTTTGATATGTCGCTGGGGGAAAGTTTTTATCATCCCATGCTGGCTGATGTCGTGGAAGACCTCAAACAAAAAGGACTCGCCAAAGAAAGTCAGGGCGCGATCTGTGTTTTTGTCAAAGGCTTCAAAGCCCCCTTTATCGTTAAGAAGCAGGATGGTGCGTTTACTTACGCGACGACTGACCTGGCGACAATCAAATACCGAGCGGAGGAACTGAAAGCGGATCGCGTGCTGTACGTGGTTGACTCCCGACAGAGCGAGCATTTTCAACTGCTGTTTGCCACTGTGAAAGAGTGGGGCTTCCAGAATCTGGAACTGCAGCACGTGAGCTTTGGATCTGTACTGGGTAAAGATGGAAAGCCACTGAAAACCAGGGCAGGCGATAATGTCGGCCTGGAAAGCCTGCTGGATGAATCGATCCAAAGAGCCTACACAATCATTGCTGAAAATGATGAAGCCAAGCCGGATGGTCCGGAACTGAGTGAAGCAGAACGAAAGCAAATTGCCGAAATCATCGGCTTGGGTGGCATCAAATACGCGGACCTGAAGCACAATCGAGACAGCGATTACATGTTTGACTGGGACAAGATGCTGGCGAATCGAGGCGATACCGCAACCTATATGCAGTATGCGTATGCCCGGGTCTCAGGTATTTTCCGAAAGGGACAGATTGACCGCAAGTCCCTGAGAGCAAATCAGTCAGCCCTGCGTCTGCAGGAAGAGACGGAACGTGCTTTAGCGCTGCAGATCAACCGTTATTCAGAAATTCTGGAGAGCGTCGGGATTGAGGCCCGACCCAATTATCTGACCAACTACCTCTTTGAACTCTCGAATCTCTTCAGCTCATTTTACAACCAGTGCCACGTGCTGAAAGCCGAAGAGGAACAGGTGAAAACCAGCCGACTGCTGCTCTGCGACTTAACGGCACGGGTGATTGAACACGGCTTGTCTCTCTTAGGAATTCGAACCTGCGAGCGAATGTAGTTCGCACCAGCGGTTTGTTTGAACTAGACGTAAAAAAACGCATTCCAGATTGGAATGCGTTTTTTATTGAAGATTACCCGGCAAGGGCTCGAACCTTGACTAGCAGAATCAAAATCTGCTGTGCTACCATTACACTACCGGGTAATGTATTTTCTGTATCTCAGACACAGTAGCTCAGCTCGGGTTCGCCACGGTAGCAGCTTTGAACCCGGCACCGGAGTTTATTGAATCAGGAAAGATCTGGCAAGAGTTCTCTGAGAGAAATTCCGCATCTTTCGGATTCACTAATCGTTACGCAGCTTGAGGTTCATTTCGCCCAGTTTTTCGCGGATTTCGTTGAGCGAGGTCACACCGAAATTACGGCTGGCCAGCAACTCATCCGGACTGCGACGCAGTAGTTCACCAATGGTGCCAATTCCAAGACGCGACATACATTTTCTTGAACGGACAGAAAGTCCCAGATCGGAAATCGGCTTTTCTGTGACCGGGTTATCAGCCAGTTCAGGCGGCAAGGCAGCGTAACCGCCTTCTGTCCCCAGAGCCTCGTGCAGGTTCTGACCGATGTGCAAGCCGAAGGAGGAGAGCATCTCACGAATTTCGTCGAGAGAAGTCTGACCGAAGTTCTTACCGGCTAACAGATCGTTTTCACTGACCCGGGTCAGATCACCCAGCGTATGAATATCCATCGCATGCAGACAGTTGCGGCTACGAACGGAAAGTTCAAAGTCGGTCACAGGACGATCCAGCAATTGTTTCATGCGGGCTTCGTTGCGTGCGGTCTCTTCATCGTAATACATGTTGTCAGCCGCTTCGATGTCTTTGAGGTACATCGCAGCCATTTCGTTGTTCGGATCCGCTTCTAGGATCCGTCGGAAACAAAATGCGGCGGCGGGATAGTTTTCCATGTCCTCATAGAGCAGACCCAGATTCAGGATCGCACCGAGATAAAAGGGAGGACTGGAGAGTGATTGTTCGTAAAGGCGAATCGCGTCTTCATCGTTTCCGCGTGAGGCGTTTTCTCCTGCCAGACGGAAAATCGCTCGTGAATGACGCGGGTCCATGTCGACGGCGCGTTCGAAATATTCGATGGCTCCGTACAGATCGCCTCGGTCCGAGCGGATACATCCCATCTGGAATGAATACTCTGCACGGCCGGCGGCATCTTTGGCGATGGATGAAAGAATCGCTTCTGCTTCGTCCAGTTTTCCTACCAGACGCAGTGTTTCTGCTCTTCTGAGAGAGCATTCAATGGAATCGTAGCCCAGCTTGGCTGCTGCTTCTAACTGTTTATCGGCTTCGTCGTACTGTTTCAAAGCGATTAAAGAAACCGCCTGATAGAAACTGGCGGTTGCATTGTCTTGCACTTTCTCAAGTTGCAAAACTGCATCTTTGTGTTGTCCCAACAAATGCAAAGCGATGCCGGATCTTGCAGTCAGCCCGACAGAAGCCTGACCTTCTTCAATACTTTTGACGAGCGCCTGCACTTCATTGCGTAACTCAGAAACCTGATCAGAGCAGACAATTTCTGACAACTGTTCTACATCCGAGAATCCTACGCCTTCGGAGCTTTGTAATACACCTTTTACGTCAATTAATTCGTCGACACTCACACTATTTTCCTTTATTGCAGCTGGCGCGCAGAGGGAAGCAGACAATAGATTTTATTCACACAAGCTATTGCCAAATTTCATAAACCCGAATCTTACAATCTGTTTAAGCAAACAGCAACCATCAAGGCCTGTTTCGCGTTTTTTCTCGCTGTGGTTATGTACCTTACCCCTCCACAACGCCAGAAACATGTACATTTAATCAGAAAAAGCACCTTTATTGGACAAGTCCCTGGTAACCGCCATCACAGGGAGCACTGGGAATGTGCCGATTTTCCTGAGTGATCTTGCGTTCCGGATAATCCAAGAGAACATTCTGGAGCAGATCCTCGTTCTCTCTGGGATCGAAAGAGCAGGTCGAATACACCAACCGTCCTTCCGGCTTGAGGTGATCAAGTGCCAGATGCAGCAGGTGGCTCTGAATTCCTGTCAATTCCCTGATTGCCGCATCTTCAATCCGCCAACGTGCTTCGGGACGTTTCCCCAGTACGCCGGAATTGGAACAGGGGGCGTCAACCAAAATAGCATCAAAGGGTCCTTCAGGCAGGGTTGTCTCCTGGGGATGAATTAACTGCGTTTGAATGCTGTTCAATCCCAACCGTGATGCGTTCTGTTCAATTTTATCGAGGCGATCGTCGCTGACATCCGTAGCGACAACAGTCCCTCGATCGTACATCAACTCTGCCAGCAACGTGGTCTTGGTTCCGGGAGCCGCACACAAATCCAAAACGGTTTCACCCGGTTGGGGATTAAGCAGGTTCCCGGCAGCGATGGCAGATTCATCTTGAACCGTAAATTTGCCGGCATCAAATCCAACCAGCGATTCCAGTGGAACGATTTCCTCCAGCCTGATCGACTGCGGCTCTGTTCCCAGACTGGCTGGGACGCCTGCCTGTTTCAATTCTTCCAGCAAGTCATCACGGCTTATTTTCAAAACGTTGGCACGTAAATACAATTTATTCCGTTGATTAAACCATTGCGCGATCTGTAGTGTCTGCGCCCACCCAAAACGAGCCAGCCAATCTGTAATGAGTGGCTGTGGGAAACTGAATGCTTTGGAAAGATAACCAGCAGGATTGTCTTTGGGATCGTCGAATAACTCTAATTCAAAGCAACGATAGCGATCCGCACTTAAGGGAATGGTGTTAGCTTGCGGCGTTGTCGCAAGCTCCTCGTTCAGCAGTCTGTCGATGGAGCGTAAAATGGCATTGACCATTTTTTTCCAGCGTACCCGTTTCAGTTTGCCGGCTAATTCCACTGTCTCTGAAACCGCCGCGTGAACAGGAATCTGATCGAGAATCACCAATTGATACACGCCTGTTTGCAACAGCGTCCACAAGGGAGCCTCTACTTTTTCGCGGGGACGCGTCAACTGGCTTTCGATCAATGTATCCAGCGTTAATTGACGTCGAATCACACCAATGCTGATTTCCATTGCCAGCCGCCGATCTTTGGAAGAAAGATCAATCCGACGTTCCCAGCGCTGTAGCGAATCGCTGATAAATTGATTGTTCAGGCGATATTCTTCGAGCAGAAAAAAAGCGAGTTCGCGTGCCGAACGAAAAAATTGTGGCACAGGTATACTTTCAGGCTCGGTCTCAGGGGCAGTGGAAGATGTCTTTTGCTTCCAGACGTTTTTCTTTTTCACAATGGCTGACCACACAACCGTTCCAGGTCATCAAAGAAATGAGGATAGGTCTTCACAGTACAATCGGGATCTGCAATAACAATGCCTGGCACCTTCAAACCAACCAGTGCAAAGCTCATCGCCATCCGATGATCATCATAAGTCTCAATGGTCGCCGGTTGGATTTTCCCCGGATAAATGGTGACGGAATCTTCCGTTTCTTCGACCTGAATACCCATGCGTTTTAATTCGGTGGCAATCGCTGCCAGCCGGTCTGTTTCTTTGTGGCGAATATGCCCCACGTTTCTGATACAGGTCGGTCCTTCTGCAAATAACGCGACGGCGGCTAACGTCTGGGCGGTGTCACTGATATCGTTCATATCCACGTCAATCCCCTTGAGGGGCTTACCTTGAACAGTGATATTGACGCGTCCGCGTTTGATTTCACAGCCCATGTCTTCCAGGACCCGGATAAAATTGATGTCGCCCTGCAATGCATCCTGATTCAAACCATCTACCGTAACCGCCCCGCCAGTAATCGCAGCTGCTGCAAAGAAATAGCTGGCTGCAGAAGCATCGGGTTCGATATCGTAAGCGACCGATCGCTGGTAGGTTTGGGGCTGAATTCTCCAGACTGTCTCTTCGAGCCGATCGATGGTCACGCCGAATTGGGCCATCACACCAAGTGTAATATCCAGGTAAGGCTTAGACACCATTTCATCCAGTATGGTAATGGTGATCGGACTTTGCGCGGCAGGAGCCACCATCAGCAAGGCACTTAAATACTGACTGGAAACACTGCCTGAAATGGCAGTTTCTCCACCCGGCAGTCCATTCGCTTTTACGCGAACCGGCGGACAACCGGTCCCATTTTCACAGGCGACATCGACTCCCAGTCTGCTTAATGCTGCTACCAGATCTTGAATCGGGCGTTGCTGCATGCGTGCATTGCCATCTAATACATATTCTCCCTGCCCGGACGCACACAGCGCTGTTAAAAAACGAATGCTGGTGCCACTGTTTTCCAACCAGAGTGAAGCTGACGATTGCGGAATCGTTCCAGCACAGCCTTCTACCTCGATAGAACATGATTCAGGATCGTGTTTGACGCTAATTCCCAGGCGGTTCAGACTTTCGATCATCACCTGGGTGTCCTGGCTGTCGAGCACACCAGTCAGATGAGTTGTGCCTTGAGCGAGAGCCGCGACGATTAAGGCACGGTTGGTAATGCTTTTAGACCCCGGAGGTCTGACAGTTCCCTCAACGGGACCTGAAACGGGTTTTACTTGATAAGTTTTGGACATGAGCGAAATGAAAACGGTTTGTTGGATAGTTGGGAACGCCTCTTCAGAGAGACGTCTATGACAGCCTGATTCGTCACAGCATACACACTTGATAACTAAATCTAAAGTGAGCAGATCAATGACTTACGATGTCTTATGTATTTTCGATGGCCTGGGGAAGTCCTTCCTGAATTGTCGGATAAACAAGCTCGACTCCCAAAGTTTCACGTAACCTCAGATTAGAGCAACGTTTATTCAGTCCCGCTGCACGTTCGGTACTGTGCATGCGAAGGGACTTCAAGGCGGACTGCCCTGGCGAGTCACCCGCAAATTGAGGATGCGGTGCCTTCAGCAGTCGGGCCAGTGTTTCATAGTACTCCTGTCGGGTAATCGGCTGACTGTCGCTGACCAGGTAGTGCGATTCCAGATGGATGTCTGTATCACATTTCAGGATTGTATTTACGATGTCAGCGAGATGAACCAGATTCAGCCAGGCATCCGGTCTGCCTGTCAGCGGTTCGCCAGCCTTGATTTGCTGCATTCGGGCCAGAAGTCGCCCGGGACCATAAATACCAGCCAGTCTGAGGATCACAGCGGTTGCGGTTTCGCGTTGTGCCCCGTTCGGTGTTAAGCCGTGCTGTTCAAATAATTGCTCTGCTGCGAGACAAATTTGACCGTTTTCACGTTCCGGTTCACAAACCGATGTCTCATCGACCCATTCGCCAGTGGACTGACCGTAAACGCTGGTACTGGAGAGGTAAATCATTTTCTCAGTTCGCTGTTTGATTTCCGTCAGCACGTTGTTTAATCCCTCGACGTAGATTTCCCGTCGCGATTTCTCAGCCGAACGATCAAAGCCGACGGCGTACAGCACGGTTTCTGATTCGGGCAGTCCCTTGAGGGAATCGGGCTGGGTAATATCCCCCATCAGAGGCGTGATCCCCCGCTGCTTAAATTCGCTGGCATGTGCTTCAGAACGTGTGAGTGCCGAAACAGAGTGCCCCTGCTCCAGCCATTTTTGCGCAACAGGCAAGCCGACATAACCACAGCCGATAATCAATTTATGCATCTAAACACCATTTTCAGAAGGGGGAACTGACAAACTGACTTAGCGTTTACCACGAATCCGCGACGCCAGTTGATCGGAATGCTGCAGAACCAGTTGAACGTGAGCCTGAATCTGGTCGCATAATTCACGTTCCGCATTGTCTGGCAGAGTTTGGATTGTCTGAACACCAGAGTCTTCAAGAAATGTCGATTCCAGCTTTCGAAACCGCTCGGCCATTGTCTGCAATAACGATTCCACCTCTGTTATAGACAGATCGTAGCGGTTGAGAATGGTTACTTCTGAATTCCTGACCCGGGTCAACCGCGCCAGTGTGTTTCCCTGAGTGCGATACAAAGCGCCCTCGATATAAGCGCGTCTCAAGAAACCGGACTGATCAAATTGATAGACGGGATCGCTGCCAAAGTAAAACGAAAAATGACCGCTTTTCTTTAATCCCCAGAACAGAGGAAGCGTTTCATGAACCACCTGCAATTCGGCACGGGGAAATAACGCGGTCGCTTCACGCATCAAGTCTTCGCGGTCTTGTTCATTTCGTGCCATTGCAGTCTCTTCATTCTGATTGCAGCTTGCCTGCGGGTTTTACCCGGGAGCGTCGCTAATCAAACAGATGGCTTACCGATTCGTTACGGTGAATACGTCGAATGGCCTCACCCAGCAAGGGGGCAATGGATATCGTTCTTAAATTAGAGAGTTTATCCTGATCAGGAATCGGCAGACTGTTTGTGACCACGATTTCTTTGATGGGCGCCTCGCTCAGCAGTTTAATGGCAGGGCCACAAAACACCGCATGGGATGCACTGACATAGATTTCGCGGGCTCCCTGCTCTTTGACGACATTGACTGCGCCGACGATCGAGCCAGCCGTAGAAATCATATCATCAAACAGGAGTGCCACTTTCCCGTCAATCGGGCCACCAATAATATTCGCCTGCTGTGTTTCCAGGGCATTTTTGCGGCGTTTATCAACAATCGCCAGTGTGCCCCCGATATTGTTATTATGTTGCAGCGTTCGTTTGATACTGCCCTCATCAGGGCTCACGACCACCAGATCTTTATCCGGAATGTTGAGCGATCTGAAGTAACGATCCAGAATCGGAGCGGCGTACAAGTGATCGACGGGGGTATCAAAAAAGCCTTGAATCTGCGCTGCATGCAAATCCATCGCCAGCACCCGGTCGGCCCCTGCTTCATTGATCAGATTCGCAACCAGTTTCGATGTAATCGGTACACGGCCAGAGTCTTTACGATCCTGTCTCGCATATCCGAAATAAGGAATGACAGCAGTGATACGTTCTGCACTCGCCCGTCGACAGGCATCCATCAGAATCAGCAACTCCATCAGATTATCGTTCACAGGAGGCGAAGTTGGCTGAAGGATAAAGACGTCTCGCCCCCGGACATTCTGATTCAGTTTCAGACTGATTTCCCCATCGGGAAAATTGGACAACTCGACCGATGCCAGACGAACGCCGAGATATTCCGCGATTTCTCCAGCCAATTGGGGATGAGCTCGTCCACTAAGAAGAGTCAAATGATCATACATTGAAAGCGAAGCCTGCTTTGGTGCGATACTTTGGGTTGCAAGAACAAGGGCTGTCAGCGCCGAACAGATCTGTCTGGCATACATCTCTATTCACGCTTATCGAGTGAAAGATGTCAAGCATGAGCTTTCGATTTCGTGCGAAAGTCCCTAAATGCCGCTTTTTAGACGCACTTTACAGAAATTGACGAGTAGCAAAACGAGCGAATCTCTATCGATTATTCAGAGGGTGCCTGTTTGAGAATCTCAGCCACTTCAGCCAGTTGCTCCTGCGTATTCACCCCCATCGCTTCCTGGATATCGAATACTGGATCAGCCAGCACAGTCTGTCCTTCTTTAAGCAGAATCTCGGCACAGTCAGTCAGGTAATATTCCGCCTGACTGTTATCTGGTTTCACTTTTTCCAATGCATGGAATAACTGTCGACCATCAAAGGCGAAGCAACCTGTATTGATCTCTTCAATGGCGGCTTCTTCGGGAGTGGCATCCTTTTGTTCTACAATCCGCAGGAATTGGCCGTTTGCATCGCGAACAATGCGTCCCAGACCTTCATTGGCTTTGGTCGTCGCGGTTCCGACCACACAAGCCGCCTGATTCTGCTGCTGAATCTCCAGTAATTTTGCCAGCGAAGTCCCTTTCAAGAGTGGCGTATCGCCGGCGAGGACCAGAACGGGCCCATCATGCTCAGCGAGATTCTCGGCACTCATCATCACAGCGTGCCCCGTCCCTTTCTGGTCTGCCTGCAAGGCAAATTCCACGTCGGAATGGTGGGCGAGTGCTGCTTTCACTTCGTCTGCTTTGTGACCAACGATCACGACCAGTTTCTGGCAATGCGCGGCACGAGCCGCATCCAGAACATATTCTATCATCGGACGTCCCAGAATGGGGTGCAGAACTTTGGGAAGCTCTGACTTCATCCTTGTGCTCTTACCAGCGGCAAGGATGACAGCTGCAGGAGGATTCACGAATGAATTTCCTTAATCAGGGTGAGATTGGAATTGGGAAGCGAGAGCAGATTAAAACTGAACCCCAAACCGGGCGATGAATCCATCTTTGATATCAAATCCGCCACCACTTCTGAAGTCAGCTTCCCGTTTTACAATTCCCCCTGCTTCGAGGAACATCGACATACATCCGTTGTCGCCGCGTAAACCGATCATCATGACGTAGTCCTTGAATTCCACCTGATCACGGCCCACAACGCCGGCCCGCTCTACCTGGAATGCTTCGATATCATATTCAAAGCTACCATAGAGCCAGACGCTCTTGTCACCCACATTTCCCAGGAAACGGCTGACGCGGGATTTCGGGAACATGGCACGAATTTCCCAAAGGTCATTGGGAGTCCAAACTGCACCAGCATAAGGAATCACATAATCTCCCACACGATCCCAGTAAGCAGCCCCTGCGGCAAACATCCAGGTATCAGAAGGTCGGAAGAATAACACGACCCGCGCGTCAAACTGCCAGGCATTTGAGCTTAAACTTTTCGCTAAATCGGATGCCAGAGCGGGAGTAAAGCCTAATTGCACACTCCACAATCCATTGGCGGGAGTTGATAACTGCAAATCACTGCCAAACCGGAATCCCTTGCCGGGTAACGAAACAAACTGAGGACCATCCCAGCCACGGTAGTCAAATTGCGGCGAAAATGCGAAGATCCAACCATTGCGTGTGGGAGTGGTGTAGGTCAGATCAATGTCGGTTTCAAAAACAGCAAAGTTCCCGCCGGGGGCTCCCCCTGGTTGAACATAGGTGCGTGCTTTAGGTAAAATCCCAAATTC
The DNA here is from genome assembly GCF_007754425.1 of Gimesia fumaroli. NCBI lineage: Bacteria > Pseudomonadati > Planctomycetota > Planctomycetia > Planctomycetales > Planctomycetaceae > Gimesia > Gimesia fumaroli. Next base: position 5,526,629 of record NZ_CP037452.1, read on the forward strand.
ATATCGGGAAGACCAGCCAAAACGATAGGGCTGTGGCCCGTTCAAGCCCCCCGAATAGCCGGGTACCGACATCTGCTGCCCCATATAGGGATCCACGCCGGCACCAGGTGTGAGAAAAGGATCGTAGGCTGCGGGCGGCGATCCATACAAATTACCGGCTCCCGCATTGGGATCAAAAGGCTGCCCATTCGGAGCCGCATAAGTTCCACCGTTAGGAGGCGTCGTCCCGAATGGGACCGACTCTTCATACGTTGGCGGCGGACTCTGGCCACGAATGATGGCATCAAAGTCTTCTGAGGGTGTATAAATCGTAGTCATTTCAGCGGCATTCAATTGAAGTCCGGCTGAAAACACAATGGCAAGACAAAGAAGGGAAGCTTTCAATGTTCAACCTGCAAATATGGGATTAATCAGTGTATGAGCGGAAATGCTCTGTCTGAATGGGGAGTCAGCAACACAATGCGGCTTAACTCTTCGATGTTGGGGTGGTTTAGTGAGGGGATTTTCCAAATGTTGGAGATTAGGTCAACATCAATCTGAAGCGTGGCAGCGGCAAACTTGAGGAAAAGTTAGAATTTTCTGGAAATTTGTAAGAAAAAAAGACTGCCTGCGAAGCAATTTAGCGAGTTTCTCACCAGAAACGTGAAAAATGAAAAGAGAGGGGCCGGATCGATGTTTGATCACGGACACACGCTGAATGACTTTACGCAATCAGCGTCGCGCAATAATACGACCTTGGTATTATCTTGGGGGGCTTTTGATTCAGCGGATATATCCAGACGTCGGAAACTGAGCCGGATACAGATACCTGATGAGAAGAAGTCGCACTCTCTGCAGGAATCGCGCAGCCTGCAGGTACGTCTCCTCTTCACCTGACAACGATCAGTCGATTCTGATTCGGTCTATTTGTGGTAACCCAGACCGGTGACGACCGAATGCAATTCTTCGAATGTAATGAACCGTCGGCGGTGAAGCAGTTTGTACTGGTCGATGGCCTGTGCCAGCTCATTGACGTCTTCATTCTCTGAATTGTACGAGTTACTGAACTGGCGTCGCTCACCAATTCCTTCAGGCCGATTGTTGTCGCGGTTTTGGCGACGGTCCTCAAATGTGACAGATTCTTGCTCGGTAACCTGTTTCATAAGATTGCTCCTTGATTAAATATTTACCAAGCAAAACGTAGGTTACATTTTTTGGTAATGTGTGAAAATTTAATATCTGCAACGATTATTTCTGTCATTTGTCGCAAAACATTTCTACTGTTCTGATTATGGGAGTTGTACGAGAAAATCAGCACAAATGACCTTTGCAGGATTTGGGGGAGTCAATCTCAGCCCGGGATACTCCTGTCAGAAATACCATCGGCAGTAATTTTTGGGTTCTTTGGCTTACGCGACAATTCTCGTTATATTACAAGTATTCGGATCATGAGTATTCTTCCTGTCATGCTGCAGCGAACGGGAGGGATCTCTATCACCGACGAATAATTAAGACGATTCAGGCTCAGAAATGAAAGATGGATGTTTTATGGATACAAAAGTTGCAATTTTGGGTGGTGGAGGGATGGCAACTGCCTGCGCAACGTTGCTCACGGAATCTTCAGAGATTGATGTTTCCATGTGGGTTCGCAAACCTGCTGTCGCGGAAGATCTGAGAACACACCGTGAAAACAAAAGATTGCTCCCCGGCGTCACATTTTCCGAAACCATCCATGTGACGTCAGACATTGATGAAGCAGTAGCAGACGCCGATTTTCTGGTGGTGGCGATTCCCACCGAATTTCTGCGTGCCGCTTTGCACACGCTGGCGCCCCATCTCCAGAATGGAACTCCCGTCATCAGTGTGATCAAAGGAATTGAAAAAGAAACCTTTTATCGCCCCAGTGAAATTATCGCCGACGTACTGGGCCCCCGCCCTGTTGTCGCATTGGGAGGCCCTAGCCATGCGGAAGAAATCGCCCGCCGTCTGCCGGCCAGTGTTGTCGCTGCCAGCGGTGACATTCAGCTTGCCAAACAAACCCAGAAACTGTTCAGCACAGAACGATTTCGTGTTTACACGAACGTCGATATTGTCGGAGTCGAATTAGCTGGCGCATTAAAGAATGTGATTGCGATCGCTGCCGGCATCTGCGACGGAGGCAAATACGGTGATAATGCCAAGTCGGCGATCATGACCCGTGGTCTGGTGGAAATGAACCGCTTCGGTTCGGCACTGGGTGCGGAACCGGCTACCTTCTCCGGACTGGCTGGCGTTGGCGACCTGATCACCACCTGTATGAGTCCGTTTGGCCGCAATCGAAGCTTGGGAGAACGACTGGGACAGGGAGAAACCCTGGACCAGATTATCTCCAGCATGGATGCGGTCGCAGAAGGGGTCAATACCACGCGAAGCGTATACGACCTCGCCGATGCGAAAGGACTCGATATGCCGATCACCACGGAAATCTACCGTGTTCTGTTTGAAGGCAAATCGCCGGACGATGCAACGCAAACATTAATGACACGCCCCCAACGCGAAGAATAATTTTCCCGGCAATGTGTGAGATACATTACATCGCGTTAGGAGCGTCTTAGATACCTTACACCTTTGAAGCTCTCGAAATTGTCATTCACACCAACTCAGGAGTCTTTCCATGCGATTCTCTGGACTGCTTATTACTTCCCTCATGGTTTCCCTGTCATTTTCTTCTCTCGCTCAGGCAGAAACCTGGCCGCAATTTCGCGGTACAAACGGCAGTGGAATTTCCACTGAGAAAAATCTGCCCGCGAAATGGTCTGAGCAAGAAGGAATCCTCTGGTCTGCCTCATTACCTGGACGTGCCAATTCCTCTCCCGCAGTGACCGCCAATCGGATTGATGTCACCACGAAAACCGATGATAACGGACTGTGGATTCTTTCATTTGATCGCAAAAGTGGTCAGGAAATTCGCAAAGTCAAGGTCGGCTCCGGATCGTTGTCAGCTCCGGGACCACGTAATCTGTGGGCCGACCGTCATAACTCAGCCACCCCGTCTCCCATTTCTGATGAGCAGAATATCTGGGCTTTTTTCGGTACGGGATTGCTGGTCTGCCTGGATGCGGAGTCGGGAGAAATTGTCTGGAAACGAGATCTGGTCAAAGACTATGGACCTTACAATATCACCTTCGGCATGGGGTCAACACCGCGGTTGTGGGGAGACCTGTTAATTGTCACCTGCATGACCAAAGGCCCCTCTTATGTCGTCGCTTTTGATAAACAAACCGGAAAAGAAGTCTGGAAAGCCAATCGGAAATTGCCCGCTCAAAAAGATGGTGCCGACGCCTACACAACGCCCACCATTTTTCAGAACGACGACAAAACCGAACTGCTGGTTTCCGGTTCCGATCATGTGAATGCCTACGACCCTCAAACGGGAAAACAGCTCTGGATTGCCGGCGGTCTGGATATTCCCAGCCCGTTTGGCCGGATCATCGCGGCCCCTGTAGCGAATGCAAATCTTGTGATTGCCACATCGGGGAACCCGGGTGGCGGCGGACTGGGATACATCAAAGCATTCAAACAAGGTGCGACAGGTAATATCACCCAATCCGGCCTGTTGTGGAAGTATGATGTTTCCACTCCCGATTCTTCGACTCCCCTGATTCTGAACGGCAAACTTTATATGGTGAGCCAGAATGGAGTCGCGACCTGCCTGAATTTGCAAGATGGCAAATCGCTCTGGAAAAAGCGGATGAAGGGACAATACTTTTCTTCATTGGTCGCCGGTGATGGAAAAGTCTATTTCCTCAGTACCGATGGACTTTGTACGGTGATTGATGCTGACAGCGGAGAGGTCATCGCTGAAAATCAATTACCGGGTACGTTCTATTCCACTCCTGCAATTAGTGAAGGAGTCATCTACCTGCGTTCCTTTGATCGACTTTACGCCATCAAAGGCAAATAAGAAAACAGAGGCCCCTTCTGGAACGAATTCAGAAGGGGCTTTTTCTTTTCTACGCGATTTAATTCTTAGCAGATCGCAGCCTCGTCAGGCACGACCGGCAAGTTCTGAAATCGCATGCCCTTGTGCCACTATCGGCGTAGGACGTCCTGTAAAATCCGGCAGGAAGGTGTTAGCATAATCGATGCCCAGATGAGCATAGATTGTCGCCAGAAAATCTTGTGGGGTCACGGCCCGTTCGACAGGCCCCTCTCCTTTTGGATCGGTGGCTCCAATCACCTGTCCGGTGCGAATGCCTCCACCGGCAAACAGCATCGAAGCGGCTCGCGGCCAATGATCGCGACCGGGCTGCCTGGTTCCCGCGCTCCCACTGGCTATCCCTGCCCCGGTGCTCTTCGCGTAAGAAATCTTGGGCGTACGACCGAATTCTCCCGCGACAACAACGAGCACGCGCTCATTGAGACCACGATCATAGATATCTTCAATCAAAGCTGTCACTGCCTGATCAAAATAGGGAGCGCGATATTTAAGGGCGTCAAAGACATGATGATTTACAGCGTGATCATCCCAGTTTCCCACTCGACCGCATAACGGGCCGGACAATTCCGTGGTGATAATCTCCACGCCCGCTTCGACAAGCCGCCGCGCCATGAGACATTGCTGCCCCCATTGATGCATTCCATAACGATCTCGTACGTTTTGTGGCTCGCGGGTTAAATCGAAGGCTTCGGCCGACTGTTTACTGGTCAACAGACTGCTTGCCTGCGACTCAAACTCATCCATCGCCCGCATTTCCCCTTCCAGGTCCAGGTCGCGGCGTAAGTGATCTAATTTTTGACGTAAGGAAATTCGTCTGGTAATCTGCCGCGTTTCCTGAATATCGGAGAGCCCGATGTTAGGAACCTTAAAGTCCGGTTTGCTCGGATCCCCCTGAATCTGGAACGGTCCTGCGCCCGGCCCCAGATAAGTCGGGCCGGCGATCTGAAAACTATCGTAGTTTGTAATCGCATTCACGCCGATGTAGTTCGGCAGCACGCTTTCTTTTTCACGCCTCAGATAATTGGCGACCGACATGAAATCGGGCAGCTTCGGCTTCTGTTTATCGATCCGATCTTTGTCGCCTCCAAGCACTTGCAATGAGCCGGCAGGATGTCCGCCACCAGTATGCGTGATCGAACGCAAAATCGAAAACTTATCGGAAATTTGAGCATGACGCGGCAACAACTCGCCCAGGAACATGCCCTCGGATTTGGTCGCAATCGGAGAAAAAGGGCCCTTATATTCCGCAGCCGCTTCCGGTTTGGGATCATAGGTCTCCAGGTGACTGATTCCGCCACGACACCAGACCAGAATCACCGCAGTACGTTCTTTGGCTTTCTTTGTCGCATTAGCCGCCTGTAATTGATACAGCCCCGGCAAGGAAAGGCTTCCGAACCCACCCAGGCCGAACTTCAAAAATTGACGCCGTGCAGCTGCATGCTTCTGCAACTTTGAGCTCTGCTCTGATGACTGATTCTGCATATCGTCAACCATGATTCCTAACGAATATTCTTTAGCAGCGAGATGAGCCGCCCCTGCTGATTACATCGGAATTATAACATATGTCACCAGACCGTGTCTAACACGCAATAGAAGGATTCTGGCCGGATTGCGTTTTCCAATCATTGAGATCACCTGAATCGTTTCATTTTATCACGATCCATATTCCATCCAGCTCAATTAATAAGTTCCCTGGAACGGAGCATCACCCCTGCAGCTGAAAAGTGCTTTCTAAGGATTTCAAACAATATCGATTGATTCAGACAATCTCTCAAAGTGCTTCCCGTCCGGTCAGGATCGACAGTCCCCCATCCTGCTAGGGATTGAATAAAAAAAGCCTCAATCCAAAAAAAATGAAACGGCACGAACTGGAATGCTGAAAGAATCAAACTCTCTGATACATAACAGATTAGATTATTCAGATCTGCGACTCAGCTGCATTACCGATATGCCGACAGTAAGGAAAATTGGACCTCGTTATAATTTTTTAATTGACTGATCGTTTTGGACAGGTAATATGAACCGACAAGCACCATGTCGTTCACTAACAACATCTGAATGTTTTGCGGCTAGAACACACTTAAACCATATCACATGTGTATCTATCGCCATCACAGACACTCGTTGGACGCAGGTAAGGAGATTTCACATGGCTCTTTTCTCTCATCGCTTCTCGCATCATTTATGGATTCTCTGTCTTACGAATGCGTTTGCCTTCTTTTTTATCGCCGATGTTATGCCCGCCGCAGATAGCTTAGAGATGAGCCAGGAGGAGCGCAAAGAATGGAAAAGCTCTCCCAAAACAAAGGAGGAGCTTGATCCGCAGACGCGAGAACAATACGAAAAACTCAGAGCAAAGCTCTCTGAGGCCGAAAAGGAATACGACCAGCTCAAACAAAAGACTGCTGCCGAAAATGAGTTGCTCGAAACCGCATACCGTTTACGACAGGAAGCCAGTGCCACCGAACAACAGCTTAAACCGGCAGCAAAACAGGTGAAAAATTATTTCAAGCGTTTTAGTGGCGGATCGCTACAAAACCAGAATCAATTACGAAACGCATTCACCAAGCTTAAAGAATATGAATTCTTCACCGAGATGGAAAACAACCCCGTCTTCCGTCCCTATGTTCTATTCTTTGCCAGGCAAATGATTTTAGAACTTCAAAATTCTTCGCAGTCTGGAAACAAACGATCCGATTTCGTACAAGATCTGCTCCCGCAGCCGGATGCAAAAATCACAGAATCGCAAGCGCTAGAAATTTATCTCAAGATTTTGGAACGTTATAAGGACCAGGCACTAGCCAAGGTTGGCAACACATCCAATTTTGATCAACTTCTTCCCTTCGTTCAGGAATACATCGAAGCGAAAGTCAAGAACGACTTCCAGTTTCTCATCTGCGACACTTACTATCGCTTGAATAAACCGGTTTCTGAATCGGTAGCCAAGCAGAACATTTCTGAATTACATCAGCAACTCTCAGAGGTCTGGCCTCGCTGGCGATGGGCCGAAGCTCCCGAAGAAATTCGGAATCCCCCAAATCAGCGCGGAAACCTGAATGCCATGAACGGCGATTATCGCTGGTGGCTGCTGATCGTAAATATTGCTGTCATCGTGTTGCTGATCGGCGTGTTGATAATCCGTCGTCATCTGCGCGAACGTGGCAGTCATGTGTGATCTTAAGCTCTCTGCCTTTTTGATGAATGGAGGATGTGATGGCTGCATTAGAAAATACGGACGTCAGTAATTCAGATGATGATACACTGTCACGTCGCCGTTTTATCCGGAAAGTTGGTGGGGCAACTTTTGCCATCACACTATTTGACATTGCGGATTTCTCAATGAATGTCGCTGCCGCAGCGGGCTGTGGCAGTGGCACCAGCGATGCCGCCTGCAATACGGGAAGTCCGGCGACCCCCGATTCCAATTGCGGACAAACTGCCAGTCCTGGATTCAATACGAGTGGCCCGAATGGAATGGATCATGATGAAGCATGTTCGGCAACGGACAATGATGGCAACTGCCAGATGTCGCAACTCCCCAACGCCGGCAATGAAGTTGATGAAAACTGCAGTGCCACCAGTATCGACGCCGATCAGAACTGCGGTGACTGTGACGACCATCACCAGACTGACGAGCATTGTTCAAAGGGGCTGGCCACAGGTGGGACAGATCCGGACGAAATGTGCGGTCATCAGCACAATATCGGACTAGCTGAGGATCAAAACTGTAGTGCAACGGTTACCGACGTTGGTTGCGGGGTACATACAACCTCATACGGAGGCACAGATCGTGATACTGACCAGCATTGTGTCGGAGGCAATGCTGATATGAATTGTGCCTCATCAGCCGGGGTAGATTCAAACTGTAATGCGTCGACATTTCCTTCCAATACTTCGCCGGACGAACGCTGTGGGACCGTGGCAGGTGCCACGACGGATTACGACGCCGCCTGTAGTCATTACGACGCTGATGAATCCTGCTCTTCAACCTCGACTGATGAATCGTGTGGTACTTTTCCAGGACCATTTAACGACAACACGGACGAGCACTGTCCTTCACCAAGCCAGGATCAATCCGATGTGCCGAACGAAGGCCCGCTCAACCCCTGGTGTCCCAATACCGGTGATGCTGATTACTGGGATCCACCACCACCACCGCCACCTGGTGGTTAAACCACCATTGTTTAGATCGTGTTTCAGTTTGCTTTGTATCCGAATTTAAATACCAGCGCCGGCGAGGGAACTTATGCAACACCAAATCGATTGTACGTCAGAACCCACTGGTTCTTTTTCCAGTTTAGAAGCGCTCGAGATTGACCCTCGTTCGTTTCATGTCTTCGAATATCAGGGAGACCGGCTATTATTTGATCGAGCCACAGGTACTACATCGGGCCTGAACGATCTTGCGTTTACGGTCCTGCAACAGATCCAGGAAGGCACCCCCCTTCCGAAAACGATGGATGCGATCTCAGCGAATTATCCAGATTTGGATGCAGCTGGTGTGTTACTGGCTTTGCACGATTTGAAGCAACGGGGGTTCTTTCGTTTTGAAGAAGCGCATCACGCGACAGAACAAGACTTGGAATATCTCTGGAATCATAAGCCCCGTCGGATTCAAATGCTGATGGCCGAAGGGTGCAATCTTGGCTGCCGCTACTGTTATCAATGGAGGAACGGCACGAATCAGAAGCACACACTGATGCCATGGCCCGTTGCGAAACAGTCCGTCGATTATTTAGTCTGGCGATCTGGAAATCGCAACGATCTGCAAGTGACCTTCTTTGGTGGGGAACCGCTACTCAACTACCCCATGATCAAACGCGTGGTGAATTACTGTAAAACGATTGAGAAAACGTCGAACAAACAGTTCACATTTGAATTGATTACCAATGGGACGCTCCTCTCAGAAGATGTCGTTGATTTCATCGTCGAACATCGATTCCTCCTGTTTATCAGTCTCGATGGTTGGCGCGAAATGCACGAATACAACCGACCGGCGATGGACGGACAAGGTTCATACGATACGATCGTCCGCAATGCTGTTTACGCAAATAAACAATACGAAAAACACAAACTACCACTCATCAAGATCCGAGCCAACTTGACAAATCGATACCATGACAAGAAAAAAGTATCGCAATTCTTTGAAGAGTTGGGCTTCAAACTGATTGGCATCGGGCCGATTGAACCATTACCGCACGGCGATCCCTCTCCCGCCGCCCTGACCGAAGAACAGATGGACGCGCTGGCTGAAAAATCAGAACAGGATCTGCTGGACGTTGTGGAAACCCTGAAAAGACGCGAACACGTCGGCCCCTTCGAAATGAGAAAACTTCATCAAGCCAGACGACCGCTTAAGAAAAATGGAACCCTGGGGGTCACTTGTGGAGTCTGCCGTAATACCACAGTCGTTGATAACAGGGGGAATATGTATCCCTGCCACCGTTATGGTGAAATGCAGGAATATGTCATCGGACATATTTCCTCCGGGCTCGATCGGGCTCTGGTCATGAAGTACTATCAGAAAATCAATGCGCATACCACGAAGGACTGTCACGACTGTTGGATTCGCGATTACTGCTCCGGAGGATGTGCCTGGCTTCTTTCAGATAAAGAAGGCAACATTCACCACCCGACCAAAGCGGAGTGCACCCGACGCCGTAAGTCGATGGAACAACGCCTCTGGCTGCGAAAAGATTTACGGGAAAATTTCCCAGGATGGATGGAACGCGACGAGGAAACTTCCATCGATAGTTGGGACTGGAATGAAAAATTCGCAGTGCCGGAAAAGTTCAGCAACTGCACTGAGGAAGAAGATTTAGCGGGAGTGCAGTTTGTACAACTAAGTTCTGGATTAAATCAACAGAACAACACAGCATCTCCAGGCTGTTCTTCCTGCAGTGAGGCATCCTCTGGCAGCTGTGGTTGCAGCACTTCGTCTGAGGAAGGACAATTCGCCACACTGGTGCCACTCACTGATCCCAGCCTGAAAAACAAAAAGGAATAATCTTCCCGTATCATTATTCTCCATACCACCCGGTATCGAGTACGTCTGATAGCATGATAGTAATATTGCTAGTGAAAAAATGCAGAAGAATCGATCTGGTTTTCAGGTGTTCAAGACGTTCTACAGCTCTCGAAATCCCTGTGAACGATATTGTCATCTGTCACAAATTGCAGAAGGGGGGCTGGCATATATTTACCGGGCTTACGATCCGGAATCTGATTCCTGGGTAGCACTGAAAATACTGAAAAGCAAATGCGCCCGTTCGCGACGATGCACACAGGCTTTTTGCCGGGAAATGTATCTGCTTTCTCTGTTCAAGCATGAAAACATTGTACCTTTCTTCGCAGGTGGTTTAACTGAAAACCACCTGCCCTTCTTAGCACTGGAATTGCTCGAGGGAGATACACTGAGAGAAGCGATTCGCGAGAAAACGTTTTCGGTTTCAGATGCACTCCCCATCATTCTTGATCTACTAAAGGCACTGACAGAGATTCATAAACACGAAGTCGTCCACCTGGATCTCAAACCCCAAAATATTTTCCTGACGATGAATACCAATGCGCCCTGCCGACAATCTACGAAATTACTGGACTTCGGATCGTGTCAGGCAGCGACCAATTTACACTCGTGCCAACTTGACCCAACCTGGCTGCATCCCACTTATCCCGGAGCAACACCAGGTTATGCCTCGCCGGAGCAAATGGCACTCTATCTCTCTGGTAAGACTTCGCCCCTTGATCCTCGTTCCGACCTGTATTCGCTCGGTGTTGTCGCATTCGAAATGCTGACGGGAACATTGCCTTATCATCTGCCTCGGCGCAGAGACGATTGGCTCGATTCCCTAGAATATTTTGCCAGTAAAGATCACAAACGTGTTGTGAGCAGTCTCCCAGTTCCCTTAAACCGCTTCATCGAAAAATGCTTCACTTCTGACCCTGAGCAAAGATGGTTCAACGCACATGAAGCAATTGATTTTTTAGAAAGATACCAGCAGACAACCTGCCAGCCAGATGCTTCGGACTATTCTCTTGGATAAAAACGGGGTATCAAAAACAAAAGCCCCTGATCGAAGAAATCAAGGGCTTAGATCAAAATAATGACTTGAATTAAAGCTGTCCTGCCATCTGCTTCGCGATTTTCTTGGTTTGGGCCGGTGAAGAGGCGGCTTCCAGTTTTTCCAGATCGGAAAGCAGCTTGTCGGCTTTCGCAGCATCCGATTGCTTCAGACCTTCCAGTGTTTCACGAAAGCCCATCGCGGCACTTCCCATTTCGCCTGTTTGTGCAATCGATTCCAAAGCAGTTTTCATATCGGCTGTTGAAGTAATATTGTTCGTTTCAGCAGCGGCATCTTCACTACCGGCATCACCGCCTCCACAGCCCACGCAAGTCATGACAAACAGCATTAGAATGGTCGGAATTGCTTTCATCGTTCTGGTCCTTTTTCGATCGGAAGTTAGTTGATTGATAACATATGAGTTCACTCAGGCCCACTTATCTCTGTGAACAGTCTGTGGAACCAGCAGAAATGGGATTAAAAAAAGAGCGAAACTCATTATAACGAGAATCGCTCTCTTAAAAAACTTAATCGTTCAAATTATTCGGCTTACCATTCGCCAACGGTTTCTTCGCCTGAAGTTGAACCGAGAGCCTGCCAGAGGGTTGTGTCAATATTATCGCTGGCAAAACGGACAGAACCGTCGCCCATCAACACATGCGCGCCGCCAGTATGACGACTGCGGGCAGCCCAGACTCCAGCCGAATCGTACCAGCCACAGCCGGTACAAGGATGACAGTCCGGGTTGGGTGTGTTGGGTACGTTCAATGTATTGAAGACAGTTTGGCCACCGATACCATTCATCCATTCGCGTCTCACGTGACTGTGAGTATTGGATGTCCCTGTCAGACACTGAGTCCCATAGGCATCCAGATTTGCCTTAGACACAAAGCTTCGTTCAGAGAACGGGAAAGACTGAGCACGGACTAAATCGGTCTTTACATTAAACTTGCTACCGGTATTGTCACCCACGGTACTTTCACTGGCAGCAATCGTATTCGATGTACCATCCAATACGTCTCGGATGCGTGTTGGCTTGCTGAAGTTAAACATACCAACCTGGTCACCCTGACCGACACGCCAATACATAGAGGGACCAGCACTCACCACATAGTTATTGCCAGTGTCTCCGCCGGGCCATTTGAGATCTGAGGGACACAGGAACGCTGGAATCACTTCATTGTTCAACGCGTTGTTTGGTGCCTGATCATACCGCAAATTCCAATCGATCTGATTGTAGATATTTGCCTGATCCATATAAGGCAGCATCAAAGCATGGGCACTCATACCCCGCCATGCGCAAGTTCCGGTACATGAGTCATGGATAGACGGAGCATCGGAAATCGGAAACATGCGATGCGCGTCATGATAGTTGTGCATCGCCAGACCAAGCTGCTTCAGATTGTTCTTGCAGGTGGAACGGCGGGCCGCTTCACGAGCCTGTTGTACGGCGGGAAGTAATAACGCAATCAGAATTGCAATGATGGCAATCACCACCAGCAATTCGATCAACGTAAACCCCCGTTGTCGAACCAGTCGCTTCATAATACTCTCCTATAAAATTAGTAAAAAAATAATAAATTAGTCCGAACGGACACCTTATTTAATCCTCGGATCGGTATCCCTGACTACTTTATAGAATATATCATCAATACGATATTAGCCCATAACAGGCATTTTTAGCAACTTATGATTGCTCTAAATAACTGGTTCAGAAGCATCTTGAATTAGTTAACAAAACATAAAATTGAATTTCAGCCAATTCGAATCAACGCAGGTACACTGAACAGCTTCCTCAAAGCGCTCTGCCCTCATTCGTTCATCACATGCATTTTGAATCTGATTTCTGAAAAGTTGGCTTTCAGAGCTCCGCAAGAAGTGCGATCATCAATGTGAGCGTTGATGAAGTCGAATCACTAAAGAACTCATGCCAGATCGCATCATGTCCTTCCTTGAGACTCGTTCCAGAGAATGAAGAAGCGCAAAAAAAGAGCGAGACTCATGCAACTGAGAATCGCTCTTCTGAAAAACGTAAGGTTCAATTCAGCTGGTTTACCATTCGCCAACCGTTTCTTCTCCGGCAGCAGAACCAAGAGACTGCCAGATCGTGAAATCGATATTATCGCTGGCAAAACGGACAGCGCCGTCTCCCATCAAAACATGCACGCCGCCGGTATGCCGACTGCGGGCAGTCCAGACACCGATCGAATCATACCAGCCACAACCAGAACAGGGATGGCAATCCGGGTTCGGTGAGTTGGGTACGTTTAAAGTGTTGAAAATGGTCTGGCCACCGATGCCGTTCATCCATTCCCGATTCACATGACTGTGCGTATTGGTGGTTCCCGTCAAACATTGTGTCCCATAGGCATCCAGATTTGCTTTGGAAACAAAACTTCGTTCTGAAAAGGGAACAGCCTGAGCACGAACCAGATCAGTTTTGACATTGAATTTACTTCCGTTGTTATCACCAACGGTACTCTCGCTCGCCGCGATCGTGTTGGATGTTCCATCTAGCACATCGCTCACACGAACAGGCTTGCGGTCATTAAACATTCCGACCTGATCTCCAAAGCCAACCTTCCAGTACATGGATGGACCGGCACTGACGACATAGTTATTTCCCGGATTCCCGTCTGGGTACTTTAAATCGGAAGGACACAAAAATGCAGGAATTACTGTATTATCCAGCGTATTATTCGGTGCCATATCATAGCGAACATTCCAGTCGATCTGATTGTAGACGCTCGCCTGATCCATATAAGGCAGCATCAAAGCATGGGCACTCATGCCGCGCCAAGACCAGCTTCCTCCGGTACCTGAATCATGTACCGACGGTGTATTTGAAATCGGAAACATTCCATGTGCGTCATGGTAGTTGTGCATCGCCAGCCCCATCTGCTTCAGATTATTCTTACAGGTAGAACGGCGGGCGGCTTCACGGGCCTGTTGAACGGCGGGAAGTAATAATGCAATCAAAATTGCAATGATGGCAATCACCACCAGCAATTCGATTAACGTAAAACCACGTGGTCGCATGAGGCGCTTCATAGAACTCTCCCTTCAATAAATAGAAATAATTACTAGGCCATAGATAGACTGGGATCCTTACTAACCTTTGATGTAGTATCTTTACGAATTCACTAAAAATTAATACCTAGCATATCATAACTTAAAGAATCTCTGACTCAACATTCTTTCACCAGATTCAGCCAAATCGCATGAGATCAGGAAAATCACTCAAAGAAGGTCAGCCGTTGATTGAGGGGCACTTTTGATTCCGTCTGAGTCTTCCCGGATGGCCAGCGGACCGTGATCCCCTGCACTTCCACATCGGAAGGAATACCAAAGTGTGAAACATAAGTTCCTTGTGACAAATAACTTCCACCACCGGTAACAAATCGCGTTAGGTCCCCGTTACTGGTATGAACTGTCAGACGGGCACCAATGCCATCGCGATTCGAGTCAGTACCCACCAGCCGGATTTGAACCCACCCGGAGTCCGTCTTCGTCTGGTTCTCAAGAACTGCTGCCCGTTCATTGCAATTGGCAAACACAAGATCTAAATCTCCATCCTGATCAAGATCATCGGCGACAACGCCGCGACCGTAATGCAACTGGCCCAGGTAGTCTGCTTTGTCAAACTTCAGTGTCTGAAATTGCCCCGCTTCATTTTCCAGAACCAGCGGCAGCTGCTTCACTGTTGTATGACGGGGTGAGTGAATCACGTGCCCGTTTGTGACAACAATGTCTTCATCGCCGTCCGAATCAAAATCACCAAACTGCGTTCCAAAACCGACAAACAGATCTCCGATGGCGCTGACGCCTGTCTCTCTGCTGGCATAGAGAAACTGCCCTTTCCCGATATTTTTATAAAGGGCAAATGCTTCCGATTCATAATTGGCAACCCATAGATCCGGCAGCCCATCCGTATTGAAGTCACTGAGATCCACTCCCATGCTGCCGTTCGCCACCGCCTGATCATCAACGGCGACGCCTCGTGCCAGACCGGCTTCCTGCAGTTTGCCATCCCCTTCATTCAGATAAAGCACATTATTCGTCGTATCGTTGGCCACATAGATATCGAGATCCAGGTCGCCGTCAACGTCCCCCAGAATAACGCCCAGACCTTTTCCCTTTTCTACGAGGCCTGCTTCTTGCGAGGCATCGCGAAACGTTCCATCTGCATTGCTGTAAAAGACCCGGTCATCCAGACCAGTAAATTGTCGTGGAGGGCAGACATCTCTCGTTCCGGAAGGATCGCCGCACACGGGATCGTTCTCGAATGACCAGTCCACATAGTGCGCCAGATAGAGATCCAGTGCCCCGTCGCCATTTAAATCTCCCCATCCGGCAGAGGTGCTCCAGCTGGGATCGATCAACCCGGACCATTGTGCGACTTCCTCAAACGTGCCATCGCCGAGATTATGCCAGCAGAGAATCCCCCCGTAGCCTGTGAGGACAAGATCCGGGAATCCATCGTTGTCATAATCGGCGACCGCGCAGCCATGCGAATAATAGGGACTTGGTGCGATTCCGGAATTCAAACTCTGATTCACGTACTGGCCCGCTGAGACCTGACTGAACAATACCGAGGGAAGTCCAGTAAGTTGCTTCCCGCCATTAAATGAACCGCCGCCCGGAAAAAACAGATCGGCGTGACCATTGAGATCATAGTCCCAAACAGCGACTCCACCGCCGATGGATTCCAGAATGGCATACGTGTCTGCCTGCTCGTCGTTATGATATTCAAACTCAATCCCCAGCGAATCGGTGATATCAGCAAAATTGATGGGAGACGGAGTGGGCGTGGCGGCTTCCGCTTCTTTTTTATCAGCAGGAGAACTGACCGGCGTTTCGGAACGACACCCCACCAGAACCGCGAGCAACATGCTGCACACAATAAATCGTTGAATGAGAACACCTCAGTAAGAAATCTTGGCCTAATAAAATGATTGAAAATATCAGTTATGAGATGAGGAACGTTGTTTTGCGTAATACTCCTCTAATGCCTGCCTGGCCCGTTGATGCCGGGGATCGTAATACAGTGCGTTTTTGAGCCAGACGACTCCCTGATTTTCTGAGATATGCTCCAGAAAGATTTGTCCGATCTCAGCCCGCAGGTCGGCGTTTTCCAGATCTTTTTGAAGCAGATCGAAACACTCATCCAGACGCTTGATCGCCTGCTGTGTTTTCTGCACGATTTGAATCTGCTGCTCTGCTTTCTCAAGTTCTCCTGATCCTCGATAGGCGTCGGCTAAAGCCAGTCGTGCCTTTCGATCTTTGGGATTCTGCTCGATCGCGTCTTCTAAATAAGCGACCGCTGCTTTGTAGTTTCCTGAAGTAAGTTCTAATTGTCCCAATTCCAACAGGATTGCATTCCTGGCCACATAAGCGGGGTCACCAACAGCACGAAAATCTTTCAGTCGTTGCGACTCGGGAACTTGCTGCGCCGTTTTCAACGTTGCTCTGGCGGCTTGAGAATCTTGTTTCATTCGCAAACAGCGTGCGATGCCGACGAGTGCGGCTGCATGTTCCTTTTGATATTTTGTGCACAGCCGATAGTTGTCCAATGCGGCATCCACCTGATTATGCGATAAATTGACTCGTGCCAGATTATAGGCTGAAGGAATATGCCCGGGAGACACTTCCAATGCAGTGCTGAATTCTCTGGCAGCTTTCTCCCAGTCTCCCTGGTGTTCGAGAATACGACCGAGGTAATAATGAGGAAGCGGGTCATTCGGAAAGTCTGCCTGCCAGACTTCGATAATTCGCATTGCATCATGGAAACGGTAATTTAAAACACAACTGTTCACAAACGTCTCACAGATATCCTGTGCATTGCCCTTCGGGTCAATCAACATATCGGCCAGATGTTTTTCCAGGTTGGAAACATCTCCCACCTGCGCTTCGACGAGCCACTGCTCACGATGCAATTCTTCTGAAGGCCCTGCGACCTTAAACAACTGCTTCAGAGTTTTAATGGCCGGTTCCACTTCGTGTGCACGACGATAGGCACGCGCCAAAATCAACAGGGTCTCAGGATTCTGCGTGTCTGCCTGATAGGCTTGAGAAATCCAGCTCAATGCCTGCTCAGCATCACGCGACTGCAGATTCCGTTCAGCCTGCCACTGACAGAAATTGATCCATGCCGTTTTTCTCCAGAGCAAGCCGGCAACAACAATCCCGATACACAGGCCCGCCACGATGATTCTGGAAGGGCGTCTGGTTTTCTGATCGCTGCTCTGAGATTCTTTGACTTGTGATGTCATAAACACACACAACTAACCGGAGATGATCTAATGTCGCCTGACATCTACTACGCATTAGCCAGTTCACTGCGATCATTAATAATAGGCAATCTTACTCATTTCCATGAATAAATACACCTGCTTACTGCGTAATCCATCTATTATAACACGCCTTGCAGACTTGTGACAACAGGCTTCATACACAGCCGAGAAAGTCAACGTTGACGCCGATTCGTATTGCCCGAGGGTCGACCTGGTTTAACAGTTGCCCGTCTGAGTTTCTGGCGAACACTGTTGATAGCTGCAGGAGTGGGCGCACCAGCGTCATATTCCGCTAATCTCTGGCGCGTGAGTTGTCGCAGAAAGTGAATGGAGCATTGTCGAACAAAGAGTGGCTGCTTCGCTCCCAGACCTAAGGACAGTTCTTTAAGAAGCTGCTGATTTGCGGGCACTTTCCGCTGTGCCATTTGAAACCAGGTTTGGATGGAAATAGCGGAAGTCGTCGAATTCTCCATCACTTTAATCCGGTTCCAGACAGCACGCGTGGTCGGATCGTCTTTCGCCGCCAGTAGCCATTCAATGGCGGCGGTCCGTTGTAGTTCTGACAGTGACGAAGTCGCACGTGGCACAGCAAACGTGGGATCGAGTGTGAATCCGAGATTCGTACTGGCGAGTACCTCGAGACCGGATTGCCCCGCAGGCACCGTCATCAGGGAAGCGAGTAAGTTTTTGCTCTGATTCATGCGATCAATTAATGCTGGTTTTAACTTCAACGTTCCCGCTGGTTTGGAACGCCAGTTTTGATTCCCCGCCAGCTTCAAAGGCAGACTGACAGACTGATCTTTCATCACCAGCATTTGATCTGTCTTTAATGAAATTGGCTGTTCTGAAAATGGCGCGGTAACGAGCAATTCTCCTGCAAATGCGATGAGTTCCTGTTTATTTCCCTCCAGCTGATGGAAACCGAGGGATGTCTCATCCTGTTTCACCTCAACCAGCCACTCCTGCCGTTGGTGTTGTAGTCGCAGAACGTCACCTGTATTCAGATGAGTGAAAGCGACTTTGCCAGAGTGTAACTGCAGATCAATGTTTGTCTGATTCTCTTTCTGTGGAACACCTTGAACCGATAGCGAAGCCTCCGAATTGGCGTCCATGACTAGCTTCAGACCAGACCCCAGTGTTCCCTGCAACCAACTGAACGGCAACGTGCGTAATTCCAGATGCATCACCTGATCTACCTTCAACGTGGCACCCTCAGCAAGGATGCCTTTCCAAGGGGAAGTACGATCTGTTTTCAAACCGACGATGCCTGCCACTTTCGTCCAGTCCAGAGAAAGTTGAACAGGTGCTGCGGGGTTATCCAGCATTGGTTTCTGTGCAACAAGCGGTTTCGCGTTGAGTTCGTTTTCTCTGTCGGGCGTCTCGGGTTGATGAGCCTTGGGTATTGATTCAGGAACCACGGCTATTTCGGGAGCTATTTCAACATCTAATGGCTTGTTCGAGTTTGAATTGGAATGATCCGGTACTAAAGGAATCGGCCCAGGCGATGTTTTTTTTGTGATCGAATTTTTCGCGGGGTTGTGAACAAACACAAAATAAGTGGGAATGACGACAATCAGAACCGCAGCGACTGCGACCGAGAACCAGAGCGCCCCGTTGCGTTTCTTAGACCGTTCCCGCAAAGGACTTTGTGAACGCGTTTTGTGGGAGTGCGTTTTAACCGGTGTTTTTTCTAATTTGGTAGAAGCGGCTGAAGCCGACTCCAAAACTGTTTTCTGCTCGTCTTCGATGGGTGCCAGGTAATCTGCCTCTGTTAACGAAGCATCCGCTGGTCGAGTCTGTTCTGAAAGAATATCGCGCATCCGCCGGGATGTTTGTTGTGCATATTCTTCGGGAATGCTGCTGACTAAAAAATCGAAATGCGCTGCCTGATAGGCGGCGATGACTTCGCGCAGCAACTCTGTCTGATCCCAGCACGCCGCTTCGAAAGCCTCGCTCTGCTCCGGGCTCATCTCCTCTTCGACAAATGCAGCAACCGATTCTGCGTCGATGTCTGAGTGCTGCGGAACCTTAATGGGTTTGTTCGGTTGCTGGTATAACTGACTCAACGTTTTCCAGTGCTGTAACAGAAGCGAATCCGAGGCCAACTGCTCGCGCACCGACAAACCTTCTGCGTCGGAAAGATGACCTTCCCGCAGTTTGATCAATATCAGGAGTGGTGCGTGATTTGGTTTCATGTCTGTCTACTACTGGCTTTCATTAGTTTTTTCAATCGTTTTTGGGCACGATGTAATTTCGGCCCGACTGCGTTTTCTGTAATTCCCAAAGCACGTCCGATTTCGGCATAGCTCTTCTTCTGATCAAAGTACATCACCAGTGCCTGACGATCCGTTTGCTTCAACCGGGTCATACACGCCTGAAGTTGAGAGCGATCTTCGGCAGACTGTTCGTTCTTTTCTTGAGGAAATGAATCGGGAACCGTGGCGATATCGAACTGGCTATCGTTGGGGCGAATTTTCTCGTTGTCCCGCTTTTGCCGCCGCAACACGTTTAAGGTGATCCGCCGCACAATCACTGCCAGCCAGGTTGAGAGTTTACTGCGTCCCTGAAACTGGCGCAGTCCCTGCATCTCGTTCTGAAACAAAGCCGCCATCACTTCTGCTGCGCAATCATCCACGAGATCCGGCCGGGGAGACAACCCGCATTCACGACAGGTGGAAAGAATACGACTGACGATCAACCGTTCGTATCGCTCCACAAATTCATTCCAACTCTGTGAATCGCGTTTGAGTAACAACAAAATGAATTGTCGCTCTTCGTGGTTCTTTGCTGTTGGCTGATTTTCTTTTCCTGGCTGATGACGTTCCTTCGACGAACACCTGGTCGGCGCATCGCTGGGTGGATCATCGATCGCGGGAAAATCAGTGGGTGTCATTGAGATGACTTAATCAAATGTGTTTAAAGTGTTCGCCAGCTGCGAACGACCTCAGGCTAAGAATAAAGCCGTCAACCGCACAAATTATCTTATGCGGTTGACGGACTGGACACAAGAAATTGTTTTTCGTGGTTTATCCTCCGAATGCACTGCGAATGGCGTTTTTCTGGCGTTGCAGAGTAGACCGCAAATCAGAAATTGCATCCTCACACGCACTATTCACGCGGCGTGCCAGTTGTGGTGCTCCCAGACTGACCAGTTGATCAACGCATTCGTCACAAATTCGATTGATGCGTTTGGCACAGTTTTCGGTCCGTTCTGTGGCCGATTCAATGCAGTCCGCAGCCACGCGTCGTGCAGCCCGTTCCCGTCCTTCCGCTAACAAGCGGCGGATTTTCTGGAGACACTCCTGCGTCTCATCGGCGGCTGCATTCTGGCAGCGATCCACGATTCCGTTAACAGCGCCCACACAGCGGGCCGCCAGATCTTCGGGTGAAGTATGGGCCGAAGCGGTGCTCGTTACCATCAACAGCCCCAGTGTCGCGCAGAAAGCCAATAAAGTTTTCATCAGTTTGTTCTCCCTCAGGTTCAAAACTCTGCTTCCGGCCTTTCAACCGGTCCGCAGATTGATTAATCGTTTGATCAGAATTGATCTAAAAGAAATTGATAGATTCACATCGGTAAAGGAACAGGCCTGATTGTTTCTACCGTCTAATCTATTGGTGTCACGAGTCAGGAAATCCGTGCAGGAAAACCGGAAGAATTCTGATATTTTCTGAAAACACTGTTTTTACGCGGACCATGCGAGAAATATTCGCAACCGGAGCATGTCTGTAAAAACAGTACCATCGTAAAAAAACGCCGTTCCCCGAAAAGGAGACGGCGTTTCTAAACATCAAATTGAAGTCGTTTATCAATTAGTGGGCATGTTTTTCGTCATGGCCGTGATCGTGATCATGATCGTGGGCATCAATTTCTCCTGTGAAGGATTTCCCATCAATATCCAGCACGAGCCGCGCTGTCGTATCACCTTCGTGCAGCAGTTCTCCCAATGTTTTGTCTTCAGTCATGAATTTTGAAGACTTGCCATCGGGATCGCCTTTCTCGGGAGAAGCAGCCAGCGTGAACTGCTGCCCTTTTCCATCATGTTTGACATTGATCAACACCGATTCTGCTTTGATGGGAACGGCTGCTTTCGCGGCACCATCCAGAATATAGACGGTGATCGCGCCACTTTTTTCATCATGCACCAGCTCACCGTGATAGGCCTCTTTACCCAGTTCGATTAGCGAACCATGGTGCGGTCCCTCGCTGGGATGATCGTGCCCATGATCGTGTTCGTCCATCGTCACGTCTTCGGGTGCCGCTTCATCAAAGGTTTTTCCCTGATCTGCTTCGTTTTTACAACCGGCGAAAGTCAGACTCACGATGCAGAAAGCCAATGCGAGATAATTTGTGAAAGTACGTTTCATCATTCAAATCCTTTTTGGAAAATTTTCATTATAGTTTTCTTAACAAATAACATTACAAGATCTAATGGTTTCATTCATGCCCTGCGGTAACAGGCTCAGGAATTTCTTCGCGTTCTTCAATCAGTTCAATCTCAACTCCACTTTGTTCCACAATCCGGGCGCCTGCTTTACGACCGAAGCTCCAGAAGAGTGCCGGCCGGATGAAGAACTCCAGAATCGTACTACTTAATAAGCCGCCGATAATCACTGTCGCCACCGGATACAGAATTTCTTTTCCGGCTTCTCCCTGCGATAACGCCAGCGGAACCAGACCGATGCCTGAAGTGAGTGCCGTCATCAATACGGGGGCCAGCCGTTCCTGCCCTGCTCTGACAATCATTTCGCGGGTCCAGTCTTCCCCTTCGTACTTCACCAGATGTAGATAATGATTGAGCAGCAGAATCCCATTCCGCGACGCGATCCCGCCGAGTGAGATAAAACCGACCATTGCCGCAATTGTCAATGTCTGCCCTGTCACTACGAGCGCGATCACTGAGCCGATAAAGGCCATTGGCAGTGCCGCCATCACCTGCAGGGAGAAGTTCGCGGAATGAAACATCGTATACAGGACCAGGAAGACTCCCAGCATGGAGACCACAAACAGTGCCGAGATCATGCGCGAGGCAGCCTGTTGATTCTCGAACTGGCCGCTGTATTCCACAAAATAACCGGCGGGGAGCGCTTTAATTATTGGTTCCTGCTTCGCCTGGATATCTTTGACAACATCAACAAGGCCCCGTCCTGACACATTACATTGCACAATAATGCGTTTCTGAACTTTCTCGCGATTGATCGTATTGGGTCCTGAAGAGGCGGAAATATCGGCGACCGACGAGAGTGGCGTTGTGCCTCCATTGGGAAGTTCGATCGACAGTCGTTTTAATGCCTGCAGATCTTCCCGGTATTTCTCATCCATGCGAATCAACAGGTCAAACGTGCGTTGGCCTTGCAGGACCTGCGAGACAACCAGACCATTCATTGCGGTTTCGATATATTCATTCACATAAGCCGGGGTTAAGCCATACAAACGCAGTTTGTCTCGATTGAGTTTAATCTGCAGCTGAGGGATTTCGACCTGCGGTTCAACCAGAACATCCGTGACCCCCGGCACACTTTTCATCACCCCTTCCATTTTTTTAGCCGTATTGCGCAGAACCGTTAAATCTTCGCCATAGATTTTAATACCAACCTGGGCTTTCACTCCGGAAACCATATGCGATATTAAATGCGCCAATGGTTGTTCGACCGAGATCACAATTCCCGGAATGTCTTCCATGGAAGAGCGAATGTCGTCGAGCACTGCCTCGCGACTGCGGCCCGACTCCGGATCAAAGGTGATAATGAATTCGGAGATATTCACGCCCTCGGCATGTTCGTCGAGTTCGGCACGACCCGTTCTTCGAGAAAACGCGGAGACGCCTTTGATCTTCTTCAGCCGATCCATCACGGTCTCAGATATTTCGTTGGATTTTTTCAGCGAGGTCCCCGGCGGCAAGACTACGTTCAACTGCGCCACCCCTTCATTAAAGGGGGGCAGAAAATCGCGTTCCAGTTGCATCAACATTAGCGACGCAAAAAACACACCGGCGACGCCCGCGATTAACATGGGCTTGGAGAGACGAATACTGAAACTGATGACATAACCGGCAATCCATTTCAAGAACCGCAGCAGAGGTCCGTCCTGATGTGCCTTGTGCTCGGATGGATCATCAGAGCTGACAGGTGACCCGAATTTCTTTCCGAGCAGCCAGTAAGACAGCACGGGGGTTAATGTAAGGGAAACCAGCAGCGACGACAGAATCGAAACGATATAGGCAACTCCCAGCGGAGCAAACAGGCGGCCTTCCATACCCGACAGTGCGAATAACGGCATAAAGACCAACACTACAATGATAGTTCCGAAAACAATGGAATTTCGAATTTCACAACTTGCCTGAAATACAACAAGCAGGGTTGGCTTGGGATTTTTCTGGTATCGATTTTCCTGCAGCCTGCGGAAAATGTTCTCCACATCAACGATGGCATCGTCAACGAGTTCTCCAATCGCGACCGCCAGCCCTCCCAGCGTCATGGTGTTAATCGAGAGGCCGAAAACAGCAAAAATGATCGCAGTGATAGCAATAGAAAGGGGGATCGCCGTTAAGGTAATGAAGGTAGTCCGAAAATTCATCAGGAACAGAAACAGAATAATCACCACGAGTATCCCGCCATCGACGAGCGCGTCAATTACGTTCTCTATAGAACGATCAATGAACGATTTCTGGGAGTAGAGCTCGGGTTGAATGCGGATATCTGCTGGTAGCGAAGGTTTTAATTCTTTTAAAGCCTGAATCACATCCTGGGCGACGCGTCGTGTATCAGCATCGGGCTGCTTATTAACGGTCAACACCACAGCGTTACCGCCGGCAAACGTGCCGTCTTCCTGTTTCACAAACGCGGAACTGTCTCCTCGTTTGACCTGGGCTCCTTCGACGACTTTGGCGACCTGAGAAAGCACGATGGGGCGTCCTTTTTTGGTAGTGACCACCACCTTTTCCAGATCTTCCAGTGTTTGAATGCGGCCCAATGCGCGAACCAGAAATTCATTCGGCCCCTGCTCATCCAGATATCCGCCAGTCGCATTGACGTTACTCTCTTCACAGGCCTGCCTGACATCGTGCAGCGTGATTCCATATTTGACGAGTGCCTCGGGATTGACGAGGACCTGAAACTGCTTGCGCCCGCCCCCCATCGTAAAAACCTGTGAGACACCGGGAATCGTGAGCAGCCGTTGTCGGACCACCCAGTCTGCCAGCGTGCGGACTTCGAGTGGCGACGTTTTGTCATCTTCGCTCCACATACCGAGCATCATGATCTGTCCCATGATGGAGGAGATCGGTGCCAACTGTGGCTTGACGCCGTCCGGCAATTGTTCGGTCACCAGCTGCAGCCGTTCATTGACCACCTGCCGGTCATTGTAGATATCGGTTCCCCATTCGAATTCGACGTAGATGATTGAGATCCCCACGCCGGACGAACTGCGCACGGCCTGCACGCCGGTTGCTCCGTTTAATGTGGTTTCCAAGGGAAAAGTGATCAACGATTCCACTTCTTCGGGCGCCATACCCGGCGCTTCGGTCATCACAACCACACGCGGGCGATTCAGATTCGGGAAGACATCAATTCCCATGCTGAACGCCTGCCAGATTCCAAAGCCAATCAGAAACAGCGAGAACGCCAGCGTCAAATGTCGCTGTTTCAGAGAAAATCGAATGATGGCATTCAACATGATGATGATCCAGATCTCTAACGTGTATTATAAAAAGTAGGCGATGTTTACATTGGTTTCTCGTCGTCAGAACGCTAATGCGAGTGTCCTGCATGCGGATCGACTCCACCGCCGGCCTTATTTTTCAATGCCATCTGTAACTGATGTGCCCCGGCGAGCGCAATTTTGTCACCCGGAAATATCGAGCCATCATTTTCGATTACCGCTGATATCTGGTCCTGATAAAGGATATGAACCGGACGCCGATCAAAATGGTCGCCGTTTTCCTGGAATACAAAATGTTCGGCTCCTTCCGTAGCGATCGCTTCGACAGGAAGTACGATTTGTTTCTGCCAGATCTCAACAGGAACCCGCAACTGCATCCGCTGTCCCGGCTTGTATTCCCAGGTCACAAAGTGTTTTCCATTTTGGCGAACGGTGTCATACTGAACCCGATTGGGGAGGTCTACAAAAACGGAAAATGTTCTGGAATCGGTTTCAATCTGGTTATCCAGATAATCAATCTTGAGATTGTTGATCAGTTTTTTCTCTTTATTATTCACTTCCTGAATCGCCTGAACGGGCCATTGTTTTTCCATACAGCGTGTGAGTTCATCTGCTTCCTGCTCGAATGCCTGACCTTTGAGATACAGGTCACTGTAGTCTGCTAACACGCACAGCGTAGCTCCTGCCTCAACGAAGTCGCCTTTGCTGACATTCATGGACTGGACAATAAACATCGACTGGGGTGGGAGTGTTCTGGGCTTCTGTAAGGTATCCTCCGTTGCCGAAATCCGCCGTATTTTCATATTTGGCAACTGTACTTCACCAGATTGATCGTTAAGTATAGGCACATAAACCTGATGCTCTTTAATCAAGCGGCGTGTTTGATCGATTCGATCAACCTGGGCATCACTGAATCCGTGTAATAAGAGTGCTTCACGTTGTGATTTCAGAATCGCTTCCAGTTTTTCCTTTTCGTACTCTCGTTCCAGTAAGACCTTACCGGCAATCACTCCACGATTCGTGATGTCTGTAAGCCGTTCGATCTCTTTCTTTTCGACATCGAGTTCGCCCAGTGTTTTCAGGTAGGCCGTCTGTGCCTGGACGAGATCTTCGTGAGTGAGCCGAAGCTTGAATAACTCACGATCTGGCTTGACTGCTTCTCCTGCAAGCACATTCACATTCGTGATAATGCCCGTCATGGGTGCGACGATGGTAACCCTGGTTTTCCCCGGCCGTTCGACCACGATTGCAGGAATCGTAATCGTGCGTGTGAATGATTGCAGCTTGACCGGAATCACCTTATCTGCGGTCAGACCCACATTTTTTCGCGCCTGGGGAGAGAGTTCCAGCGAGCTGGCTTCGTCATGCCCGGCATGCCCGGCATGGTCGTGATCGTGGTGCGACTCGTCATCGTGCGCGGCTGCAGATTCGTTGCTCTTGGCCTGCTTCTCTGCGGTCTGCTTACTTTGGGTCCACCCTTGAACCGCTGGTAGCCATTGTTCCTGGGAGCTCCAGGCCAGCAACCCGGCCGGTATCAGGATGACCAGAGTTAAAATCCATTTCCAGTTTTGTTTCAGCATTGATTGATTCATCATGAGCCTCGATTCAGGCAGTACATGTGCTTATAAAATGTGCGCAACGGGTATCGTGATTGAGCGATTTGCGGGGTTGGAATCGATGCGTTTTTCAGCGCAGATTCATCCCAAAGCAATATCGAAAGACGATTAGAGAAAAGCGGTGCCTATAGCAACCAGACGGTGGTTTGCGCCTGTGCGCGCACTCCGGGCGCTGCAATCGAAGACAGCGAGGCGAGTTGGAACATGTGCTCCACGTACTGTTTTTCCTGAGCAGAATAGAGCAGATCCCAGGCAGGCAACAGGTCGACAAACTGGGGCGTTTCTTCCAGGACTTTCACAGATGCAGAAGCCAGATACGAACAGCGGCCTTCCTGACAAGGATCCGATTCCGGAGCGGCTGGCTGTTCTTCAGACGCTGGTTCCGCATGTTGATGGTGGGCGTGTTCATGATCGTGATGCGTGTCTTCTGCCTGATGTTCACACAAGGCAACCGTCTGGCAGGAATTGCTTTGCCCTGCATGACAGTCATGCGCGTGATGCCAGCCACAACCCAGCAAGGTGTGGGACAGCATCGAAAGCAGCATCAGAATGGCAATCAACGATTGATACATAAAAACCCTTAGAATGATTGACTCTTCACTTGAATCATGGCACCAAAACAGAATTGTGTCAAGATATCTCTTTTTAACGCAAAATTGAGGCCACAAAACACGTTTCATTGAATCGAGTTCGCAAGTCGTTCCTGCATCTAATTTTAGCGGATCTATTTTAAAAACGCATTGAACCACATTCTAACTGGTACCGTCGTAGAAATGAATGCACTGTCATCAACCTGACTCTATGGATCCGGTAATCAAGGCTGCTTTATATTTTCAGGAGGGATAGACTTGTAAACCAGTGCAAAAACCGCGATCCTGAGAGCATCTAGCGCTGCAACATTTTCACAATGAAAGGGAGTGATTTGTGTCTGCGAAATTTCGTGTTTTAATTACCGATCGTGCCTGGCCTGACTGCGAGGTGGAACGCAAAGAATTAGCGCTCGTTGATGCCGAAGTCATCGAAGCCCCGCCCGGTGCTGATGAACAGACACTTATTGAAAAAGCAACGGGCGTCGATGCGATTGCCACCTGCTGGGCTCAGGTTACCGAAGCCGTAATCGCCGCTGCCCCTGACTGCAAAACCATCGCCCGTCTGGGAATTGGCCTGGATAATATCGACGTCAAATATGCAACCTCGCGCAAGATTCCAGTGACCAACGTTCCCGATTACTGCATCCCGGAAGTCGCCGACCATGCGATGGCGTTGATGCTGGCGAGTCTGCGCAATGTCGCCTTTTTTCACCACCAGACAAAACAGGGAATCTATGATCTGTCGGCGGCTCCCCTGCCTCGGAGAGTCAGTTCGCTGACAATGGGTTTGTTCGGTTTCGGACTGACGGGTCAGGCCGTGGCAGAGCGGGCGCGGGCCTTTGGTATGGATGTGCTTGCCACGAATTCGTCCGGCAATGATTATGGCACCGGGACGACCATGGTGCCGTTCGAGGAGCTCATTCAGAAAAGTGACGTCATTTCCATCCATGCGCCCCTTACGGAAGCGACACAACATCAGTTCGATCAAAGTGCGTTTGCACAGATGAAGTCAACTGCTTTGATTATCAATACTTCCCGCGGCGGACTGATTGATTTTGCCGCATTGAAATCCGCCATTGAAAACCAGGACATCGCCGGAGCCGCTCTGGACGTGTTCGATCCGGAACCACCGGATTTATCGGACCCGTTTTTTCAAGACGAACGGGTCATTGCGACCCCTCACGCGGCCTTTATTTCACAGGAATCACTGGACGAACTTCGACAACAGGCGGCCCGACAGGTGGCAGATGTCCTCGTAGGGAGGGAAACCACTAATGTGGTAAACCCGTCAGTATTTGAATAACTGATACCATCCGCAAATAGATGTAGAAAAATCGCATCACTGAATCAGCGAAACCCATTAAGACTGCGTGAAAATGAACTAGGCTAAGAGTAGGCATTCTTTATTTTTAGCTTAAAAACAGTCTGAAAGGTAATAGATTCAGGTAAGAATGGATGGACCCCAATAGTCACTCCCCCCCATCTGAGATCAAAGAGCAGATGATTGAATCGACGTCGCCACCTGGTGATTCTGATTCGATTCAGCGGGAAGAGCGTACGCCCACACCACCAGTAAAGCCTGAAACACCGCCTGTCTCTGAAACACCATCAGCGCCTGGAGCTTCTACTCCTGAGAAAGCCTCTGATCCCTCTACCGGCGATCACTTGCGCGTTGAAGCACTTCGATCAGAACTGCAGGAAAAAGAACAGCTGGTGACAACCCTCACCGCACAACTGGAACAGGTTGTCGAAAGACTGGATCACGACCAGCATTCCCTGCACGGTGCCGCTGTGGACCATCAGCGTGTGAAAGAGCTGGAAGCCGAGTTGCATGAAAAAGAGCAGCTGGTCGCGACCCTGAAAGAACGGCTGAGTGAAGTTGTCGAACAACTGAAACAGAGCCAGCGTGCGAACGAAGAACTCTCGGCTGCAGAAAACCAACGCGTTAAAGAGCTCGAAGCGGAACTGCAGGAAAAAGAACAGTTGGTGGTGATCCTGACAGAACGTCTGGAACAGGTCGCCGAACAGCTCGATCGCAGACATCGCACGGGCGCTGACCGAGGCATGACCATCTCCGGCGGTGGTATCCCTCAAGAAGTCATTGAAGAGCAGCAA
Source organism: Gimesia fumaroli (assembly GCF_007754425.1). Classification (NCBI taxonomy): domain Bacteria; kingdom Pseudomonadati; phylum Planctomycetota; class Planctomycetia; order Planctomycetales; family Planctomycetaceae; genus Gimesia; species Gimesia fumaroli. Next base: position 5,555,919 of record NZ_CP037452.1, read on the forward strand.
AAACTTTCGCAGGACCTGCAATCAGTTCTTGAGCAATGGCAGGGAATGAATACGGAATCGTCCCTGGCCCGAATTGAACTGCAGATCTCCGAATTGAAAAAAATGGTTGAAGACGGGCTGGAAAAGGGACCTGTGGCTCCCAAGCCATCCAGTCTGGTCGAATATCTCGCTTCTCCTGACCGGGAAACCCAGGTAGAAGAAGAGCCAGTCACCGCCGAGCAGGAACAAACGCCTGAGGAACCGGAGACAAGTCCCCCCGCTGACGATTCAACGGCAAGCGGCTGGGAGGCCATGAAAGAAAAACTGCTTTCTGGTCAGGGAGTCGATGTCAACGCAGATCTCGCCAGGAAACAGGCACCTCCGCCCGCCCCTGCTCCACCTCAGGTACCACAGCCAGCAGTCGGGAATGAAGGAACAGAACAATCGGGACGCACACTGGCCAGCTATAAGCCCCCCTTGCCGGAAGCGCCTGCTGAAATCAATTATGATCAGGCATCACAGGCAGAATTGATCGAAGCCGTCACAGAGCGCGATCAATATATCAGTCTGTTAATCAAACGAGTTCGTGAAGCAGAAACGGCCCTCGTTCCGGTCAATTGGGAACAATTGAATAATGCGCCTGAAGACTTGCTGGAACAGTTACAGACGCTGCATCACGATCTGGAACATAATCTGGGCTTAGCCGAGGTCGAAATTTCGATTGAACGCGCCCGACTCTCACGAACGGAATCTATGCTCCAGGGACGCGAAGAAGAAATTCGCAAGAAAGAAAAGAAGCTGGGTCTGAATCTGGAACGCAGCGAAGAGGAAGAAGTGCCTGACGAAAGCCAGTTAAACGAAGATCAGAAAAAACGCTGGCTCGGTTTTCTTAACTAATCGCGGTGCGAGCGATATTGGTCGTTCGCTGCATTCATCTTAAGGAATCTGCTTCCCACGCTGATGCTTCTGGTTTGCAAGACCTGTTTTTTCAGACCAACTCTGCCAGGCCGCTTTCATTTTTGCGACGCGCTCGGGATATTGAGCCGCCAGGTTGTTGGTTTCAGTCCGATCCTGCTCTAGATCATACAGTTCCCAACGGTTGATAGTACGATCAGCGACGAGTTTCCATTTGCCCTGCCTGATTGCCTGATTATTTCGAAGCTCCCAGAACAGGGACTCATGCGGCGTGCGTGTTTCTCCCTTTAAAATCGGCAGAATACTTTTCCCCTCGACTGGAATGATCTTGCGAGACTGAAACGTTTCCGGATAGTTCGTTCCCGCCAGATCGATACAGGTTGGCATCACGTCAATAATATGTGCGGGTTGCTTTGTAAGCGTGTCAGCTTGAATCTTCCCCGGCCAACGGACGATAAAGGGGGTCGAAATGCCCCCTTCATGCATCCAGGTTTTAAACCGGCGAAACGGCGTATTTTGCGGAAAAGCCCAACTGGGACCACATGTGGTGTAATACTCTTTCGGTCCCGGAATCTGTTTGGGATTCGCGCCGCCCGGTTCGCTGGCGTCCGGTCCGTTATCGGACAAAAACATGACGATCGTATTCTCATCCATGCCCGTCTCTTTGAGTGTTGCCATCAGGCGACCGATATTCTGATCCATACAATCAATCATAGCCGCATAGACTTCCATGCGACGTTCCTGCCAGTCACGAGGATACTTGTCCTGTTCCCAGTCTGCCGACTCCTTATCGCGGGCAGGAAGCTTCCACCGGGGATCGACGAGCCCCATTTTCAACTGTCGCTGATGTCGCTCGTTGCGTAACGCTTCCCAGCCTGCGGAATAGCGACCTTTGTATTTTGCAATGTCTTTCGGCTTGGCGTGCAGCGGGTAATGGGGCGCGGTATAGCACAGGTGCAGAAAGAAGGGTTGATCTGTTTTGGAATACGTTTTGATCTGCTGAATGGCATGATCGGTAAACGCATCGGTCGTATAAAAATCATCCGGAAACTCGGTAATGCGCGTCGTATTTTTCGCAAAGAAGCGATACCCGTCTCCGGTAATCCCGCGTTTGTATTTGGGATCACGATAATAAGGATCAAAAAAGTTACAACATCCGTCGAGCAGGCCATAAAAATCTTCAAAGCCGCGATAAACGGGGTGGGTGGAATCGGTTCTTCCCAGATGCCATTTACCGCTGAGGGCAGTCTGATAGCCAGCCTGCTGCAGCACTTCGCCCAGCGTCACCATATTCAGATTGAGGTGCGGCCGGGGATAGCGCGGATAAAGCCCGGTGACGAGTGAAGCACGCGTGGTCCAGCAAACGGCATTGTTATAAAACTGTGTAAACCGGAGGCCTTCCCGAGCCATCTGGTCCAGATGCGGCGTCTGTACTTCGCCACCATAGCAGCCGATATCAGACCAGCCCATGTCATCGCACATGATCAGAATGATATTGGGACGAGGTGCTTTCTTTTCAGGTTCTGCGTAACTGGTACCCCGAATTGATACCAGAGCGAGCAGACAGAATAAAATACAGGCGCTATGACGAAGCAAAGTCGAAACCATTTTTCACGTTCCCTGAAGTAACTCAAGATGCGTATCAGAAAGCAAGACTCTACTATAAACGTCTGCACAACGTGATGTCAGCCTCTCAGAGAGAAATCTGAAAAATCGGTTTCCAGATCGAAAATACAGGAGAACAGTAGGGAAACTGCACCGCAGGAAGCAGCGCGCCGGGCTAAATTGATGGGGGAATCAAGAACGGCCATCGCTAATTTGTGATGGCTCTAAACGGGAGATGATTGCGCCAAAGCTGCTTTTAGACAGATATCAATTGACTTTTTTGCGCATCCCACTGTAGACTAAATTAATACATCAGTTCATTAATATACTATTGTATTAATTTCACACAATCACATCGTTTCACTCTGATTGCATGTATTGAAACATTAAAAAATCAGCCACTCTTATGTTCTGATATATCGACCAACAAATAAACATATATTGATATTTCTGGAAATCGATTCGTTATTTTCTGGTAAATATTTTTCTGCTGATACTGACTTTTCTCATAAATACATTTCAAAGGAAAAGGAACATGTACTTGAAGCATTTACAGAGACGTGGATTCACGCTGATTGAATTACTGGTTGTGATTGCGATCATTGCCATTCTGATTGCCCTGCTGTTACCGGCCGTCCAGCAGGCACGCGAAGCAGCCCGACGTTCGACCTGCAAGAACAATTTGAAGCAGATCGGGCTGGGTCTGCATAACTACAATGAAACCCATACCGTGTTTCCTTTTTCGACCGTGTGCCGCGTGAACGCTGCTTCGACTGCTCCTGCAGCGACCTCCAATACGCGACAGGGCTGGTTTCACATGCTGCTGCCATTCGTCGATCAGGCCCCGCTCTACAATACCATTACGCCACGCATTCAAGGGAACCAGTTTCCTGGTGGCTGGCCTGAAGCAACAACACGCGTGCCCCTCTTCAGCTGTCCCTCTGATCCCAAAGCCGGCAAAATCTCACAGCAAGGTTTTCATGGCAACTATCTGCTCTGTTCCGGATCGACTGCTCAGGGCACAACAAGTAACCCCACCTATCCCAAGTTAAACGGGATGTTCTATAATATTTCAAGTACACGTATTCGTGATGTGGTAGACGGTACCTCAAATACCATTATGGGGAGCGAAATCAATATTGCCGAAGATTCGATTTCAGCACAGGGTGCCGGTAACGTCGTCTGTGGTGGCACCCATGACCTGCGCGGACGTTATCATAACAGCTATCACAACGGGGGGCTGACCTTTACCACTATCCGTCCCCCCAATACCCCCACTGGTGATCTGGCCCAATACTGCAACGGGACCGAAGACGCACCCTGCCGCGCGTGTGGGAGTGAAAACAATGAAATTCATGCACGCAGCCGTCATGAAGGAGGCGTGCACGTTCTGTTGGCCGACGGGGCTGTTCGCTTTGTCTCCGAGAATATCGATACAAACACCTTCCAGCATCTGGGAACACGCGAAGGAAAAGAAACCATCGGAGAATTTTAAACTCGTTCCCATTTCAGAATTGCCTGTGGTCCCGTCCTGACTGGTCTACAGGCAATTTCTGTTTCACAACTTGAGTCTGCATCAATTAACGCAGTTGGAGGTGCACTCGCCTCGCTGATCAAAGGAGAGAACATGAGAGGTTATACTTATCGATTACAACTTGTCTGTTTCGCGGCTTCGCTGCTGTGTGTTACAGGCTGCGGGGGTAGCTCAGATGCGCCCACGACCGTGAAAGTGGAAGGAACCGTCACCTTTGATGGAGAACCACTTTCTGAAGGCAGCATCGTCTTCGACCCGGCGGACGGGAAAGGAGGCTCTTCTGCAGGCGGCATTGAGAACGGGAAATTCATGTTTGACAGCCAGCTTGGTCAGAAAAAAGTCCTGATTTCCGCCTCTCGTGATACCGGTAAAAAAGACCAGTACGACGAACCGATCACCGAATCCTACATCCCCGCTCAATACAACTCGCAAACAACACTCACCGCCGATGTCAAAGCCGACGGCGAAAACAAATACACGTTTGAATTGAAGTCGAAATAAAAACCGAAGCAACAATCGGCCCCTTTACTTCTGTAATCGGGGCCGTTTTTATTGAAACAGTAACGCTTTGAAATTTGCTGATTCAAGCCTGCCAGCAGGTGATGCAGTACTTCTGGAGTTCGAGGAACGATTCTTTGATACCATTCACCAGTTGCTCTGCTGTCTCGGCATCGGGAAGTTCATTTCCAATAATCACGTCACAGTTAAAGGGAACCAGTAACGCTTCGCCACGGGGTAATGCGCGGCCCAGTCCGTGCATCATCACCGGTGTCACCCGGGTATCGGTCCGGTCGTGTACGATATGGTAGATGCCGCGTTTGAGTTCACTCAGTTCTTCCGGATTACCGCGACTCCCTTCCGGAAACAGTATCAGAATCTCTCCCTGGTCCAGCGCCTGATGGCAGCCGGCAAACAGTTCACTTTTTCGCTGTCGGCCCGTCCGATTGATGGGAATGATGCCGATGCAGTTAAAAGCAAACCAGGAGAGAAATCGGTTCTTGAGAAAATAGTCGGCGGCGGCGACGGGCCGCACTCTGTGTATTTTGGATAACGGATACAGGCTCATCAGCACCAGCGTATCGAGGTGGCTGTTATGGTTGGCCGCAATCATTGCGGGACCTGCTTGCGGCAGATTCTGTTTCCCGCGCAGGTTCAAACCAAGCACGATGACCACAATCGGCCTGACGATGAACGCAAAAAACAGGATTTTGAGCAGACGACCCATGTTTTAATAATTCATATAATAGAGAAAGTGAAAAAACAGAGGCGAGGTAAATATCAGGCTGTCGCAGCGATCCAGAATTCCCCCATGACCGGGAATCAGACTGCCGCTGTCTTTGATTTCCAGATCCCGTTTGATCGATGAGATCACCACATCGCCAATAAAGCCGGACACACTGATCAGCAAACCAGCCAGCAGGCTGAAGCGAAATGTGAGCGGCGTTAAGTAGGGACCAAGGAAACCAGAGACGAGCGTAATTGTCAACACGCCGCCTAAAAAGCCTTCCCAGGTTTTGTTAGGACTGACTTTCGGAATAATCTTATGCCTGCCCAGTAACTTGCCCCAGATGTATTGGCAGACGTCGTTGAACTGCGTCATGAACAGCAAAAAGATCACCAGACCAATCCTTCCCGCATCCAGGTTTAATACCGGCAACATCAGCAGATACACAATATGACTGATGCAGAACACGGTGAGCATCACCGCCCAGTGAATGATGCCCGCCGAATGAATAAAGCCTTTCGTTTCACCAATCAGAACCATGCGCATCGGTAACAGTAAAAAGACATACACGGGAATAAAGACGATAAACAACCCGTACCAGCCGATGCTGACCAGATAATATTGAACGGGGATCGCCATATAGGCCCAGAACAGGACGCGTCGATCCGCCTGACGGGTAGGTACAATGGAGAAAAATTCTTTGAGCGCCAGAAAACTGATGAAGGCAAACAAAATGATGGCAGCCGTGTGACTGACGACCAGACAGACAAAAAGAATACCAATCATCCACCACCAGGACTGAATCCGATGTCGCAGCTCGGTAAAATCTTTTTCCGCTTTAACATGCGCCAGAATGAGCCGGCAGGCCGTCGCGGTCAGCAATAAAACCAACACAACCAGCATGGCATAAAACGAATGTGGCGGGATATCCCACATAATCAGGCTTTCCAATATCGACAGGTAGATAAAGAGCAGAAGTGACAGGCCAGGACATCGTTGCAATTCTTGAGCACACAATCTCAAGATCTCATTTTAATTCATTATCAAGAAAAAAGTAGAGTGACTACCCACTAGAGGATTTGATTTATAATAAGATCATTCTTTTTCTGGCATCGATCGGGAAAACAACGGATAATCAAACCTGGTAACCACAGCATTCAAACAATCTACTGAAAAGTAAGCATGCAAAATGGAAATAGGCCTCAAATCTGGATTGAGAAAACCGAAATGGCTGGTGCTCTCCCTCCTCCTGATCGGGTTTCTCTCATTCCACGCCTACCACCGATACTGCTTTGAAAGACGAAAAGCCCTGGTGAAGAGACTAAAGAATGCCGGAGCAACCGTTCGCTATACCTGGTTCGGAGTCAGCAGCATGCCAGCGTTTCTCAGACCGCATTTGCAATTCATCAATCTCCCTGTCAAACCCAGAGTCTTTAATATCGATGCGAATAATCACCAGGTTTCCGATGAAACATTACATGATCTCGAACGAATGACCTATCTCAGTTTTTTGAAACTGGAAAACTGTAACGTCACTGACGCCACATTAGAGCGTCTAAAGGGTCTCGAAAACATTCGAGAACTCAACCTGAGAGGGACGAATATTACCGATCAGGGTCTGCGTCACCTGGAAAACAAACCCTATCTGCTTTCGATCAATCTGGAACAGACAGCTGTCACGCCCGCTACCGTGAATCGGCTACAGTCCAAGATCAATCAGCTCAAAGAGAACCTGACTTCCAGCACACAGAGGGACAAAAAGCTGGTGATTACTATTTCAAACAAACAGAGTCCACCAGAGCAGTTACCTGCATCGTCCGTAAAATCAGATTGAATTTTGCGAACAAAATAGATACGACGCTCGTGGCTTCACAGTTCATGAAACGTTCCCGTCATGCGTGAAGTTTTAGATGGATACAACAGAGCCAGAAACAATGCACATCCTAACAAGCAGACGACTCTTAGTCCGCATAATTCGAGACTTCAATCAGATTCCCATCAGGATCACGGAAATAGGCAGACCTGATTTTCCCAAGAGCGCCGGTTCGCTCTACGGGGCCGGCAATGATTTCCACGCCCTGGCTTTGTAGATCTTTGATCGCTTCTTCTACCGGGGTTTTAAGAATGAAACAGAGATCCGCACTGCCAGCCTGCACGTGCTCGGCCTTGGGTTCAAATTCGTGTCCTACTTCGTGCAGATTAATTTTCTGATTGCCAAATGTCAGTGCATACCGCCCTGCACCGAACGACACTCGCTGCATGCCCAATACGGTCTCGTAAAACGTCAGCGTCGTTTCGATGTTTATCACCGTTAAGACCAAGTGATCCAGATGGTTGACTTCCATGTTGTTACCCGCTGGGCCAATCAGATAAAAAAGAAACTGAAGAATCGGAGCAAAACGATGACAATAGCCATCGTAAACGCGAAACTGATCGCCTGCCCGACAGGAGTTTTGAAAAACGATTTCACACCCAATTCAGCAGAGTGTTCTGTTTGAAAATCAAAACGGTAGTTACCGGCAACCACTGAAGGTCCCGTGATCTGCACTTCAACCAGTGCATCCGAGATGACCTTATCCTGATCCTGTAAGCAAATGCTGGTAATCTCACTGACGGGAATCAGTTCTTTCAGCCTCCAGGTCAGACCTTCTTGGGCAGACTTGTTCGGTTTGGCTCCAAGATTGGTTCTGAATAAGCCCTCTGTTCTCACAAGTATCTCATAGTCTGGCAATGCATCAAACTGCTTAATCAATGGCAGACTATGATCGCGCGGCTCCAGTTCTGCATCGAGTGCTGTGACCTTGATTTCCCTGAGTCCCTCGCTGCGCAGCACCGCCATCACAATACATGAGAAAACGCTGACCAAAATGACGGTACCACAAACCCAGCTCACGATTCGCCAGGGGGAAACTGCTTTCGTTTCTACACTTGCCGATGAATCGGACACCTGATTTTCTATGTGTAACTCGTCTTTACTGTCCATATTCAAAACTCACGCCATTGGGAAAAACTGCACACCTAACAGAACAACGACCAAACCGGCGATGCCCATCAGAGCCGTCATGGGCGTGACGTATTTTAGAGTTTCGCCTTCGGTCATGCCACTCATTTTTCCGATGACCCAGAAGCCGCTGTCGTTCATCCAGGAGATCGGTTTCGAGCCGCAGCCGATCGCCAGTGCCAGGTAAACCGGGTGAAAGCCGAGCGCCGTCGATTCGGCGATTCCGCCCAGAATGCCGACGGTGGTAATCATGGCGACGGTCGATGAGCCCTGGGCACTGCGGATCGCGGTGGTAATCAGAAACGCCAGTGTGACCAGCATCAGCGGAGAGACATCGGGCAGGGATTCAATCAGAAAGCTGACGCCCGTCTGTTGTAACACACCGCCAAAGGCACCGCCGGCTGCCGTGATCAGAATAATCACGCCCCCCGTTGAGAGGGCCGCCTGAATGGATGTGGAAAGGTCCGCCATGGACGATTTCTTCTGTCGAATCAGCGTACCGAGGGCGATGATGGTGGCGATGCCCAGCGCCAGGTTTTTGTTTCCGAGTGTCTTGATCAACGATTGCACTTCAGGCGAACAGAGATTTTTGATCGATTCAAATTTCAACATCGTCGAGCCGGCGATCAACAACACGGGCAGCACAATCGGTGTCAGCGATAAACAGAGCCCCGGGAGATCTTCCAGTTTGCTGGAGGCCAGTTTGGTGAGGTCTTCTTTAGTCACGTCAGCGGAATCGCGGAACGGCAGGACGCAGCGTTTGTTGATCATCACCGCGTACCCCAAACCGAAGAAGGCGGCGATACTGCCGACGATCATGCCGCCAATCATCATCGTGGCGATATCAACGCCCAGTTGCTCGGCGACAAACAGTGGGCCGGGTGTGGGAGGGACCAGCGAATGGGCCATCGTGCCCCCGGTGACAATCGCCAGCACATACAGGAGGTAGTTCTTGCCTGTGCGAAAGCGCATGGCTTTCCCCAGTGGAATTAACAGATAGAAAACCGTATCGAAGAAGACTGGAATGGCTAATAAAAAACCGCTCGCCATGAATGCCAACGGTGCCAGTTTCTCGCCGACAAAATTCACGGAGGAACGAACAATGCGTTCGGCGGCTCCACTTTCCAGCAGACACATGCCGATGATGGCGGCGAGTGCAATCAAAATGCCGATCTTGGCACAGGTGGAACCGAAGCCGGCTGCGACGCGTTCTCCCACCGATTGTTTGCCCTGCACGATGGCGGCCTGATAATTGGAGGGCGTAATCGCAAAATCGTCCAGGCTGATCTGACGGCTGGCACTGTCATCGCGGATACTGAGGTCGGCGATGCTGATTTTTTTATTCCCTTCCGTAAACTTCGCGGTCACGCGCTGGACTTCCGTCTCGGCAATCGGAATCAAGGGGAAGTTGGGTTGATTTGTGCCTAGAATCATCAGCATCATGCCGGGCTGAATGGTGCCCGCCTGATCAACCTCCACGACGATCTGGCGATTGTCTTTGCTGACCTCAATGATTTTGAGCTTGTTTTTTCGGAGGGCTGTCTCTTCAATCTGTTGAGCGGGCGTCAAAACGCCTACACAAATGGCCCCTGCCAATAACGCCAGAAAGGCGTGCAGGCGAAAAAACAGGACGCCACCAATCACGATGGCCACCCCTGACAAGATAACAACGATGACCCAAGCGCTCTGATCCATTGTCCTACCAGTCTGGTTTTCAGGTTCTGATTATTTTATTTCTCGAAAATCACCATTTTTTCGACACATTCTAATCCAGATCGGGTTTAATACACATCAGACACGCAATCGCATCTGTCTGACTCCCGCATTTTGCCCGGAGCCCATTTACCCTAATTCAATCAGGTGAAATGTCATGATGAGTTTTTCCGTGAAACGAACGACACAAATAGTTTGTCTTTTTCTATTTACAGTGTCGGTCCCATTATGCCAGTCTTCCACTTTCGCAGCAACAAAGAGTTCAACACAATCGAAGAAACTGCAAAGAGTCGACGAAACGACGCTGGCAGAAAAACTCGATCAACTGATTGAAGCGGAGCTGAAGAAATCAAAAATCGAGCCGGCACCGCTGGCCAATGATGAAGACTTTCTCCGCCGTGTGACCTTTGATCTGGCAGGACGAAAGCCGACTTCATCGGAAGTGATTCTGTTTGGACTGGATTCTAACCCCGACAAGCGGAAAGCGGTCATCAATGACTTACTCAAGTCGGAAGAGTACGGCGTCAACTGGGCACGTTACTGGCGGGATGTGATTTATCTGCGGGCCACCGATGCGCGTTCCCGTCTGAATGAAGGTTCGTTCGTCACCTGGATGACGTCACAACTCAATGAAAATACAAGCTGGGATCAGATCACCACGGAGCTGTTGACCGCCACCGGTGATGTCCGCGAAAATGGAAACACGGCGTTGATGTTCGCCCATCAGGGTGATCCGGCTGAACTGGCGGCAGAAACGTCACGCATCTTTCTGGGAATTCAGATTCAGTGTGCCAACTGCCATGATCATCCGACCGACAAATGGAAGCGGGACAGTTTTCATGAACTGGCGGCGTTCTTCCCTCGTGTGCGAGTGCGTCCGGTGCGTGATGCGATGCCGCGGACGTTTGAAGTGGTCTCGATGAACCAGAACGGCAACCAGTTTGCACAACGCATGAAAATGCTGCAAGATCCGACGATGCTGTTTCGTGCCTACGACCGTAACCGGGATGGCAAACTGACGGAACGCGAAGTCCAGCGTACCCGCATGGCGCGGGGCTTTGAACGGCTGGTTTCCCGTGCTGACAAAGACGGAGATAAAGCATTAACCGCCGAAGAGTTGAAAAGTATCCCGGTGCCCGACAACGCCCGTCGATTCATGTCGGAATATTATATGCCTGACTTGAACAACCCCACATCTGCCGGGACGGTCGTGCATCCGGTCTTATTTGTCGATAAAAAATCTCCCGGTAAAGGTCTGGACGATCTGGATCGCCGGGAAACACTTTCAAAATTTCTCACATCAAAATCCAATCCCTGGTTTGCACGAGCGATTGTGAATCGTCTCTGGGCGGAAATGCTGGGAGAAGGGTTCTACATGCCCATAGATGATATCGGCCCCGAACGCAGTGCCGTCTACCCGGAAGTGCTCGACGCTTTGGCCGATGGTTTCACCGCCAGCGGATACGATTTGAAATGGCTCTGCCGTACGATTACCAACACGCGGGCCTATCAGAGAGAAATGCAGAAGCGAACAGAGGGGCAACTAAACACCCCGTTTGCTGCCCAATCCCCCACTCGTTTGCGAGGCGATCAGATTTTCACGGCCATCACGCAGGTATTTGGCGTGGATGACCTGCAGGCCAATCCCAACCGCGGTGATCGACGTTTCCGTGCCAGCCGAACGGGCCGCGGACAATTCAGCAGTCTGTTTACCTTTGATCCTTCCACATCACAAGAAGAGATCACCGGAGACGTTCCGCAGGCATTGTTCATGATGAATTCCACATCCATCAACGGCTTGCTGGGAACAAACCGGAATACGAAGCTGGCACAGATCGCCAAGGATTATCCTGATAACAAAGACGCCGTGCAGGAACTGTATCTGCTGACGCTCTCACGAGAGCCGAGCAAATCGGAATTGAAGATATGCCTGGATTATTTTCAGGAAACCAGCAATCGTGCAGAAGCGCTGGAGGATCTGATGTGGAGTCTCCTCAATTCCAGTGAGTTCATTACTAAACGCTGATTGTGTGAGCAAACCGATTTCGCGTTGCGTTTACTTTGAATCAATACCATCCCTCAGGCTGAGGAGTTTTTCATGAGTCTTTATCATCACCAACACGTTCAGACGAGCCGTCGAGGCTTTTCACGCCGCAGCTTTCTCCGCAATGTGTCCATGGGGGCACTGGCTGCGGGAACATTCAGTTTTCACGACTTAATGAGTGTCTCGGCAGAAGAACTCCGCAAGCAGGGCCGTTCGATGATTCTGCTCTGGATGGCGGGGGGACCAAGCCAGTTTGAAACATTTGACCCCAAACCCAACACTTCGAGTGCGGGCGATAAAAGTGCGATTCAAACCTCTGTCTCCGGGATCGAAATATCCGAAGACTGGAAAAATACGGCCAAGGTCATGTCGGATATCGCATTGATTCGTTCGATGACGAACAAAGAAGGCAATCATCAACGTGCCACCTATCAGATGCATACGGGTTATGTGCCCTCGGGCAGCGTAAAGCACCCGAGCCTGGGTTCCAATATTACACGGGAAATTGGCAATCGCGAGCTGGATATACCTTCAATCGTTTCTGTTGGTGCCACCACTGGTGCTGGCTTTCTGGGTGTGGACTATGAGCCATTTAACATCAACAACCCGGGCAATATTCCCAATAATGTGGCGGCAACTGTGCCTGATCAACGCTATCAGAAACGCCTGGGTCTGTTAGGACGCCTCGATACCGAATTTGCGAGTCGCGGCGGTGAAGTAGTCGTGAAGAATCATAGCAAGATTTATAACAAAGCCTCTTCGCTGGTCTTAAGCCCACAGACGGAAGTGTTTGATCTCAGCAAGGAACCCGACTCACTCCGTCAACAGTATGGAGAAAGCAACTTTGGGAAAGGCTGCCTGCTGGCACGCCGCCTGGTGGAAGCGGGTTCGACGTTTATCGAAGTCCGTTCCAATGGCTGGGACAATCACTTTAACCTTTCTGAAGTGATCTCCCCCCGTTCAAAGGAAGTCGACGCGGGAATGGCGGCGCTGATTACCGATCTCAAACAGCGTGGCATGCTGGATCGAACCCTGGTGGTCTGGATGGGTGAATTTGGTCGTACGCCGAAGATCAACGCCCGCGCGGGGCGAGATCATTATCCGCGTGTCTTTAATGCCGCCCTCGCCGGTGGGGGCATCAAAGGGGGACAGGTAATTGGCGCTTCAACCGACGATGGTTCGGCTGTGAAAGATCGCCCCGTGAACGTCACCGATCTCTTCAGCTCAATCTGCCATTCGCTTAAAGTAGACCCGAAGAAGGAAAACATGAGTCCGCTGGGCCGCCCGATGAAAATCGTGGATGGCGGCGAAGTCGTGACCGAACTGTTTTCCTAGATCTAAATCTAATCGACTTTTTAAAGCGCTCAGTGAACAGTCACGCTCCGGAAGTGGCTGCTTCGCTGAGTGCTTTTGCTTGCGCGGCTGAAGTATCCATTGAAAGCGTAATCGTAACAGACCAGCGTCCCTGTTCGTCGGCAACAAACTCCCAGTGGGGAATCACCACCGAGCTTTGATGCACGAGTTCATAGCCACCTTCCGACTGGCTGATGGTTTCAATCGGAAAGGTCCAGATATTCGCAGGCGAGGAGAGATCCAGAGCAGCGTCCAGCCCCAGCCATTCATCAACGAGACCGATGCGGTCAATTTTTTCCAGATCCAGTTTCGATTCCAACTGTCCCAGCTGCTTGCCGAGATGGTTGTAGTAATATCGGTCACTGGCACCGGCGGCGAGACCGGCAAAATTGAATTCGACTCCAAAATGCAGGGGAACGTCTGTCGGCAGATGTGACAGTTCATAGTGGAATTCCAATGTGCCCGCTGCATTCTTGGCTAGCGAGACGGTTTTGGTCAGTTCCACTTCGTAGGGACCAACGTGCCCTTTACGGGTCATCCGCACTTCACAGTAATCATCGGTGCGACGCAGCGAGCTGAGATACACGCCCTGCACAAAGTCGCCTAATTCTCCGCCGCCGTTGACCACCGTTTCGAGATCTACGCCGGGTTGATAGAAATGATCAACCAGAGATTTACGGGGACTGTGATCGTAGTGCAACTTCTTTTCCAGGTCAGGCTGCTTGAAACGAACGGCATTATGAATTTTGCCGATGTCCTCGCCGTTCTGAGATCCCTCTGTCCGTTCCTCTGCTGCTTTACGGATAATGTCATGATACGGTTCGGGGCGACGATTCAGTGTTGCCAGAATATTGTGTTTCGCGCCGCGGACATCCAGTTCGTAGAGATGACCGCCGTGAGCGGGAGCCAGAAATCCGACGAGACGATTGCTGGCCAGACGGACTTCCTTGCGGGCATCCAGGTTGAAATCAGCGGCTTCGACTTCCAGCCAGTTGGCATCGCGATGTGTGATTTTTTCGAGTAACGTGTCTGCGGCAATCAGATGCTTGTAGATCGCGTTCCGCAGATGAGGGAGATACAGCCCGCCAAAGGCGCCGTGCCAATACGGGCAGTTGCATTGTGCGCGATAGAGTTCGGTACGTGCTTCGTGAAGAATGGGCAGGTCGTCTGCTTCCACACCGGTCGCTTCCAGACTTTGCAGCCGATTACTGACCAGCAACATCCGGGAATACATTTCATTGAGTTCCGAATATTTCACCCGGAAGTTGCGCCAGAATCCGCCACGCAAATACGGCTTCAAACGATCAAAGCCTTCGACGTCCTTAAATTTTTCTTTCAGGTCAGCCAGTTCGAGCTGACGATCTGAGGTGAGCGCCCATTCGGTCATCTCACGATAGCTGGCATCGGGAAGATAACAGCTTCCCATAGGCGAGACCGTATCAACGGACTCGGACATTGTGGTGACTTTTAACCAGTCGCTGTTCTGCCGGAGCAAATCAAGAAAACGCTTCAGCCAGCCATCCCGGTAGACATGATCGTACGTGCCCGGCCAGGCGCCAAACTTTTCGCCGTCATCACCAAATACAACAACGGAGTGCGGATGATGGTCGGCAATTTCTTTGAGGTAGTGAATCGTTTCGACAGGGTCGGTAAACGGAATCTGATAACGTAGGGTTTCGTTATCGGGAAAGATTTTGAGCAGGCGGCCTTCATCTTCCGACAGATAGTACCCGTGCATTTTCTCAGCCCGAACGCCGGCGGCGCTGAAATGGGAATCGTCCAACAGCGTGTATTCCATGCCAGCATCGACAAGATCAGACACGAAGGCCTGTTCCCAAACGCGTTCGGGAACCCACATTCCGCGAATCGGCGTGCCGAAAAGTTTCTTGAGGTAATCCGTATATGCGGTGATCTGACCGATGCGGTCACAGCGGGGAATGCCCGCCAGAATCGGCTCGTAAAATGGTCCGCCCAGAATCTCTACCTGTCCGGATTCCGCCAGTCCCCGTACTCGATCGATATACTCGGGATGTGCTTCGACCAGCCATTCCATCAGGCTGCCTGACGTATGGAGAGAAAAAGGGATATCAGGGTATTCTGACAAAACATCCAGAAAGGGTTGATAGCTGTTTTGATAGGATTCTTCAAAAACCCCTTCAAAATTCCCGACTGGCTGATGGTTGTGAATGACTAATACGAGCCGAAGTCGACAGCCCATGGGCCGCATCCTTTCATCTGTGTAATACACAGAACTATCGATTACGCTAAGAAATAGTATTATTTGACTTATGACACGAGCGAGCACCACCCGCTCCTGCTTTAATCACTGATCCCGCAGGACTTGGAACGAAACCGGCTTATAGTAAAGCCAATCTTTTATTAATCATAGAGGACTTTTTATGAGAATAAAATCCAAGTCCCCGTAAAATCGATACTTGCAGTCCCGAAATACTGTCGAAGGAAGGTCAAATGTTAAAGCAGGTAATTTTTCGCCAGATTGATTAACTGGGACAAGTCCGAATCCGGGGCTGGATTCTCTATTTTACATCTGAGCCAAACGGGGAGAGGGACTCAGGAATCAAGCTGTTTTTTAAGCATTTCAACTGCCTGTTCGGGAAAGACCGGATTGATATACATGTTCGTCGCCAGCTCGAAGCCGGCCAGATGTGCCAGCCGGGGATAGACGCGCAGACTCCAGGTATAGCCGCTTTGATCGCTGGTCGCGAAAGGCGGGGTTTGGATGACGAAGTTGAAATCATGACTGCCGAGGATGTCTTCCAAAGCCAGTAATAGACGCCGACTAAGGTCGCTGAGATCATCCAGTTCCTGATCGGTGGATTGATCGAAGTGGGTGTTGAGTGTGCGCGGAATAATCCAGGTTTCGAACGCGAAACGGCTGGCATAGGGACAGACGACGTAAAAATGGGGAGTCGACATCACCAGACCTGAAACGCCATTCGGCTGTTTCTGAAATAATGTTTCAAACAGAGAGCTGCCCGTCTCGGCGAAATGTTTCTGTGCGGCCTTGAGTTCCTGTTGCATGGCCTCTGGCACCATCTGACTGGCGACAAGTTGCGAGTGTGCGTGTCCTAACGAAGCGCCGCCGAGAATCCCCTGGTTTTTGAAAATGATCACATAGTCCAGTTGAGGATCCTCGCGATGCGTGGCAACGCGCTGTCGATAGGCACGGAAGATCTCCTGAAACTGGGATGACCCCAGACGCGTGATCTGCGTCTCAAACTGCGGACATTCGACGATGACTTCATGCACGCCATAATGATTCGAACCACAGGCTGCGACAGCATAGGGAGTCAGTGCGGGATATTTATTCGCGACAACCCGCAACTGCCAACCGGGTTGGTTGGGTTGAGTACCGGCAGAACGCACGGCGTACAATTCGGGAGTCGTCTCGTCTTCTTTGCCTTCGGCAAACGGATCCGACTCAAGTTGTTCTTGCGTGATTTCAGAGGGAGTCGGATCAAGAGACAGCGCAATCGGACGTTGTGCACGTTCCGGTGCGAAGATGGTGGTATAACCCGTAAGAGGATCGGTGCGGATCTCAGACATAAAAACAGTTAGCTATTGGGGACAGAAAAAAAGAGACGTTCACCGCTCATCCATGCGAGGCAGAAACCGATTCGGTATTATTGGCACGGTAGCTGCCGGCGCGTTGATAGACCGAGAGATAATTCTGCGCACTCTGTTTCCAGGACCAGTCTTTGGACATGCCTGTGTGCTGCAGTTGATTCCAGATCGGTTTATCCAGGTACATGTCGATCGCACGACGCATTTGTCGATACAACACGGTTGAGTCAAAATGCCAGAAGGAAAATCCGTTGGCAGTGCCGTTTTCCAGGTTCTCTCCCGAGGCATCGACGACCGAATCGGCGAGTCCACCCACTTCATGCACGAGCGGCACGGTTCCATAAATCAGGCTATACATCTGGTTTAAACCACAGGGCTCAAACTGACTGGGCATCAGAAAGATATCCAGGCCGGCTTCAATCTGATGGGCTAAACTCTCATCGAAGCCGATGTAGGTCGCGACTTTGTTGGGAAAGCGTTTTGCCAGATCGGTAAAAGAGGCTTCGTGATAGGGATCGCCGGTTCCCAGAAAGACCATTTGCACATCCGTCGCCAGCAGGTTCTCGGCAGCGTCCAGAATCAGAGAGAACCCTTTCTGATCGGTCATGCGTGAAATAGTTCCCAGCAGCGGGACTTCCGGCTTTTGGGGCAAGCCCATCCTTTCCTGCAGGGCGGCTTTACAGAGCGGCTTGCCTTGTGTGACGGTCGACGCGTTATAGTGGGCTGCGAGATTCGGATCGATTTCAGGATTCCATTCTGTCGGGTCGACCCCATTCAAAATGCCGACCAGGCGATCAGCGTGCGTATCGAGAACGCCGTTCAAGCCGTAGCCGAAGCGTTCGGTCCGAATTTCTTGTGCATACGTCGGGCTGACAGTCGTGATCATGTCGGAAAACACGATGCCGGTCTTCAACAAGTTGAGCTGACCGAAGAATTCCATTTGATGTCGATTGAAGTATTTCCAGTCGATGCCGGTCAGCAGCATATCCCAATGCCAGTATTGACCTTGAAAGGCCATGTTGTGGATGGTGAACACCGAAGCCGTTTTTTCAAAACCGGGGCGGTCCTGATATTCAATTTTCAATAATGCGGGGATCAATCCGGTCTGCCAGTCATTCGCGTGAATAATATCGGGGCTCAAACCGAGTTTGTCGGCAAACTCCAGCACCGATCGGCTGAAGAAAATGAATCGTTCGCAGTTGTCCTGATAATCGCGACCGCTTTCGTGATACAGTTCCGGTCGATCAAAATAGCGGGGCTGATCAATCAGATAGACGGTGACGCTGGACTCGGGAAAGCTGGCTTTACGCAGACCGGCTTCGACTTCCTTGCTGCCGACGGTAATCGAAACCTTTTCCGGGCAGACTTCAAAGTCATCCGGATTCAATCCCCGTTTCGCCGTCAATTGAGGGTAATACGGCATAAACAGAGTGACTTCATGCCCGGCTTCTGCCAGCGCTTTTGAGAGGGCCGAGGCGACATCGGCCAAACCACCTGTTTTTGCAAATGGAATCGCTTCGGAACTCGCTAAAACGATTTTCATAAATTCCCGATCTATCTGGATTTCAGATCTCTGAACGTGTCTACAATATTATAGAGGGTATTATCGGTTGAAAGTAACGGATCTGTAAACACAAGTGGAGTCGAAACCCGGTATTGGATCGCTCAATTCATAAAGATTTTTCAGAAATCTCGAGATCAAAAGTGTCTATTTGGGAAGGCCTCCCATGAGTGTGTGCGACTCTCGTTGGTGCGGTGGTCTGGTTTTACCTGTTTGTTCAGTAAAAATAGCGAACTTCTGCCGCAAAATTGGGAATGTGTAATTGCGGATCAATTTCAGATTGGAGATAGTATAGCCTGGGCTTTCCGCATCAATGCCCGTTTCGGATGAAATGCGCACATCATTCAACCAGTCATTCAAAGCGACACGCATATAATAATAGTAGCATTTATGAACCTTCTTTTGCCGCCCTTCGAGAGTACGACGCTGAGTCTGAATTTCTGATATGAATGATCCTTCGATTCTGGAAAATCAACCGAATTCTACAGACGCTTCACAAAATGAGTCTGCGCAGGCAAAGTCTCCCCCCACACCAGCAGCACAAGCGAAAATTCATCACGATGCCTTTACCTGGGAACTGCCGGCCGAAGAGATCACGCTGCGCATCCGCTGGTTTGGCCTGTGTGTCGGATACGTGCTGGTCAACTTTGTGGGGAATAATTCGGCGATACAGGTTCCGCAGCTCAACTGGATTCTGACACTGGGTGCGATTTATGCACTCGCCGATACGTATTTCAGTTTTCGCGGTCGCGTGTTTCTGGGCGAGTGGCCGCTGATTATTTCGGTGATGGAGGCGCTGTTTATCGGTCTGCTCTGTCATTACGATGCCGGCCTGAACAGCCCGTTCCGTTTTTATTATCTGCTCTCGTTGATTGTGTGCTCGATCCGGCATTCGCCGGCGATCGCGTATATGACATTGGGACTGCACCTGATCAGTTTTACCACGATTCTATTTACGAGCCCTTCCATCCCTGCCGACTGGCTGACGCAATTACTGCTGATGATTGTCTGGATGGGCTGGGTCGCGTGGGCCAGTATTGCCTTTTCGAGTCTGGTGAAACGCACGAGTATGGAACTCTCGGCTGCGAATGCGCAGCTTCAGCAGAACCAGGAACTGCTGGAAGAACGAATCGCCCGCCGTACCAGCGATCTACAGGAATCGCAGGCGTTACTCGTGCAGCAGGAAAAACATGCCGCCTTTGGTTTGCTGGCCGCCGGGATTGCGCATGAAGTGGGGAACCCGCTGGCGGGAATCAGTTCGCTGGTGCAGCTTTTAAATCGGCATAATAACGACGAATACACGTGCAAACGTCTGCAGGAGGTCGATGGCCAGCTGCACCGGATTCAACGCATTCTGCGGGAACTGATCGATTTCAGTCGACCGGCGACGACGGAACGCAATCGCTGCAATATCAACGAGCTGATTACCGAGTCTTTGAATATTTCAAAGTACTATAAACGTAAAAAAGGCAAAAAGATCATCACCCGGTTTGCTGAGAATCTGCCGGTGGTACAGGTCGTCCGTGACCAGCTGGTGCAGGTGTTTTTGAATCTGATTCTGAATGCAATGGATGCGACAGAAGAAGGCGAATCGATCGAAATCACAACACAAGCCCGCGACGGCCAGATTCTGATTTCCGTGCATGACAATGGTCAGGGCATTCGGGAAGAAGACAAACCGAAACTGTTCCAGCCTTACTTCACAACCAAGTCAAAAGGAACAGGCCTTGGTTTATTTGTGTGCAAAAATATTCTTGAGCATTCGAATTCCGGAACAATCGAAATTGATGAAAGCGTCAAAGCTGGCGCGAAATTTATCGTCTCGTTGAACTGTGACGAACTACAGGGGTTGGCGGAGATTCCTCCCGGCCCGGCGAATGAAATCAAATTTGTAATAACGACATAAGCAGAAAACAGGATTGAACCCAACGTGCAACTGAATCGATCTGTACTCATCGTTGAAGACGAAGAAGTCATCCGAACTTCCCTGGCGGAATATCTGACCAGTGAAGGTTACGAAACCATGCAGGCCTCGACGGTCGCCAAAGCACTGGAGCTGGCGCGGGATCGGGATTTTAATGTCGCGATTTGTGATGTGCAATTACCGGACGGCGACGGCATTGAACTGCTGCGGCGCCTGCAGAATATTAAGCCGAGCATTTTCGTATTGATCATTACCGCGTATGCGACCGTGGAAAACACGATCTCGGCGTTTAAAGCGGGCGCCTTTGATTATCTGGTCAAACCGGTGATCTTTGATGACCTGTCCCACAAACTGAATCGCCTGTTTGAATATCAGAAAATCTTTTATGAGAACCAGATTCTGAGACGCGAACTGGCACGCAGCCCGGGAATCGAAGAGATTGTCGGCAGCAGTAAAGCCCTGCAGAAACTGCAAAGTACCATTCGCAAGATTGCCGCTACTAATTCGAATGTCCTGCTGTTTGGTGAATCGGGAACGGGGAAAGAACTGTTTGCCCGTTCGATTCATGCGAATGGACCGAAAAAGGAACAACGTTTTCTGGCGGTGAACTGCGGGATGCGTCCGATTGAATTACTGGAGTCACAACTCTTTGGATCAGCCGCCAGTTCACTTCAATATCCGCAGGCAGAACAGACGGGGGTTTTCAAAAATGCGGATGGCGGCACCGTCTATCTCGATGAAATCTCTCAACTCCCTTTAGGCACACAAGGTAAACTGCTGCGGGCGATTGAGTATGGCGAAATCCTGCCTTTAGGTAGTGCCGAACCAGTGAAAGTGGATGTCCGGCTGATCGCTTCAACGACCCAGGATCTGGCCGAGATGGTCAAGAAAGGGGAGTTTGAAGAGGACTTGTTCTATCGTCTGGACGGGATGAAAATTCACATTCCGGCACTACGCGAGCGCGTGGATGACATTCCGGAACTGGTCGAATACTTCATTACAAAGCATTCTCATAAAATGGGAAAGCGGGTGACCGGCGCGACCAGCGAAACGATTCGGACGCTGATGTCGGCGGAATGGAAAGGCAATGTACGGCAGCTGGATAATGCGATCGAACGTGCCGTCATGATGTGCGATGACACGCTGATTTGCCTGAATGATCTGCCGCCAGAGTTGCATCAGAACGAACCTCCGTTACCGGATGTTGACGATCTGCGTCTGGCGCTGCGGCATTACGAACGGATGCATATTACGCGCGTGTTGAAAGACAGTACCGATAAGCGTGAAGCCGCCAAGCGGTTAAAGCTCGGTCTTTCCAGTCTGTATCGTAAAATCGAAGAGCTGGATATCGAGCTCGAATAATAGCGAAATCGATCAGCTGGTAATTTCCGTATTTGCCGGAACAACGGGCTGTGTCGTTTTCTTTTTCGGCTGTGCCTCAAAATATTCCTGATAGCCTTCGCCGGCCCCGTAATCGTATTCGCCATAGCGGCCGGAGAAAATGCCGTTCGCCAGAATACCGGTGACTTTAATACCGTTTGTCTGAATCACCTGTTGCACTTTTCGCATGACTCCACGCCGGTTCTTATCAAGACGGACGACCAGCAGCACACCGTCAACCGTTGAAGCAATCACTGAAGGATCGCTGACGACGACCAGAGGTGGCGTATCGATCAGAACGTAGTCGTAGGCATCTCGCAGTTGTTTGATTAAATCGGTGAAACGCCGCGACATCAGCATTTCTGAAGGATTCTCCGGCAGTGTTCCTGCGGTCATGATGGAGAGATTGCTGATTCTGGTTTCGCGAATCGCGGTCTGGGCATCGATCTCATTGGCCATGACATCGCCTAAACCAATGGCGTTTGACAGACCGAATAGTTTATGCACGGTAGGACGCCGCAAGTCGGCATCGACGATCAGAACCTTTCGTCCTGTTTGTGAAATCGCCAGAGCGAGATTGGAAATGGAAGTCGTTTTTCCATCGCCGGGTTCGGCGCTGGTCATCTGTAAGACTTTCGCACCGCTGCGATCTGTCTTCAGCAAAAGAGACGTACGTAATGAACGAAACGCTTCGGCTTCCCGGGAAGCCGGGCGATAATAATACCAGAGAGCCGGGTCGAATTCGCTGTCGTCCATGGCGGCTTCACTCTCGGCAAACGTGGGAACTTCACCCAGAATTGGCAAGTGGAGTTGATCTCTGATTTCATCGACCGACTTCACAGTGGTATCACGCATTTCCCGGAAGTAAGAGATGGCAAGGACGAGTCCCAGTCCGACGGCGCCGCCTGCTATCAGGAATTTCAACTGGCGTTTGATGACCAGTTCATCTTTGACCGGAGCGAGCTGCGTCAATGTATAACCGCCATCCCCTTGCGAGACCTTTTCCACCAGTAACTGTTTAAATATTTCTTCGCGTTGTGTTTTCAGCTGGGCGATTTCTTCATTGTAGGACTGATCGACAACTTGAAAGTTCCCCACCTTTTTTGCCAGCGCCGTTTCCTGTTCGAACAGTTTGGTCAGTTCTGTTTCCCGATTATTGAGTTCTTTGAGCTGCTGTTCCATCGATTTGAGATAGACGTTGACAAAATCGACATCCTTTACTTTTGCGATTTTGAAGTCGCCCGATTCGAGATTCTCAGCCGAAATATCCAACCCCTGTCGACGATACAGATTGATCACGGTTTCGATACTACGATTGACAGCGTCCAGATCAGGATGATTTTTTTGAAAGTCCCGTTCGAGACGATGTTTTTGAATCAACAGCGGCATCAGGTGTGTTTCCAGAGCAGTACGCGCGCGGTCTACCTGCGTCGTGTTGGGTGTCGCAATTTGTCCTTGACTTGTGTTGCCATTGGCGCTGCCGGCCTGTCCGCGGGTCTGTCCCATCAGAAACTGCTGCGCTAATAGTTCGAGTGTTTCTTTTGATTCTCCACTGGCGATCGCCGCTTTGAGGGAATCGATTTTTGATTTCAGTTCCGTCAGTTTCAGCAAATTGAGACGGCGTTCGTTATCGATGGCTTTGACTCGTTCCTGGTGCACGTTAGTGCTGCCGGCGACAGCGGCCTCTGAGCCGGGTGTATGCTCCCAGTACAGGGGTGCTTTTTCCCGAAACTCTTTATACTCTTTTTTCTTTTGTTCCAGATCACTCAGAATCTGCTGATTCGCCTCATTCAGTTGCTTGATAATGTCTTTGGTGTTTTCGTCGCTGACATCGTTCAGATATTTGCGATATGCTTTGACGACCGCTTCCGTAACCGCTTTGGCGTCTTGTGACAGCGGATTTTCATAGGTGATACTCAGGATATTCAAATACGCACGATCATTCCCCGAAATGCGTTTGACCTTTAACGTATCGATAATGTCCTGCGTGGGATCTTTTTCGCCCGCCAGTGAAGGCAATTCATTCAGTTTCGCTTCTTTGACCGCTTCGCCTACAATGCGCGGGCTCTTAATCACGTCGATGTGTGCAGTCAGTTCACCGAATGTCTGCGCTTCTCCCTCTTTAATCGGCACGGCATTTTTCTGTGAAACCTGGATTTTGGTACTGGCAGAAAAGATGGGGCCCAGCTTTATGTAGGCTACCTGTCCCAGCATCAATCCCGCAATCAGGCCGGTGATCAGCAGAAATTTATTCCGAAACAACAACCGTACAATATCGACTCCGGGGCCGGAGGAATTGGTCGGCGCATGCTCTTCCATACCATCAATGGCAAAATCGGATTGTTGATCCAGAGGTTGAAATTCGGTACTCACGACACTCGGTCCTGATCTATCTAAACGCTGAGAGATTCAGCAATAATTCAAAGTTGGTCTCTATAAGATGTGTCAGCTGAAAGGTCAGCAGCCACCCAGACATGGTTTGGATTCCGATTTGACATATTCGGCATACCAGTCAATCGTGCGGCGTAAGCCTTCTTTGATATCCACGACCGGCTCATAGCCGAGATCCCGCTGCGCTGCAGAGATATCCGCCCAGGAATGCAGCACATCTCCGGTCCGTCGCGGCTGAAAATCGGGATTGTAAGGTTTCCCTAACTGCTCGCAGATAGACTTCAAGAGATCGATCAAATTCAAAGAACTGCCACAGGCAACGTTGTAGACATTTCCCGAGACAACGCTGGCATCGGCCTGTGAAGCCAGCAGATTTGCCTGTACCACGTTGTCGACATACGTAAAATCGCGTGACTGGGTGCCGTCTCCATAAATCACGGGGCGACGTCCTTCGAGCAAGGCAGAGGCGAACAACGGAATCACAGCGGAGTACGGACTGTTGGGATCCTGACGCGGGCCGAAGACATTGAAGTAACGGATGCGGACGGTTTCCAGGTCGTAAGAATTCGCAAACGCCTGACAGTAGAGTTCTCCTGCCAGCTTAGCGGCGGCATACGGCGAGAGCACTTCCGGTGTCTGACCTTCATGCTTGGGCATTTGTTTCTGGTTTCCATACGCACTACTCGAACCGGCATAGACTACACGCTGCACGCCCAGTCGTCGGGCGGCATCCAGCACATGAATCGTTCCTGTCACACACGCTTCGTGTGTATCGAGCGGATGATCAATGCTCCGTGGTACCGAAGCCAGCGCGGCCTGATGGAAAACGATATCAATGCCTTTGGTCGCCTGTTCGACGGATTTCAAATCCCGCAGATCGCCTTCAACGAACTCGACCTGGTCCTGAAGATGTGCCAGGTTTTTCAGTGCCCCGGTGCTGAGATTATCGAACACACGCACGGAGTGCCCTTCTTTGACCAGTCGCGTTGCGATATGAGAACCAATAAACCCTGCTCCGCCGGTTACTAAATAATTTGTCACGTGTTCTTTCCTGCATTGATAATGTTTGACGGGGACTCACAATTAATCAGCAGACGCCCAAGCCTGTCAATCGGAGTACCCTGAATCTCTACCTTCAATGTAGCACGACTTTTGCGCGAAATTCGTGCTGAATTGCGAGTATTCCTCTTAGAAATTATCGAACCTCAGCAGTCCACGACCTTACTTCGTATTATAGGCAGGCATTTCCCATATAACCAAAATAATGAGCAGTCGTACGACGGAGCGCAACGGTCAAGTTGGAACCTGGTGCAGAGAGATAACGGGCAAATCCGCTCTAACCGGTACCCGAAACACGCGTTATAGCAATCATCGACATTTTGATGATTGTGTGCATTATCGGAGCAATCTGGAGGTAAACCAGGTTGCGTTATTTTACATCGGGACCAAAGGGAGAGAATCGGGCGATCATGATTCCGGCGGCGACAGAGGCATTCAACGAATCCACAATCCCGGTTGGCGTCAGGCGACAAACCACATCACATTGTTCCAGTGTCAGTCGTCTGAGTCCCTTTTCTTCATTTCCGATCACCACCATCCAGGGGCGATCCTGCTGAAACGCAGAGACATCTTCTTCAGCATGCTCGGAGGTTCCCATCACCCAGACGCCGGATTTTTTTGCATCGGTGATGGCTCTGCTTAGATTCGTTTCCACAGCAAACGGCACTGCTTCCATTCCGCCTGAAGCGACATCATAAACGGTGGCATTCAGTGGTGCAGAACGATCTTTCGTGAGCACAATGCCGCGCACACCAAAAAAGGCAGCCGTACGAAAAATGGCGCCGATGTTATGCGGGTCCTGAATGCAATCCAGAGCCAGCCAGAGACCACTCAGTTCTTTTCCGTCCTCCGGTTCCGCAAACATTTCTCCCAGCGAGGAAGGCGTGCGCGGCTTAACCAGTGCAACGGAACCTGCAGTGCGGCGCCCCTGCTCTTCCGACTGCTTGCGTTTCATTTTCTGTGGTGCCGACTTCTTGATCACGACGGGAATACGATGGCTGCGTGCTTCATCGGCAACATCACCCCAATTTCCCTGTGCAGAACCCGCAGAGAGACGAATCTCCGTGACATCAATGGGACGCGACTGCAGTGCCGCCAGAACGCTATGAGGATTTTTCAGCTCCAAAGCCACAGATTCAACTTCCTGAGTCAACAACGGGGGTAAATAAAAAGAACGGCCAGTACCGGGTAGAAGCAAAAGAGTAGAGCCTCTTTGCGGCAGTTTCAAGGAGTGCGCGTCTCAGAATGTTTGTTCTGAGCGAGTTTTTCCTGCGCATACTCGGCCAGATCCGAGGTATTTATGCGATTCATGCCGACAGACGTATCGTTCAAATCGGAAAGTAGATGTTCCTGATCGACACTCATCTTTACAGGCAGTCTGACAGTAAATTTACTCCCGCGACCGAATTCACTCTCCAGAAAGACTTCGCCATCGAGTAACTTTGAAAGTTCGCGAATAATCGAAAGCCCCAGCCCGGTCCCTTCATAAGAACGGGTTAGCGCGTCTCTTGATTCGGGAGACGATTTTCCCTGACGGAATTTTTCAAAGATGTGCTCCTGCTCATCCAGGGGAATCCCGATACCGGTATCTTCCACGACCAGTTCCATCATGTCGGGATCATCTTCACAAAGAGTCGCCGCAACGTGAACGCGTCCGCCTTCGGGTGTAAATTTAATTGCGTTGGAAATCAGGTTGTTCAGAATCTGCTGAATCTTCACGGAGTCCTGAAAGAGAATCGGAATCTTCGGGTCTATCTCAGAAGTGACTTCGATGTTTTTCTTATCCGCCAGAGGCAACATCGTGCCGACTCGGCGTTCAATTAGATCGGCAATGGCAATTTCCGTAAGCTGCAGTTCCATCTTGCCGCTCTCGATCTTGGCGAGATCAAGTACGTCATTGATCTGCGCCAACAGATTTTTGCCGGACATCTGAATGTTGGCGACATATCGTTTCTGTTTTTCATCCAGATCTTTGGCATTCGCGAGCAGATCACTGAAGCCCAGAATACTGTTGAGCGGCGTGCGCAGCTCGTGACTCATGGTCGCCAGAAACTCGTCTTTCAGTTTATTCATTTCGTACAGTCGCAGGTTGACCTGGGCCAGTTCATCGACCTTGGTATCCAGGTCGGTATTCACCGTTCGCAATTCTTCCTGCACGGTGACCAGGTGCCGCAACATACGGTTGAACGCATAACTCAGTTCTTCGAATTCATCTCCCGTGCGAATGTCGGCTCTTAAATCGAGATTGCCGTGGGCAATTTCGTCACTGACGTCTTTTAAGTGCAAAACCGGTTTCACAATCACATATCGTACAATCGCATAAGCGGCTAACATCGCGAGAAAAGCAGTCACGATGGCGGAAGCGAGGTTGATCGCCTTGTTCCAGTTGAGCGCCTGCTCTACCTTCTGGGAGGGAAAGCGGATATTGACGATCCCGATCAGACCGCCGAGCTGCAAGTTTGGATCATCGTGCAGTCGATGACAGTCGACACAGGACTCCGAAGCATAGATCGCGCTATAGTACTGAAACCGTCCTTCGGTCTCATCCTGATAAAAAATCTCCGTTTCGCCTTGCTTAATGCGTTCCAGCGCTTCGTAACCTGCACTGTCGATGGGACGTTCTTTGGAATCGGCATCAGAGGGATTCGGTTTAAAAACCGCCCAACTGTAATCGCCGAGATCTTTTGATTTCACGGACTGAACAATTTTCTCGATCAGGTCTTTATAGTTCTTATCGTTCTCAGACCACTTCCAGTGCTTTTCCAGAATGATCGGCGCGACCAGTAAACGGGCAGAGGTAATATTCTGGTCGTCGAGCACCTGATTGTTCAACCAGGTATTCAATGAAAAACTGGCGGTGATCAGCACCATCAAACCGCCGCCAAACAGAAAACGACATTTCCGTTCGAGGTTGGTTTCGCCCAACAGTTTTTTGAAAGCACGGTACGACATGAAGTTCCATCAACCAATGGATCAGAGGGAGAGTGGGGACAAGCTCCATTTACCCTTTGATCTTAAGCCATAAGCGTTGGAATAGAAAAGCAAGATTCTGCGAATCTCACTGCAATTCATTGAAATTTGTCAGATTCAGCACTGGAGAAGCTACTTCACCAGAATCTCTCTCGTCTCCAGATTACAGTGCCTGGTAAATGAACTCTTATTTCGTCGTCTGACAACAGGGACAGTAAAACGTAGAACGCTGTGCCTGAACCATGCGCACAATTTCGGCTCCTTTGCAGGAACCGCAGATTTCTCCTTCGCGACTATAGACCCGATGTTGATTCTGATAGCTGCCAGATTGATTCAAGGCATTTCGGTATGTGCCATCTCCCAGCGTTGAACCTTCATAACGAATGGCGGTTTTGAGAATCCGTTTGATGGCTTTATGCATCGTCTGTAATTCTGCATCCGATAATCGATTTGCAGCGCATTCGGGGTGAATTCGACTCACGTGAAGAATTTCGCTGGCATAAAGATTTCCGATGCCAGCGACCAGTTTCTGGTCCAATAACGCAACCTTGATCGCACGACTGGTTGCCGCACAACGCTGCTTGAGTTCCTTCAACGTGATCAGCAACGCATCCGGGCCGAGTTTGTCGGGCCCTAAGGCGGTCGCTAATTCCGCTTTGCGATACAGTCGCACCGTGCCGAGCCCGCGGCGATCCCAGAACCAGAGTGAGTGCTGCGATCGCCCTTTTTTCAATCGCCACTCCAGCCGCAAGTGTTCTACATCGGGCGGGTCCGAAAGGAGCATCAGTCCAGTCATTCGGGGCTCAATGACGAAGGAACTCTCATTTTCCAGATCCAGGATGATCCGTTTCGCGAATCGCCGGACCGCGATCACCTGTTGCTTTAAAACCCTTGTCCGCATGGTTTTAAAGCTGGGAGTCATCGTCAGCGGTTTGCAGGAACAGGGGCATTTTCGAAATTCGACGATCTGACGCCCTTCGACCGCCTCGCGGATGCCGCGAACCATCGTCTCGACTTCGGGTAGCTCTGGCACGAATATTCTCTCTGTATCAATGAAAGGTTTTGGACGGCGTAACAGATTTTGAACGATGTGTTTCTATTCTACTACTTGTAACTGTTCTCTGGATCTCGGAGCTGAGCTGAAATAGGAAGGCCAAGAAATTTAAGATTACGCTTGACGTTGGGGCAAAGTTGGACGATCCTAGACCTAAAGTCTATAACTTCCCGATCTTGCAGAAAGTATACATACGAACCGCAAGATAGTCCGTTCGTCATAAGTGCCCAATCGGAGAGCGTCCATGCGCCCTAAAAACCCTCAAGTAGGCTCCAGTGCTGTTTCAGTTCTGGCAACAGTCGCCTGTTTATCTATCGTTCTGGCAGTCACCTATTATCTGGTCAAACCACGACCGGCTGTGACTGTAGAAAACACTCCGGAACAAATTCAAGCTCCAGAAGAATCGCCGATTGTTCTGGAAGAACAAGAAACAGTGGCTGTGGTTCCTGAAGTGCAAACGGAACCTGTCGTCGAAACACCACGCGTCGCTCCTGAAGAACAGGTCGCCGCGCACTTAGAAGCGGGTGAATTCGGTCAGGCAATTGAAGTTGCTGAAACGGTTGAGAACCTTCACCAACGGACACAACTGTTGCGAATGGTCGTGCAGGCTCAACTGAACTCGGGTGACTTTGTTGCTGCTCTGGGAACCATCAACCGGATTCCACTGGCAGAAGAACGCACCAAAGCGATGGGCGAACGCACCAAAGCCATGTCAATGGCCGGGGGATCACAGTTAGCAGACTTTACTCAGCTGATCGAGTTGATTCAGACACAGACATCAGGACTTTGGGAAGACACTGGTGAAGGTGAAGGATCAATCCGACAGTTTGACAGTGGTGTCCGCGTTGATCCCAATGGCCTGCTGCACCACATCAGTAAACAGGAACTCAACGGTCGACTGGCGGCTCTGGGAATTAAAGCCCGTGAAGCCGACCTGAATCAAAACGTGGCTCAGAACAGTCAACTGCGTCTCGTTTCGCTGACACGACTGGAAAAAGAAGTCCAGCAGCTGATCGAAGAAGGACGTTCTCCTGTCGAAACCATGAAGATGCTGGCAGGACTGACGAAAGTCGAATACGTCTTTGTATACCCGGAAGAAAACGAAGTTGTGATTGCAGGTCCGGCAGAAGCCTGGATCTACAATGAGCAGGGACTGGCAGTTGGCATTGAAAGCGGCCGCCCTGTCCTGCAGCTGGACGACCTCGTTACCGTACTGCGTACCTTCTCGAACCAGGGTGAAAAGATCTTCGGTTGCTCTTTTGACCCCCGTGCTGAAGGACTGGCCCGTGTTAAAGAATTCGTCGCTCAGTCCAATGCACGCGGCCCGTTGCGTGCCGGAGCCGGCGTCCGCAGCTGGACTCGTCAATTGAAAGAAAAGTTGGGCGTGCAGGACATTACACTGTACGGTGTTCCCGATACTTCACGTGTGGCCCGCGTTCTGATCGAAGCCGACTACCGCATGAAGCTGATCGGCATTGGAAAAATGGATGCTGGCGAAAATATCCCGAGCTACTTTGACCTGCTGGCAAAAGAGGACAACAAAGGCACACAAAACCTGGAAGCACTCCGCTGGTGGTTGACCATGAAGTACGACTCCGTACTGCACAACGCCGAACGGACCGCGTATCAGGTGGTTGGTTCCTCCGTTCTGTGTCAGTCTGAAAATCAGATCGTGACCAAAGAAGGGCAACGGCTGCAAACCGGTCAGGCAGAAAAGCTGAACCGGGAATTCGCTGCCAATTTCACCAAACACTATCAGGAACTGGCACAACAGGATCTGGTATATGCCGACCTGCAGAACATTTTTGACCTGGCTCTCGTGGCTGCTCTGATGCGAAACGAACAACTGGCTGACCGTGCCAGCTGGGAAATGACGGCATTTGCCGCCAACGGTGCTTATCATCCCGCCGAGTTCGAACCGGCTCACACCGTTGACACCGTTGTGAATCACCGGGTATTCAACGGTAAAGATGTTGTCGTTCAGGTCGCAGGCGGCGTTCGCGTCGACACGGGTTCTGTTGTCAAAAACCAGAACAATCTGAAAGTCTCACAGGAAGTCGGAGCCGTCTCCGCTCAATCCAAAGCCCCTGCATTGCCCGTAGGTCGCTGGTGGTGGGATCTGGCTAACTAATATCCTGATTGAATTCTATCAGACGACATAAAAAAACCGCGGCCCGTTCATCAGGCCGCGGTTTTTATTTTTGACTGCCGGAAACACAACTCTATTTCACATAACCTTTGATGCCGATGGGCTTCAAGTTTTGAGGAAAATCACGCGGCTCTGTATGAGCCTGCTGCATGACTTTGGTCAACTCTTTGACCTTTTCTGGATGCTGTTTGGCAAGATTCTTCGTTTCACCAATGTCCTTACCCAGATCATACAGTTCGACCGGCTGATTCATGCGATTCTGTACCACTTTCCAGTCGCCCCTCCGCAGGGCACGCGAACGGATTTTATCCTTCGTGTATTCCCAGTAGAGATATTTCTGTTTCTCCTGTGTCCCTTTCCCCAGCAGCGTCGGCAAAAACGAAATGCCATCGATGTCAACGCCTTCCGGCACTTTGGTCCCTGCCACTTGTGCGAAGGTGGGCAAAATATCCCAGAAGCCGATCTGCAGGTCGGACGTTGTTCCCGGTTTGATCTTCCCCGGCCAACTGGCGATGAACGGCACCCGCAGACCCCCTTCGTACATCGTTCCTTTATGACCGCGAAGTGGTGCATTCCCGTTAAAGAAATCGGTCATTTCTTTCCAGGTTCCCCCCTGCCCGCCGTTGTCAGAGGTGAAGATGATCAAGGTATTGTCACGAATGCCCAGTTCTTCCAGCATCGCGACGAGTTCGCCTACATTATCATCCAGACGTGAAACCATACCGGCAAAGGTCGTCAGGCCGTCTTCCGAGCCGATATAGCCGGGACGCGGGTCCAGAATCTGCTTCTTAGGAAACTTCCCGCGATAGGGACGCTCGGACTCTTCCGGCACTACCAGTTCGACGTGCGGAATGATGTAAGGCAGGTAAGCGAAGAAAGGCTGTGATTGATTTTCGCGAATGAAATTCATCGCATCTTCGTGCAACAGGTCGTTGATATAGGTGCCCCGCTGATTATTTTCGTTTTCCGGCAGCATCCGTTTTTCATTGTTGTGCCAGATCCAGAAGGGATAATAAAAGTGAGCATGTACCTGAAGTAATTGGCCGGTGAAGGTATCAAAGCCCTTCTTCAAAGGCTGTCCAGACGTTCCTGCATAACCCAGGCCCCACTTGCCGAACATGCCCGTTGCATAGCCGGCTGCTTTCAACACTTCGGCTACGGTTTTGTCTTCTTCATACAACAGCTGATTTAGATCGTTGGCACGAACGGCGGTATGCCCCGTGTGTTGCCCCGTCATCAACACACTCCGCGAAGGCTGACACACCATACAACCTGCATATGCCTGTGTGAACTTCATCCCGTCTGCAGCCAGCTTGTCGATGTGCGGCGTTTTGATTTTTGTTTGACCATAGCAACCGAGCTCGGCATAACCGAGATCATCTGCCATGATAAAAATGATATTGGGTTTTTGTTCTGCCGCCTCGGAGACCGGGGAAAAATACCCAGTCAGACAACACAACAATGTTGAAAGAAAAACAAATCGCAAAAGCATATGCCAGAACCTTTCCTGTTTTGTGTTTGAGTCGCTTTTTGAAATATTTACACGCGGATCATGTTTTCAGAAATCATTTTTAAAAAACGTTTTATATTGGGGTTGACCGAATCGGATTGAAAATTTATTCTCCCCGCACCATCAGCAATCACGCTGATTGACAAACTTCGAAAACACAATTCCTGATAACATCACACCTCAGATTGACAGTTATCAATTCCTTTTTCAACCTTCAAGCAAATACCGGTGTCCGTTGAGCGATTTTATTCTCTCAATGGAAAGATCGAATGCCCAAAGCACGGAAGCTGCGGCATCGATCTTTTTGAAGCTGTCAAAGCAATCTGTCAGCTGTCTCGAATCAATCAAGACACAGAAAATATAAGAGCGAACAATCGCCTCCCGGAAGTAGTACAAGTCCTTCCCCCCCCTGGGCTACTGCTTCCGGGAATTTTTATGCGCACTGCCTGACGGAAGCATCTCGATTAATGAGATGCTTCCGCGGCATTCTTTGAGGGGATTAACCTTCGCCGGGAAATCCATCCATCTTGCCGATGACAACGATACCCGATTCTGAAACGGTAAATCCACGGCGTTTGTCCTGCTCCAGGTCATAGCCGATTTCGCAATTTTTGGGGATCGAAACCCCTTTATCGATAATCGCGTTCCGAATTTTGGCATGGCGGCCGACATTCACACCGGAGAACAAAATCGAATTATCGACTTCCGCCCAACTATTGACGCGCACGTTGGTCGAAATGATCGACTGACTGACGCGGCCCCCCGAGATAATCGAACCCGGACAGACCGTACTGTCTACCGCCTGCCCCACACGAGGCTTGGAACCTTCACTCTGGGCAAACACGAACTTCGGAGGTGGTTCCGGCGGTTGATAAGATCGAATCGGCCAAGTGTTATCGTACAGGTTTAATTGCGGGTGTACCGAGACCAGGTCCATATTCGCCTCGTAAAAGGCGTCAATCGTTCCCACATCCCGCCAGTAATGCCCGTCCCCCGTATTTTTATCCTGAAAGGGATACGCGCGGATGAGATGATCATCGATGATGGAAGGAATAATATTCTTGCCGAAATCGTGCGAACTGTCTAACTGCGTCGCATCATAACACAAACGCTCAAACAGAAAATTCGTGTTGAAGACATAGATGCCCATCGAAGCCAGACTTTTATCAGGGTGATTGGGCATCGGTGCGGGTGAAGCCGGTTTTTCTTCAAACTTGACCACGCGCATATCCTCGTCAACGCCCATCACGCCGAACTGGGTTGCTTCGGTCCGATCGACGGGGATACAGCCGATCGTGACTTCTGCGCCGGATTCCTTATGATCCCGAATCAGTTTCGAGTAATCCATCTTGTAGATGTGATCGCCGGAGAGAATCAAAATATGTTCTGAACGAGCACGTTCGATGGTGTAAATATTCTGGTAAACCGCATCCGCGGTTCCCTGATACCACTGCTCATCAATCCGCTGTTGCGGCGGCAGCACGTCAACGAATTCATTGAGCTCCCGGCAGAGAAACCGCCAGCCCAGATTGATATGGCGATCCAGGCTGGCTGCTTTATATTGCGTCAGAATCAGAATCCGACGTAAACCACTGTTAATACAGTTGGAAAGAGTAAAATCGATAATCCGATATCCGCCTCCAAACGGAACCGCAGGCTTCGCCCGATCCCGGGTGAGGGGCTCCAGTCGCGTTCCTTTACCGCCGGCCAGAACCAAAGCCAAAACATTTCGCATTCTTGCTCCCTCCCTAAATATGGAACACGATCTCAGCGGACGAATTCCATTATCCGCGATCACGTTTCGTAAATAAATAACGTATGATCTCTATGTTGTAGCATGCTCCGACGATGAAAGGAATTCTAAAAAATCTCCGATTTGATGAACTTGGCTTTTCTTATGAAAAAAACAGGATCGAAGCCAGAGTGATTTTACCCAAAGCAGGTTTTCATTTTTGCAAATTCATGAACTTCACATTGTTTTGATCGTTCTAGCTTCTCTCCGCGAATTGATCGATTTATAATCCGAGGTGTTACCCTCTCACCTTAGCTTCCGGAGAACGCAGCCATGAGTAATTCAGATGAAAAACTCACCAAGTCTTTTTACGATCGCATCAGCCATTCCTATGACATGATCGCCGACTCTAACGAGCATGTCGCCCGCGAAAAAGGGCTGAAAGCGCTGGCCATTTCCGCAGGGGAAACCGTACTGGAAATCGGCTACGGCACCGGTCACTCACTGGTAACGCTGGCGGAAGCGGTGGGAGAATCGGGCAAGGTTTATGGCGTCGACATCTCGGACGGGATGAAAAAAGTCTCTGAAAAACGAGTCGCGGAAGCGGGGCTCGCCGATCGTGTCGAACTGTCTGTCGCCAATACGCCGCCACTCCCGTTCGACGAGAACACGTTTGATGTGGTCAGCATGAGCTTTACGCTGGAGCTGTTCCCGCTGGAGACGATTCCCGAAGTGCTTAAGGAAATCAGACGCGTATTAAAGCCGAACGGACGACTGGGCGTGGTTTCCATGGCGCTGCCTAAAGAGGGAGACAATGACAGCTTCCTGGAGAAAACTTACAAATGGATGCACCAGCACTTCCCGCATATTGTCGACTGCCAGCCCATCAATGCCGTCGGTTTACTGAAAGACGCCGGCTTTGAGATCAAGTCGGAACAGACGCTGGATATCTGGACCATGCCTGTAGCGGCTCTGGTCGGGCAATCACCAGACTGATCCGGAGTAGCACTTCTTTTCAGAATCAGCCTTTTCGGGAACCCGACAATCTATGTCTTCAGATCAACCAGCGCCAGTGGCCGAATCGACGGAACGCTACCTGCAAAAGCTGAGCCTGTGGGACACGGTCAACATCATTATCGGAATCGTGATCGGCGTTTCGATCTTTAAAGTGCCAAGTGCAGTATTCAGTTTTTCCGGCTCCATCGAAGCGGGCTTTGTCGTCTGGGGACTGGGAGGCATCCTGATGCTGGCCGGTGCACTCTGTTATTCCGAGCTGGCTGCCGCGATCCCAGAGACGGGGGGAGACTATGTTTTTCTCTCGCGCACTTACGGCCACGGAACCGGCTTTCTGTTTGGCTGGGCTCAATTCATCGTCATCAACCCGGCCAACATCGGCATCATGTCATATGTCTTCGCAGACTATGCGGTTTCGTTTTTACAAGGCCCGAATACCGAAACATCCAACAGCTGGACAGTGACGCTGGCTTCTTTGTCGGTCTGTAGCCTGATCTTTTTGAATCTGCTGGGGCTGGTCGTGGGGAAATGGGCGCAGAACATTCTAACGCTGGCGAAAGTCATTGGACTCGCTGCGATCGCCGGTGCCGGGATCTATCTCGGCATGACCAACACGACGCCGGTGCCCGAAACAGTCGGCGGCGAGTCGGGTTCCGGAGCCAATCTGGGGCTGGCGATGGTGTTCGTACTGTATGCATTTGGCGGCTGGAATGACGCCGCGTTCGTGGCTGCGGAAGTCAAAGAACCGGGCCGAAATATTCCGCGGGCACTGATGGTCGGCACAATCGGCATCCTGTTGATTTATCTGCTGATCAACGCGGCCTACCTGTTCGGCCTGGGCTATCAGGGACTGCTCGATTCCCCCACACCAGCCGCCACGCTGCTGGGAAATGCCTGGGGAGATCCGGGGCAGAAACTGATCAGTGTGATCATCATGATTTCCTCTCTGGGCGCGATCAACGGTTTGATCCTGACCGGCTCGCGGGTGAATGTCCGTCTGGGAATGGATCATCGGTTCTTTGCGATGCTGGCCCGCTGGAATCATCGCGTCAACGCCCCGATTTACTCACTGCTCACGCAGGGGTTGATTTCGGTTGCCATGATCGTACTGGTCGGCACCGGTGCCGGCCAAAGTCTGCTCGAA
The DNA here is from genome assembly GCF_007754425.1 of Gimesia fumaroli. Classification (NCBI taxonomy): domain Bacteria; kingdom Pseudomonadati; phylum Planctomycetota; class Planctomycetia; order Planctomycetales; family Planctomycetaceae; genus Gimesia; species Gimesia fumaroli. The sequence continues at coordinate 5,592,761 of NZ_CP037452.1, forward strand.
CTCCCATTTCAACTACTGAACTGGGACATCATCAAGTGGGAGGATTACGGGGGCGGCTTTGAAACCCTGCTGGCAGCGACAGCGCCCCTGTTCTGGATTTTCTTCCTGCTGACCGGCCTGAGCTTGATCCTGCTGCGTTTTAAACTCCCCGATCTGAAACGTCCATTTCGCGTGCCCCTCTATCCGATTACGCCGCTGCTGTTCTGCGGCACTTCGCTTTACATGCTGTATTCCAGCCTGATGTATGCCTGGGGACTGACGCTCTTGGGAGTGATCCCGATTCTGATCGGCGTGCCTCTGTACTGGATGAGCCGCAACAAGCAGTCAGACGTTCCCAATTAGCCGCAGGGCGTTCGCGCCGGTTCCTTCCCATTCCATTTTTGACTGCACATGTTGATGTCTTTCTTTTCCCGGGACTCATTCGAATAAAGCAACACTAACTGGCATGCAAACGCATCATTGCGTAATATGAATGTCCATCGAAACTGAAACCTACCCCGGTCTTTTATTACTGGATCACAACCATGAAATCACGCGCTTCTTTGATGCCCCTCGCCATACTGTTTCTGATGCAGACGGTTTCCTTCCCTGTGTTTGCGGAAGAAACCAAAACGATTGAACCGCTGGAACTGCCGAAAGTCGATGCTTCGTTTCAGCCGCCCTATTATAGCACGACCTACGAACAACCCACCGATCCGAAAGAAGGGCAACTGCAGATTGGGGTGACTTATACTCTGTGGATTCCCGAAGGGCTTAAAGAGGTCCGCGGGATTATTGTGCATCAGCACGGCTGTGGTTCAGGTTCCTGCACGGGGAGCGTGACGGCGGCCCACGATCTGCACTGGCAGGAACTGGCGCGAAAAAACAACTGTGCCCTGCTCGGCCCCAGCTTTCATCAGGCGAAAGAACAGAACTGCCGCCTGTGGTGTGATCCGCGGAACGGCTCAAACAAAGTCTTCATCGAATCACTGAAGAAGCTGGCGAAACACTCGGGTCATCCAGAAGTCGCAACCGCACCCTGGTGTTTGTGGGGACATTCGGGAGGCGGGTTCTGGTCGAGCCTGATGCAGATGGAATACCCCGAACGAATTGTCGCGATCTGGTTTCAGTCGGGAACCGCCTTTGGCTACTGGACCGCCGGCGAGATTACTGCGCCCACCATTCCCGAGGCAGCGATGCAGATTCCGATGATGGCCAACCCCGGTCTTAAAGAGAAAGAAAATAAACGTTTCAGCCGTGCCTGGACGGGCAGCCTGGCGATGTTTAAAGACTACCGCGCCAAAGGCGCCCCGATCGGCTTTGCCCCCGATCCTAAAACGGGTCACGAAACAGGCGACTCACGTTATCTGGCGATCCCCTTCTTCAACGCCTGTCTGCAAATGCGTCTGCCAGAGAAAGTGGGCGAACCTTTAAAAACCATCGATGTGAGCGAAGGCTGGTTGGCACCGCTGAACAGCGAAGAGACGCCCGTTCCGTTCGCGGATTATAAGGGAGACAAGGCAACTGCTGTCTGGCTGCCGAACAAGACCGTCGCGATGGCCTGGCTCGACTTTGTCAAAACGGGAGCCACCAAAGACACCACGCCGCCCCCGGCACCGACCAACGTCAAAGTCGATTCTTCGACCGGCAAGATCACCTGGACCGCACCAACCGACTTCGAGAGCGGCCTGCATTCCTTCATCATCGAACGCAACGGCAAACAGATCGGCCAGCTTCCCGAAAAACCGACCAACCGTTTCGGGCGCCCGCTGTTTCAGGGCATGAGCTACGGGGATACGCCGGTGCTGCCGCTGTTAAAATTTCAATTCGTCGACAAGACAGCGGAAAACGGAAAGCAGTACCAGTATCGTGTAAAAGCGGTGAATACGGCGGGACTGCAATCGAAGTAGTTATTTTACTACCACGAATAGCGCGAAAAAATGTAGCGACTGTCTTAAAAATTCAGGAATTTCTCACGTTTGCCTCCCATTGTTTTCCTTCTTTGACCATGGTGTTGAGAATGATGAGCAGTTTGCGCATGGCAGCCACGAGTGCGACCATTTTCGGTTTTCCGTTTTTGACGAGCCGTTTATAGAACGCACTGATGATCGGGTTGTGCCTCAAGGCCACTACGGTGGGCATGTACAATCCGTTCCGGATCCGGACTCGTCCTCCGCCAATCGTCCGTCTTCCCCTCATGGTTCCGCTGTCGCGGTTCGTGGGTGCGACACCGACTAACCGTGAGATCTGCTTTCGATTCAGGCTCCCCAGTTCCGGCAGATCTGAGATGAGCAGAGTTGCCGTGATACTGGCGATGCCTGGTACCGATTGCAGGATTTTCGAACGTTTACGGGACTCCTCGTCGGCGTCAATCAGTGCCTTCAGTTCCTTCTCGATCTGCCTGAGCTGTTCTTTGTGGAAAGCAATGGATTGTTCAATCATCTTGATGACGTCCTGGTCCACAATGGTCTCCAGACGGTTCTTTTCCTGGATGATCATCTTGCTGGTCTGTTCCCGGCGAGAAGTAAATTCACGCATTTTCTGCTGGGCCTCTGTTAAAGGTGGAGTGAGCCGTGGGTCCATCACCTCGGCATATTCCCTGATGATGCGCGCGTCAATCTCATCGGTTTTGGCCAGTTGATTCTTCGCTCGGGCAAAGTCCCGGATAAGTCGGGGATTGACAACCGAAACAGGAATCTGGTGCTTGTGCAGACAGGCAACCAGCCTGTTTTCCCAGCCGCCGGTTGCTTCCAGGCAGACTCGAATTGGCTGAAGCTTCATAAGGACAGCGATGAACTTTTTTCTCCCGGCTGGTGTGTAGTGATAAACGACGGACTTGGAACGATCTGGGAAACTGACATCAAACTTGGCTTTTGAAATATCAATTCCGACGTCTTCTGTGTTAAGCTGATGCATGCTAAGGCCCTTCCTTGCAAATACGAGCTGGTGGTGGTGCACCGCTCAGGCGACTGTACGGGTTAAGGCATGAGAAGCGAGTGGCGATCCAGCTACGAATCGGTCTTTAAGACCAGGGGCGGACACGATCTGACACTCGCCACTAATGCTTCCCGCCTTTAAAGGCGGGAAGCATTGGCTTTATCTGCCTATCAAAACAAAGAACTCTAGACAGTCAAGAGCAGATACAAGGGGCCGACCCATGTGTCGGCCCGTGGTATCGATGTGGAATGCAGGAGGTTGTGCGAACTTTTCTCTGATTCCCTCGTTCGGCTCACCACAACAGAGTATAGCCAGGCGGGTCAACACATGGGTTGACCCCTACATTGAACCGGAATCAACGATACACATTTTTCGTGTGGTTTCGTGGTAGTCCATTTTTTCACGGTTCCCGATGTTTCGGTGTGGACTGTTTATCTGAGGTCGTTCAGGGGATATCTGATAGGATTCTCTCTCGTGTCGTACTCACTGTTAGCAAGTGTCAAGACCGGACACATTGGTAACACTCATGTAAACAGTTATACGACTTCATTACTGGGATTTCGTGATCCCGGCTCTGTTCGGTGGATTCTTTTCAACGGCGTGAGGGAGTCAACAGAAAATGGAAATTTTTTATACGGGAATCTGTGCCGAGCAGTTGTCCATGGAAGACGGGGGATGTCCCAAGTGGCGCAGAAGTGCGCCGAAGTGTGTCGACCCGCATAAGTTTCAGCCCGCGATTTTTTCAAAAATGGCTGAAACCAGCGGGTTTTATAGTACTCATATTTTCAACATGCTCGATCTGCACCTGAAACGAGGGTGCTCATTCGCGCGCGCGACGCATAACTCCGGAGTTTCGGGAATACCGCGTTCGGTTCAAGAGCGGGTTTATTCAGTCGCAGAGATATTGATGCACTGGTGCTGGATGTTAAGCGGGCGTAGAACCGTTATTCGCAATTTGAATGCTGGTTCAAAAACGGTGGCTGGCGCCATTCCGCTCACAATTCTATTACTCGCCGGGATATTTTTCCCAGCGGTAGGCGAGTTTCGAATTTTTCCAGAAGACTTTGTCGAGGGCCGACTGGCCTTTGTCCTGCAGGTAGTCGACGAGGATTTTCTGCAGCGTGACATAGTCGGCGGCGCGTTCGGAAACGGGCCAGTTACTGCCGAAGATCATACGGTCGACGCCGATCTGTTTCCAGATCACGTCCAGCGTGGGACGGTAGTAGTCCACGTCGGCGGGCACGTTGTCGGGACGATGGCGAGAGGCGCCTTCGACCAGTGCGGAGATTTTAACGAAGACCTGCTTCTGATCGGCGAGGGCTTCCATATAACGTTTCCACTCGGGATCGATTTCCTCTCCCTTGATCACGACGTTGCCGATATGGTCAACGACGATGCGCAGATCGGGAACTTTTTCCGCGAGGCGGCGGGCACCATCCAGTGTGACGGGGCCGCCATTCAGGTCGACCTGCAGTCCCATGTCGGCCATGAGTTTCATGTCATCAATGAACTGCTTCTGAGACAAGCCGGGTTCGAGCAGATTGTAATTAACACGAATGCCTTTATAGATCGGATTTTTCGCGAAGCGTTTGAGATGCGTACGGAACATGGGATCGCCGGGCGTCAAACGTCCGACGAAGCCGATGATGACCGGATTCTCTTTTACCAGATCCAGAATCCACTGGTTGTCTTCAACCAGCTTACTGGCTTCAACAACCACGGTGGCGTTGACCGGCTGGAACTTTTTCAATTCGACAAAATGTTTGGGGAGGACCGTGCGGTAGAGAGAAGATCCTTTGCTCGGCCAGGGAACACCTTCGGGACGCGTCGGATCGTAGAAGTGTGTATGCGTGTCGACGACTTTCGCTGGAAGCTGTGGCTTCGAATTTTCGGCACACAAACTGATGCCGGTCTGAGCGGCGATCAGACCTGTGGATGCGGTTTTGAGAAAGGTACGACGATCAATGTGGTGCATGATGCTGTTCCTCTGCGCTGACGATTTCTGCTTCGACAATGTTGACTATTACAGGATACCAGATTCTCCACAGTCTGCGATAGCTATCTATCTTTACAATAAAATACCCGATTGGGTGTGGAAATTGAATCGCACTTCCCTTTACGGGCTGTTTTTGCTAATTTTCACGCACTGTGTATCTTTCCTTCGCTTATTTTGGGATTCGCGTTGCCAGGATCGGCAACCAACAAATTCAACGGATTTGATATTGTGATGCCCGAGTCAGATGACCTCAACTCGAGTTTGAATCGTCGTGAACCACTGTCTTCCGAATCGGAGACAGAGGAAATCCTTCACAGCGAAATGGAAAAAACCGAGGTCGAATCGTCCTTAGAATCTGACTGGGACAACAACGACCTGTCTGATGAGATCGAAAATTTTGATCTCTCTTTCAAGTTTGAAGACTACGCCCCGGTCTGGATGCAGAAACTCAGATCATTGTATGGGACCGATCCGGAATGGTCACTGGCTTCGACGGTCGGTGCGGTTGCCATCATTCTGACGGTGCTGCTGTTACTGGCGATGCCGGAAGATCATGTTAAAAACGTGGCGGATGCCATAGTTCCCCCGGAACCGGAAGTGATTTCCAGTATCCCAGAGTTTATTCCTATCGACACGCGCGTTGCCGTTGAATTGGAAGTGACACTTCCTGTTGTCGAAATGGAAACAGAGCCACTGTATGTTTCGTTTGGGGATCTAACCGATTCGTTCTCCGGAATCGCAGTACGAGAAGAAACACCGATGCGACCCGAGATGCCTTTGTCTTTACCGGAATTCAATTTTCCCCCGGAACCGACGGCTGAACCTTCGCTGGTGATGGACGTTCAAAAAATTCGCATTATTGAGCGAGAGCTGCTGGACCCGACAATTGACGATGCCTTTTTTGTAGAAGCGAAACCATCATCAAGGGAAGTTCCTGGGCGGTTTGAGCCATCAGAAAGGCTGCTGTTTGATCAAAGCTGGCGTTTGATTGATCTGGCCCGTGCGGAGACACAGACGCAACAAGTCATTCGCCCGACACTATATCACGAACGATTTCCCGGCGGAGAACATCTGCAGGTAGGCCAGGAACAGCCACTCGACCGAAACAACCTGGATCGGCTCACACGGGTAACGGCTCCCGGAGCGGAAGAACAGCTTGATATTCAGATTCAGAAGCAGGTACCAGCGCAAGGCACCGTGCAGAACCTGCTGACGTATTCCATTCTGGTCACCAACCGGGGGACAAGACCCGCCTATGATGTGCGTGTGGACGAGACCATTTCCCCTGCCGTCAGCCTGGTGGATCTCTCACCGCCGGCGGACGTCAATCAAAATCATCTGCACTGGAAGATTGCGAGACTGGATCCTGATGAAGAGCGCGAACTGCAGGTGAAGGTCTTTCTGGATCAGGCGGGGAGCGTGAAAACCAATTCGGAAATCAAACTGGTTTCGAATGTGGCAAGTTCGACGGAAATCTCGAATCCACAAGTTGAGCTCAAGGTTCAAATGCCTGAAGTCGTCAGCGAGGGAGATGTCTTCCCGCTCGTTTTGATCATTCATAACCAGGGTCGTCTGAGCCAGGAACAGATCCGTTTGGATCTGGATCTGCCGGAAGGTCTGGAACACGAGGCAGGACGTCAACTGACGCTGACGATTGACCAACTGGCAGGCGGTGAATCGCGAACGCTACGGGCACGAGTGAAAGCGGTCAAAGCCGGGAATGTGAAATCGCAGGCGCAACTGATTTCGCAAGGCCACTCGCTGGATGTGGATGTATGGGACCAGACGATTCTGGCGAAACAAATTGCCCCCAAGCCGACAACAGCACCTCAGCCAAAGAAAACGACTCCGGCCACTCAACCGGCTCCGGTACAACCCGGCCCTGTGCAGTCCTGCCCCTGCCAGCCACAGCCGATCTATCTGCCTGTGCTCTATCTGTATCCCTGAGACGGTTCCCCGAAATTCGTTCAGAACAGCTCATAAACTGTACTTGAATTTGCCGAGGCATTCCCGATGATCTTACACAAACAACGTTTGTAAGATTGCAAGTCCCTTCAATAAGGGAGTAGCATAGAGATTATCCATTTACCGGCCTATGCCGAGGATTTTCTCCCCTTGCCTGAGAGATTCAGATGACTTCATTGCCTCACAGTGCTCGATGCTTATTACTGATGCTGGTGTTCTGTTTGGCCGCTCCCATGGCGACTCTCAATGCGGCCGATGCCACGCTGGGGCAGATCACCATCCAGACCGATGCACAGGCGATGGAGAATGAACCGGTGTTTGTGACGCTGCCTGAAACCGGGTTTGCTCAGGACGCGGTTTACCTCGTGGAAACAACAGATTCGAATTCACAGAAGATTCCTGCACAGATTGAAAATCGAAAACCGGAAGCAGACCGGCTCTGGTTCATTCTGCCGGGAAAGACGGCCGCGGGAAGCAAGCGGGTATTCGATCTGAAAGCGGAACAACTTGATGTCAAAACCAAAGTCACAATCAAAGATACCGGGAAGGCGTATCAGATGAGAATCGGAGATCGTCCGGTTTTAAATTACAATTACAAGCATATTCCAGCGCCAGATTTACTCGACCCACTGTATGGACGCAGTGCTCACATTCATCCGATCTGGACTCCTGGCGGTAAGATTGTCTCTGACGAATTTCCCCCGGATCACGCGCATCAGAGCGGTCAGTTCCTGGCTTATACCAAAGCGAAATTCGAAGGACGGGCAACGAACTTCTGGGAAATCAAAAGTAAAAAAGGACGCGTTCGTTTTCACAGATTGATTTCGAAACAGGAAGGTCCCGTCTTTGCGGAATTGAAAGTAGAGCAGGAACACGTTGATCTGACCGGCCCGGAAGAAAAGCCCGCACTGATGGAAGTGTGGACGATTCGGGTCTGGAATCAGCCCGGTAAAAAGCCGGACTTCTGGTTGTATGATATTACATCAGAAGCCCGCTGCGGTACGGAGAGTGAACTCAAACTCCCCAAGTACCATTACGGCGGGATGGCGATTCGCGGCGGTCGTGGCTGGTCAAAAGAGAACTGCCGGTTTTTGACATCGAACGGCAAGACGCGCGAGAATGGTAATCACGATCGTTCACGCTGGTGCGATATTTCGGGGACACGCGACAAGAAAAACAGCTGGAGTGGTTTTACCATTTTGAGTCACCCTACGAATTTTCGTTTTCCCGAACCCGTACGAATTCACCCTTCGATGCCCTACATGGTATTTACGCCCAGCGCGCTGGGTGATTGGGGGATTGAACCGGGCAAACCAAATGTCAGCCGCTATCGTTTTCTGGTTCACGATGGACAGGCCCATCCGAGCACAGAAACAGTCTGGCAGAATTATGCTCACCCTCCTACCGCCTCGCTCAAGTTAAACGCCAAACAGAATTGATTGCGGAAAGTATCAACAATGATCTGGGACTTACATTGCCACCTGTCTGGGGTGGATGGAAAAACGGCCGATGAACGCATCGCCCAGTTGATGGGTTATGCGGACCGGATGGGAGTGGAACGGCTGGTCTTTTTTATGGGCTGGCCTTTTCTCACCGATCCGAGTCCCAAACAATTTCGCAAGCAGAACGATCAGGTGCTGCAGGCGATCAGCCACTGGCATGATCGTGCGTTTGGCTTTGTGTATCTCAATGCAAAGTATGTAGACGAAAGCATCAAAGAACTGGATCGCTGTGTCAAAAACGGCCCGATGGTCGGCGTAAAATTGTGGGTGGCCTCTCGCTGCAATGATCCGGCGATTGACCCGATCATTCAACATGCGGCGAAACTGAACGCGTTAATCTACCAGCATACCTGGTTCAAAACCGGGGGAAATCTGGTAGGTGAATCGACTCCCAGCGACCTGGCTCTGATGGCAAAACGACATCCCGATACACCATTGATCGCCGGGCATATCGGAGGCGACTGGGAACTGGGACTGCGGGCGATTCAAGACAGTCCCAACTTGTATGCCGGGATTGGCGGATTTGATCCGACTGCCGGAATCACGGAAATGGCGGTGCGAACGCTGGGGGCCGACCGCGTGCTGTATGGCAGCGATATCGGGGGCCGCAGTTTTTCTTCACAACTCGCCAAGGTTCAGGGGGCCGACATTCCTGAAGTATCCAAACGACTTATTCTGGGTGGGAATCTGAAACGACTGCTGACCCCCATTTTGAAAAAGAAGGGGATCAAAGTATGATTTTTGACGTGAATGTGTACCTCTCCCGCTGGCCGTTCCGACGTTTGCCGCACGATGAAACGAATCAGCTGGTTCGAAAACTGAAACAGAATCAGATCCAGCAGGCATTCGCCGGCAGTTTTGACGGTTTGCTGCATAAGGACATTCGCACGGTGAATCAGCGACTGGTGGCAGACTGTAAAACGAATGGCTCTGACTTGCTGATCCCCGTGGGAACGATCAACCCTCGTCTGCCCGGCTGGGAAGATGACGTGATTGCCTGCCATGAAGAATGGAAGATGCCCGGCGTGCGGCTGCATCCCAATTATCATGAATATCAACTGAGCGATCCCGCGGTCAAAAAACTGTTCGCGATGGCGGCAGAGCGAAAATTGTTTGTGCAGATCGCGATGCGGATGGAAGATGACCGGACGCATCATCCGTTGATGCGTATCCCCGATGTCAACTTTGAGCCCTTACCCGATTTGATGAAGCAACACGATCAACTGCAGGTGACGATTCTGAATGGAATGAAGTCACTGAGAGGGGCGAACTTAACCAGGCTAACTGAAAACCCGAATCTCACGATTGAAATTGCGATGCTGGAAGGAGTCGGCGGAATTGAGAAGTTAATGAAACAGGTGCCCTACCAGCAGATATTATTCGGTTCCTATCTGCCGTTTTTCTATCTGGAATCGAGTTTGAACAAGCTGAAAGAGTCTGACCTGGGAATGGAAATCGAAACGCAGATCACGTGGGAGAATGCCCGGGCGCGGTTCCTGAATGCGAGCAGATAAACCGTTTCAGTCCGTCCACTCCAGATAGGGATCGAGTCCCATTTTGTGAAACATTTCGATGCGGTGCTTTTCGTGTTTCAGCATATCACGGCGCTGCTTGTGATGGAGTTTCTCCAGGAAGTTCTGCGTATTGTTGAAGAAAGAAATCCAACTCCCCGGCAGCTCTCCTTTGTCATCTGCTTTCGCGGATTTAATAATTTTTCCGAGCTGAGTCAGCTCCAGGCAACGCAGCAATTCATCTTCGAGAGAGAGAAAGAACTGATAGTTTCCCGGATCCCCCTGCCGGGCTGCCCGACCAATCAACTGGCGGTCAATCCGAGCGGACGTATGCATTTCGGTGGCGATGACGTGCAGACCTCCGTTTTCACGGACTTCGTCGGAGAGTAGAATATCGGTTCCACGCCCGGCCATATTTGTGGCAATGGTAACACGCGACGGCTCGCCCGCTTTCTTTACAATTTCCGCTTCCTGCGCATGATACTTTGCATTGAGGATCTGATGCGGAATGGCCTTCATCGCCAGTAAATCACCCAGCGCTTCCGATGCTTCTACGGAAGGTGTTCCGACAAGAATCGGGCAGCGTTTTTTTCTGATGTGTTCAATTTCCTCGACCACTGCCATGCGTTTATCCTGCATGGTTTTGAAGAGACGCGGCTTGCTCCCTTTACGAATACAGGGGCGATGTGTGGGAATCGAGGTCACAGAGACTTTATAGGTCTTACGGATCTCTTTTTCCGCTAATGCGGCGGTCCCCGTCATACCTGCCAGATGCGAATAATTCTGGAAGAAACTTTGTACGGTGATGCGTGCTGCCTGTCCGGTGGCAGCGGTAATAGGAACGTGCTCCTGTGCTTCGATTGACTGGTGCAGGCCATCCTGCCACTTCCGGCCGTCCATCATGCGGCCCGTCGATTCATCGACAATGACAACTTCATCATCGACGACGACATAATCCCGGTCTTTGAGGAATCCAAACCGGGCTACCAGAGATTGTTCGACCTGTTTATAGATCCGTTCGGTATCAATGGAATCCAGCAGAGAAGGCTTTGCCATCAGCAAGACCTTGCGACATCCCTGATCCGTCAGATATGCAGACCGCTTTTTCGGTTCATAGACGAAATCGACTTCAGACTCTAATTGATGTGTTGCCCGGTTACTCCAGCGAAACAGGTTCACCGAAGCAGCGTCATTCGGCTGAATGAGACCGATAATCAAAGGGGTACGTGCTTCATCAATCAAAACACTATCGGCTTCATCGATTAACGCGAAATAATTTCCACGTTGTACGAGTGGCTCTTTTCCTGATGCCTTATGATTTGTAATAGCCTGCTCTAACTGGCCCGGTGCACTGGCTCCGATCCGGATGCGATCGCGGAGAAAATCAAAGCCCATTTCATTCGCGGTGCCGTATGTAACATCCAGACCGTAAGCAATGCGACGATCTTCGTCTTCCATATCAGCGGTAATACAGCCGACAGAAAGCCCCAGCTTATTGAAAATCGGACCCATGATTTCCGAGTCACGTTGCGCGAGGTAGTCATTCACGGTGATGACATGACAACCTTTCCCCATTAATGCACGGAGGTAAGCCGGCAAGACTGCGGTCAACGTTTTTCCTTCCCCCGTCTGCATCTCAGCGATGCCGCCTTCGAAGAGAGCAATGCCCCCCATCAACTGCACGGGGAAATGCGCCATGTTTTTCGTGCGCCAGGCGGATTCTCGTACCAGAGCATAAGCCTCCGGAAGAATTTTCTTTAATGGCTCACCCGATTTGGCGCGCCAGCGCAATTCCAGAGAGTAGCGTTCCAAGCGATCGTCGGTCATTTTCTTCAGATCTTCACAGCGTTGAATGATCTGATCAGCCACTGCACTCCAACGAGATAAGCGTGACTGCTTGGGACGAAACCCTGCTTTCATCCAATGATAACTATGGGATGCGATGCTCAATTTGCCTCCTGGATCATTGGGGTTCTCTCAATAACAGATACGATTCGTTGAACCATGATGGCTCAAAAACAGATAAATGTGGTAACAGAATTATGACGGACCAGGGACTGAAAAGTAACGGAAGAAACTGAATTTCACGTCGTTCAGGTCTCTTATTAGTTTGATGAGAGAGGATGCAAACTGGCTATCTCGTAAGTCATTACATAATTTAACTTACATCAATCTATCCCTACCAGGCTCTCTAGGCTCTAAGCCATTTTTGTTAATTCTAACCGATGAACGTTCTTACAACAAAATAATTTTCTTCGATTTCGGAAGCACAGTCCCAAAAAGCCACCGAGTATGTAAGTTGTTATAATTTGTTGACTTAAAACAACAATCGAATCTGAATTTCTGGATCAAATGTTAGATTATTTGCATCCAATCGTCACTTTCGGTGCAGTTCGTTTTTTGCTTACGTCAAACACAAACAGACTATCTACACCATACAATTATCGTAAACATTGGAAACATTCTAATTTACCTGTTTTTTTAGGTATGACGCGGCATTTAAAATCTTTAACTGAACAGTCAGGCTTTTTCTATACAAATGCGACAGGCCTGAGTGTTGAAAATTATCAACCAAGCTAGTTCTCAATATAAAAAAGACACCAGTTAAATGATCTCAAAATTCGTTGACAACCTGTGGCGTCCCCGAAGAAGCAAACACCATCGCCGTTCGAAACGAGCCATTGCTCCGATTTCTGCTACAGAAAAGCTGGAAGATCGAACCTTGCTCAGCGGACAGGACCTGATTGGTTTCGCACAGGCACTGACGGCCGCCAATGTCACTCTATATGGTGCTGCCTGGGATGCCAATACGACAGAGCAAAAAGCTTTACTGGAAGATGGTGCCTCATTTCTGCAGTTTGTTGATGTGACCAATGCGAACCGCACATTGAACGCGAACGCTTCTACCGTTGGTATTCTTCTCCAAGAGGATGTACGTCCTATCTGGCGACTCGATGATGGGACCTTGATCGACGGAAGTACGATCACATCCCTGCAAGATTTATCCACGGCAACCGGTGTCGCGATTACAATGTCAGAAGGGCCGTACCTGAAAGAGATTGCCGACCAGAATTTGATTTCCGGGACTGGCCTGCACGTGGCGCTGGATGGATTCGATCCTGACAATGGCGAGTTAAAATATACTGCTGTAAGCAGCGACGATACAAAGGTCCAAGTTCGGGTTCTTGAAGGCAATCGCAGCCTGCGTATCTCTGTCGCAGGTTACGGCGACATGGTCTTTGAATTATTTGAAGGCCGCGCATCAAGGGCCACCGAGAAGATTACGGCCTTAGCCGAAGCTGGTTTTTATGACGGTGTCGAATTCCACCGAATTTTTGGAGGTGGCTTTTTGCGGGGTGGTTTCAACCCCAGTTTCGACCTCGGTACTCTGCCTCCAGGCGTCGCCAGTTACTTCGATGATCAATTTCACAATGAACTTCAGCATGTGCAGTCGGGCCTGCTTACAATGTATAAAGCACCTGTCACGGACGAGCTTGTGACTGATGATCTTAATTTCTCCCAGTTTATTGTCACCAATGACGTAAGTCGAAATTATGATTTCCAGAATACCATCTTTGGATATCTCGTCGAGGGAGAAGAAGTCCGTGACGCGCTGAGTAAAATTCCAGAGACGGATGAATTCCCTGACTTTACCGTTACGATGGAAACGGTTGATGTCTTCACCGATGATGAAAATGCCACGCTGGTTTTAACGGCAAATGAAAGCTTCACCGGGTCGGCAACGATCACTGTCACAGTCGAAGATGAAGATGGCAACATTCAGCAACGCCAATTTCAGGTGAATGCGACGAATGACATGATTACGGATGCCACTGATGTGGAGAATGCCAAACCGTATCTGTTAGATATTCCGGATTTACAGGTCCGACCTGGAGAATCGATTCAATATCAACTGGTAGGAGTCGACGCAGACATGGGAGCTGTCAATGGTAATTCCGAAATCCAATACTTTTCACAAGGCGATCTCCCTGCGCTGTCTCTTCCCGCATCGGTCCCGTCGGGAATGTCCTATGACGTGAACGAGACGACAGGACTACTCCAAATCTACACTTCACCGGGAATGGCATTCGGAGTTTATGAAATTACCGTTGCCGTAGGCTTTAACAATATCACCGATCTAGTTGAAGATGAAATTTATGGTGACCAGGAATTTGTTGACTATCAGGTTGTGACAGTGATTGTGAATGACCCTGCGATTGCCAACGACGATTACCTGGCAGTCCAGGGTGATATGGATTCATTAGATGTTCTCCAGAATGATACGACTGAATCCGGGGAATCGATTGTTATTGACATGGAAACCGGTGAATTGCGTGAAGGCTATTCTGTGGAGATCGAAACCCAGCCTACTCACGGAGGGACGGTCACCTTCAACCCTGCAACCGGGAAAGTTGATTTTGTTTCCAATGGTTCAACTTATATCGGACTGGATAGTTTTACTTACCGAGTCAAAGACAGTCTGGGCGCCCTTTCCGAAATTGGTACTGTCACTTTTTCGATGGCTCCTGAAGGAGTGATTCTGGTCACATCGTTGCTTGAGGACGATCCAACCAAAGTTACCTTGCGTAATGCGATTATAGCCGCCAATCTTGATACTGCAGTGGGAGCCGCCGCTGCGGGTAATGGCTCTGATACAATTATGTTCGATCCGGCTTTATTTATCGATCAAGAGACATCGAACATCATCTCCCAGACAATAGATCTTAAAGGGGGAGATCAAGAGCTTGAGATTACCGATTCCCTCACGATTATCGCCCCGACTTCAGAAAATGGAGATCCGCTGTTAACCCTCGACGCCACTCTCGATGGTGGTGATTCGTCCCGCCATTTTAAAATTACCGATGGATTAGCAGGCAATACTTTTCTGGTCAGTCTGCAAAACCTGATTTTGATCGAGGGAAAGACCAATGATAACGGCGGTTCTATTTTCAACGCGGAACATCTGGTGCTCAGCAACAGCCAATTGCTGAATAATGAATCATCAATGGGGCTGGGTGGGGCTATTTATAATACGGGCACGCTTGAACTCACAAATACGGTTTTGCAATCAAACCATGCGATCACTTCCAGTGGTGGTGCCATTGCCAGCTTTTTCGGTTCGGTCACACTGACTCAGTCCACTATTGATGATAGTGATGCTGAAGGTTCTGGCGGCGGTATCTACGCCGTGAACTCTGATGTCACCTTAATCAATAGCGTCATTTCGAATAATACCGGTTTCACTGGCGGTGGAGGTGGACTTTATCAAAATCAGGGCCTACTCACCGTGACTGGTTCTTCCTTTATCAACAATATGATTCAAAATACCTTAGATGGTGGCGGCGTCTATGCCAATGAAACCACGACCAGTATTTCCGGCTCGACGTTCCATATGAACCAAAGCTCTGGTTCGGGTGGCGGCTTATACCAGAATTTGGGAGATCTGTCGGTACGCAATAGTACATTCTCTGAAAATGAAGCCGTGTTTGGAAACGGCGGGGCAATTTATACCAGCGCCATTACGGTTGCTGTTGTGAATTCAACAATATCGGGGAATACGGCGAGCGAGAACGGCGGAGGAATTTTCTTTGAAGATCATATCAACTTCGATAGTGGAACAATCGACAACAGCACAATCGCCGCAAACCATGCCGACATGGACGGCGGAGGACTCCACTTTCAATTCATCCAGGAAAAAATCAGGGCCAATCATACGATTATTGCTGATAACACAGCATCGGGCAGTGGCGCCGATGGGCTGGGTTCTTTAAGTGGCTATTACAGCCTCATCGAAGATACCAGTGGGTTAGATCTTCTGGGAGGGGTCAATTTTATCACGGGTCAGGACCCGGGATTACTTCCCCTGGCGGACAATGGCGGTTTGACTCAAACCCATGCGCTTGATTCAGGCAGCATCGCGATTGATGCAGGTGATCTCGCGTTTGACCCCAATACCTTTACGCCGGCATTGACCTTAGACCAGAGAGGTTCATCACGCATTGCCGACGGTAGTAACGACACTGTAGCTCGTGTGGATATTGGTGCCTACGAAGCGGAAGCCGTCCTGGGAAGTACCGACCTGATTGTAAAGCGGAGTGCCACGAACCCAGGATCTTCTGGCGAACTGAGTTCGTTACCTGCCAATGTCGATTTCATTGATGAGTGGAACCCGGTTCTTGTCGAGATCTGGGTGAGTATCACCAATTCATCTGAAAATGGTGTCGCCTCTGCTCTGGTTGACTTTAACTTTGATGCCCAGTATCTGGTTGCAGATTCGATTGAGTACGGCTCTGCCTTTTCCGAGAATCAAACTGGAATCATTGATAATGAAACAGGAATGATTACTGGTTTAGGAGCCTCAACCAACCTTTCTGGTTATGGAGCTGAATCACACGTCCTGCTGGCACGTGTTCATCTCTCAGTCAAACCTGTAGCATTAGAGACTGACGGACACTACATCGAGCCCGTTGCCGATTTGAATTTCGAAATTTTAAATAGTAGTGTGATCTCATCGGTCGGAGCAGCCACCGTCACTGAGGGAGCTGCAGTCAATCTGACGCTGGTTCCCGCCTTGTATGATCTCAATGATAATGGTTCTATCGACATCAGGGACCTGATCCTTTTTATTAACGTTTACAACCAAACAACGGGAGAGTCCGCAGCCCCCGGTGTCTGGGCTGCTGACTTTGATCGCTCAGGGAAAGTGAATGTTCGTGACCTGTCTCTGCTTATTACTAACTACCGGAAAGTTCAGGGAAGCGGAAACTTCTTTGTCTATCCTTCAAATTTTGATGAAATCTGGCAGCAAAATAATCTGATCACCTCATTCATCAATCCGGAAGACTCAAATTCCCAAAGCCTGACTTTAGACCTGGTTGATCCGGTGCTTGAGGCTGCTACAGAACAGCTGACTGAAACCCACGGGGATTCGGTCTCAGCACAATTGGACGATGTGAAGATTGAGATCGTCGAACTTCCAGGGAATCAAATCGCAAAATCAAATGCCGAAACCAATACGGTCTATCTGGATGTGAATGCCGCAGGGTGGGGCTGGTTTGTTGATTCGACTCCGTTCCTGAATGAAGAATACAACGAAACAGCGTTGGGAATATTTGATGCTGCCTTGTTCAGTTCTGCAGACGGCCAGATTGATCTTCTGACTGTCCTGCTGCATGAACTAAGCCATCTTCTGGGTTACGACCATAGTCACGAAAGTGCTCTCATGGAGCCCGTCCTGGATCCGGGAGAACGAAAACTCAGCACTTACGACGAATCGGATGATTTCTTCAGTGGCTACCTTGATTCAGATTTTGGGGGGCTCAATTAAACATCAATACAGGGACCAGGCTTTTTCCATGAAAAAGCCTATAAGAAGGTGAGAAATTGAACGTTCAGACGTCCAGAAGAGAAGACTCTGTCTCCCATTGATCCTTAAAACCATAAGTAACCGTTATTTTTCGGATGATCTTTTCTATCTTTTGCTTGACATCCGTAGTTTTACTGCTGCACAATCAGTGTTAAATTTACCCATTTTAACAATAAACCTTACAAGTTGATTTTGATTAACGCGAACAAGATGGCATCTCAAGGCGATCTTGCTCAATCAAATACACATAAACCATTTATTACAAATAAGTTACAGACAACTACTACTCACAGACACGCGACTCGCTTCAGATCGAGTACTCTGTTTTGGCATGATATGGAAAGATGCAAATGATGTTTACGAGAACTAAACGTCGTAACCAGCCAGGTCGAATTGGTTCACTTCTCAACTATCTTCTCAAGGGTCGAAATACACGCTTGCGCAATCAACGGATGAAATCGTTTTCGACTTCGATTTCCATCGTCGAGAGCCTGGAAGACAGGACCTTGCTTTCGGCAAGCAACATCTTCGATCCCAATATATTCGGTGACACAGGTAATGTCGCCCCTATCGCATCTGGAAGTGGAAATATCACCCCACAGATTCCAATTTCTGCTCAAGACCTCGCTGAAGAAGAATTAAACGCCCCCGTTTCAGAAGAAGTGAAAGAATTGGCGTTTAAAGATAAAGGGCAAGTAGGTAACCCTCCAAATCTTCAAACAACTGCTGATTTACTCTCGTTTGCGACACACGAAAATGAAGTCATCGGTACAAGCGGCTCCAACGATGTGATTTCGAATGCCCAACTGATTGCTGGATTCGGGACGGGCGCTGATGACGATCCGGAAGTTGATCTCGCTGGATTTCTCGCCAATACAGGGTTTACGCAAACCTTTGGTGAATTTCCCGAAGATGACGGCTCCATTCTGCTGGCCAATAATTTAGGTTTGACCTCGGGAGAACAAGTTCAAATCCTGGGTGCAACTCTTGGCAATGGTCCTTATGGGACCGGGGGCAGCGCAGGCACCGATTCAGGTGATTTTGACTTTTACCAAATCTCAAATGTGATAGCCGGACAACGGATTACCGTCTCAGTAGAAGATACAACACAGTTCTTTAACCTGGATCCGATTGTTGCCATTTATGCCAGTGATGGATCACTACTCGTTAGTGACGACGATGGTGGCTTTCGATTAGACAGTCTACTTAACTTTGTCGCTCCTTTGGATGGTGACTATTACGTCATGGTCAGCAGTTTTGGAACAGGAAGCCCCAGTGATCCCTTTGATTCTGCCAGCGGAAATGGTGTCGGTGCGAGTGCTCGCTCTGAAGGTCTGTATGACCTCACCATCGGGTTAAATGTATCGGATATCGATTATTATGCTGTTGAGTTGGAAGCAGGAGATATCCTGGGGGCTAACCTGTATGGTGCGGGACAAACTGTCTCACTGATTAGCCCGACGGGACAGACGATGTTTGAATCATCACGTTTTCTGGCCGATCTCTATCCTGATGACAGCCCTCTTCCTGGTGACGGAAATGCGGCCGCCTCTATCGTAGCTCCCGTTACTGGAACTTATTATGTTGCAGTGACTGGAGATTTCGGCCTGTACGATCTCCAGCTCAGAGCGTTCCGTCCTGAACTGGAAACCCAAATGGTCGGCCCGGACGCCATTCAGACAATCTTCATTGATTTTGATGGTGCCACAGTAGACCCGTCTATCTTTGACGACACTCTGGATTCCACTACCGCTACGCTCTCCCCCTTGAGTGCGTTTCTTGATAACTGGAATGATGTGACGACTGCGGATGAAGATGCCGTGATTGACGCGATCCTGGCAACGATTGAAGAAAACTTTGCAGATATTGGGGTGCTCGGAAATAATGGTGACTACAACACCACGACTAATCCCGGTGACTACGGGATTCGGATTTTAAACAGCCGTGATCATGCCGATCCGTTTGGACAGGAAAATGTCAGTCGAATCATTATCGGTGGTACGATCGCAGAACTGGGAATCAGTACCATCGGCATTGCCGAATCAATTGATGTTGGAAACTTTGATACTACGGAAGATTCTGTCGTATTACTGGACCTGCTCAGTAGCACAAATCAAGCTGACCCTAACTCCCTGAATAATATCATCAAAAACTTCACCAGCACCATGGTTGAATTGATTGGTGAAGCTGTAGGTAATATTGCCGCTCACGAAGCAGGCCACTTCTTCGGGTTATTTCATACTTCGAATTCCACTTTCTTCTCACCATCTCAGCTCATTGATGTTGGTGGAAGCCTCTCCAATACGATCGGCATAGGCAATGATGGCTTCTATGGTACCGGCGATGATGTTGATGTCGACTTTGGAACAGACTCTTTGATTGGATTCGCAGGACTACAAGACAGCATTAATACACTCGCATTTGGCTTATCCACGGGTGCCGACTATGGCCGTGATTTTGGAGATGCGCCAGACACATATCCAACGCTGCTTGCCGATGATGGAGCCCGACATACACTTGTAGGGAATCTGAGACTTGGCGCCTCGATCGATTTAGACGCCGATGGACTTCCCAGCCTGGATGCCTCTGGTGATGGGTTGGATGACGACGGGATTGTTTTCCTCTCGAATGGCATTTCTGAAAGTGATGCCTTCGCGTCGATCTTGGTAGATGTGACCGGAGATGGTTTCCTGCAAGGCTGGGTTGACTTCAATCGTGATGGCGTCTGGGACTCCAGTGAGCAGATCGTCGTTGATGAAGCACTGACGACGGGCACGCATACCATCAAGTTTGCCGTTCCGCAAGGAGCTGCATTCAGTATTGGTGAAACGTTTGCCCGCTTCCGATTCAGTTCACAGGCAGGTCTGGATGTAACGGGCCTTGCCCCTGACGGGGAAGTCGAAGACTACCGCCTTGATTTGACTGCCTCCCGTAGAGGTGTCGTCACATTTGATGCAGTCGAATATGAAGCAGGTCAATTAATTACGATCACGGTTACAGATGGCGACTTAGTCGGAACCGGAGCGGTCAACGTACTGGTCACTTCCTCTGGTGGAGACTCTGAAACGGTCACATTAACAGAAACCGCCGGTAATGGTGGTGAATTTGTAGGAACCATCTTTTCTTCACCTGGTCCCCTCGTTACGGAAAATGGAACTTTGGATGTTGTCTTCGGGCAAACCATTTCCGCAGCTTATGAAGACGCTGATACAGGCGAAGGTCAGGCAGGAAACTATCTGGGCGAATTTGTGTCATCCGGTTTGAACAGCCCACGCGATATTATCTTCGGACAGGGGGGAGACGTCTACGTCAGTAACGGTTTTGAAGGCTCAGGCGGATCTGACCATACCGTAGAACGATTTAATGGCCAGACGGGTGCCCCGGCTCCTGATAATCCGTTTGTGGATGCCGGAGCAGGTGGAATTGTTGTTCCCAATGGTATGGCATTCGGCCCCGATGGAGACCTGTATGTCGCCAGTTCCGGTACCGGGCAAATTCTGCGATACGATGGTCTAACCGGGACACCTTCAACAATTGGAGGCGGTATCTTCATTGACACTGGCGGAGCGGCGAATCTGAAAGAACCAAGATTCATCACCTTCGGGCCGGATGGAAATCTGTATGTCGCCGACACTGGTTTTACTCGTGATCGCATTCTGCAATTTAATGGATCAACCGGCGCTTACATGGGAGAATTTGTATCTCGCAATGAAGGAGGCATGGGCAAGCCTTACGGAATGGTATTTGACTCCGCTGGCAATCTGTATGTTGCCAGCTTCAATACAAACGAAATCTTGAAGTTTGATTCCAACGGGGATGTCGTTCCTGGCGGTCCATTCATTGCCGCGGGGACAGGTGGTCTGTTTAGCCCCCGTGGTTTGACCATCAAGACCGAAGGTACAGGTCTAGATCAAAAAGAATATCTCTATGTTGCCAATGGTGCGACGCAGAGTATTCTCCGGTTTGATCTCTCTGACGTAAGCATTTTTGAGGAATTTACATTTGGAACCACAATCCAACAGCCATATGGCTTGGCATTTGGACCAGATGATAATCTTTATGTTGTCGATACTGACCTGGGTAAGGTATTAAAATTTGCCGGACCATTTGGCACAACCACTCCAGAAACGATTACTGAGACGGCACTGATCGTAGCTCAGGTCGGAAATCCTGGAGCGGGTGTCGATTTTGGTGATGCTCCCGACATGTTCCCGAACCTGCTGGCAGAGGACGGTGCACGACACGCCATCAATGCGAACGGCTTGTTCCTGGGTCAGGGTATCACTGCAGATGCTGACGGCCAGGAATCTATGAATGCCAATCTGGATGACGATGACGGAATTCTGTTCAACCCGATCATCGCCGGTGACACCGCCACTACAGTGACGATATTCTCAACTGGCACCGGTTTCGTTGATGCCTGGATTGACTTCAATGGCAATGGAGTCTGGGAAGCCAACGAGCAGGTTCTCAGCAGCCATGCCGTGGTTGCAGGCAGCAACTCTGTTTCGATCGCAGTGCCACCAACTGTCGTTGTTGGCCAGGTTACTGCCCGATTCCGTTTGAGTTCAGCTGGTGGGTTATCCACAACCGGCGCCGCAGCAGATGGTGAAGTGGAAGATTATAAGATTAACGTTCTATCACAAAACTTCACCGGCTTACTGCCCGACCCGAACCGTCCTGGTAAATCAGCACTGTTTATTAGAGGCACACAGGGTGATGACGAAATCATCATCTCGCAAAATCACCAAGGCCTGATCCAGGTTAAAGTAAATAATGTCTTTATCATCAATCCAATTACGTCACAGCCCTATTTCCAGCCCACTGGTGGCATCTATGCCTGGGGTCTGGGCGGAAATGACTGGATCGAGGCGGACGATCAGTTCTACAATAGAGAGTCGATGTTCTTCGGCGGCACTGGAAACGACACCCTGATCGGTGGTTGGGGTAATGATGTCCTGATCGGTGGAGACGGAAACGACACGCTCGAAGGTGGTCCTGATGGCTATGATATTTTGATTGGTGGTGACGGAGCTGATTTGGTTCGTGGCCACAATGAAGCGATTCACTTAAACTACGGAGCAAACGGGGATATTTTAATCGGTGGTTCAACCGTTTATGATAACGGTCTGGCACAACTCTTTGGAATCTATTCAGAATGGATTTCGTCAGTGCCTTCTGAAGATCGCGTGCAAAGTATCAACAGACGCGTCGATAGCCTTACTGCCGGCGTGAATAATATTCGACTCGATGATACCACTGTCATTGATGATGGTGATGTCGATGAGCTATATGGTGCCGTTGCCCGTGGTGATGACTGGTTCCTGCTGGATCTGGGACTGGATATCTTCAACGCTGGCGGCCATGATCTTACAAACTAAGATCGCTTACTGACGACAATCACAAACACAGCCTCTGCGGAATTTCGTTCTGCAGAGGCTGCTTTCATTTCAGGAGAGTCTTCTTTCAGCAGGTCTGTTTACCAGCGTTCCACTGGACCGTTGGGTGTTTTGATCAGAGCCGTGGGAATAGAAGAGGCCCGCTCTCCATGCCGCAGACGAATCTGTTTCACGATTTCATGAAACTCATCGATCGATTGAATTCGGCGCAACCGATCTTCCAGGTCTTCAGGAATTCCCAGCCGGGCACCGTACCAGGCGGCAAATTTACGAATCAAAGTGCATCCGTAGTCGTCATGCTGTGCGACCATCAGAGTAAAATGACGCACCAGAAATTTGATTTGCTCTTCCATGGTCGGTTCAACAAAGGGTTCTTCTCCCCGAACGGTCCGTTCGATTTTACAAAAGATCCACGGATCCAGCATTGCCCCGCGACCGATGGAGACGGCTTCACAGCCGGTCTCATTTCTCATGTGAAATGCATCCTCGACCGTACAGACATCTCCATTGCCGACCACAGGAATCTGCTGCACTGCTTCCACTGTCCGCCTGATTCCCTCCAAATCAACGGTTCCGCCAAATCCCTGATTGCGGGTCCGACCGTGAATGGTAATCGCGGCCACTCCTGCTTTTTCGAATTCTCGCGCCAGCAGAGGCGCGGTAATGGAATCGCGATCCCAACCGAGACGCATTTTAACCGTCACAGGAATGGAAACGGCATCAACCACATCCGCCACCATTTGACAGGCTGCATCCGGCGCACACATAATTCGTGCACCACCTCCATTTCCATTGATCTTGGCCATCGGACACCCCATGTTGATATCGACGGCTTCATAGCCCTGCTGTTCCAACCAGCGTGCGCCAACAACTAACTCTTGAGCGATGCCGCTAAATATCTGCACTGTCAGCGGGTTATCTTCAGCAGACGTTTTCAGTAGCGCTTTCGCTTTCCGGCTGCGGGAAAGCATTTGTGACGCGAGTACGAGATCGGTGGTACATAACCCCACGCCCCCCAATTCGCGTAACGCGACACGAAAGGCATGTTGCGTATATCCTGCCAGCGGTGACAGAAAATAGCGGGAACTGAGCAGCCGATTTCCAATTTGAATTTCCGGAGATTCCGTAGAACTCCATTTGATCAATGACATGAGGCGGTTTCATCTTCGAACTAAACGCGCAGGCGTTTAAGTGAGTAATCTTAATACATTTTCCAGCGGTAATCCTACTACATTCGACAGGCTGCCTTCAATGCGGTTCACAAAGACACTGCCGGCCCCCTGAACAGCATATCCTCCGGCTTTTCCCACTGATTCCTCTGTGGAAAGATACCATTCCAGATGGCGGTCCACAGTATCCCGATCATGAAAAGTCACGAGCGTCTGTGCGATTTCCGTGATCAACTGCTCTCCTTCTCGAAGACAAAGCCCGGTCATCACCCGGTGTGTCTTCCCTGCATAGGCGTCTAAAAACCAGTTACGAACCGTCTGTTTCCACTCCGGTCCTGTGGGAGGTTGCCCCAACACATGATAGCCTGAATCCGGTCTTTTAATGACCACGATCGTATCTGCTGTCAAAATGGGAGTGCTGATAGCCCCGCTTTGATTGACCTGCCGATAGACATCGTCGTTTTTGGTGGTGCAAATCGAGATCAGCCTTTGGCGAATGGATTCCAGATCACAAAGCTGATCAAAACCGGCTTCCTCAGAATCTTGTGGCGGAATAATTTCAATCGATGCTTCCGGAAAAATCTGCGAGAGCAACTCTTTCCGACGTGGAGAACGGGACCCCAAAATGATCTTATCCGATTTCATGTTCATCTCTCGCCACCTGACAGAAAGAGCAAACTCAATATAGTGGCGATCACTCCCACGATTCCCAGCGTGATCCACCAGTTGGGACGATCACTGAATGGATGAGTATTTGTCGTGATATACTCGCCACAAATCGGGCAGGAAACGGCGTCTTCATATATCTCTGCCCCACAATTTGAACAGGCAACCGTCTCATTTACATCATCGTCATCGAATTCTGACTCGTCCCACTGCTCCTCGTCACCATAACCCCAGTCTTCATCCATCTCTGTCTTCTTTCAGAAAAACTTTCTGTGATTTAATTAGTATTTCTTTGAAACTCACTGACTATGACGGGGGTTCCGGGACGCATCAAGGATTATTAAACTAATCATACAACAGTTTTGTGAATATTTCATTTTTTACCGTGAGATTGGACCTCTTTTCGGTATTCAACAACAGGTTGTTTACTACATTGAGTGATGTTGAATCACGCGGTTTATCTCACCTGCGTTCCCTCACATCGGCGTTTCTTAATATCAATTTCCTATTATGAATGCCTGACTGCCTACCACCACAATTTGCCACTCCAGCGGTGGTACACATTGAAATCATTTACTAATTCTTATTTTACCTATTGGAGAGTCTTGATGCAGTTTTACCAGTTAAAACCGGGCCGGAGGCGCGGCTTTACTTTGATCGAACTACTCGTTGTGATCGCCATTATTGCGATCTTGATCGCCTTGTTACTTCCAGCCGTACAACAGGCCCGGGAAGCGGCCCGGCGCAGCACCTGTAAAAATAACTTGAAGCAAGTGGGAATCGCCCTGCACAATTACCATGAAACCCACCGCTGCTTTCCTCCAGGCTGGGTTCAGCCTTCGAGAGCTTCCACCTGTCAGGCCAATTCATCTTCGAGCACCAGTGGCTGCCTGCCCGGCTGGGGCTGGGGAACGATGTTGCTCCCGTTTATTGAGCAAGCCCCCCTGTACAATGCCTTGAATGTGCGGAGCACGCATCTGGTTGCCGCCCCTTCTGATGAATCTAAAACGACGATTCCGATTTTTCGTTGCCCTTCTGATTCGGGAAGTAAACTGAATTCCGATCGAGGCGGCCATGCAACTTCCAATTACAAAGGCGTATATGGAAGCCGGGGTGCGAATAATGCTGTGAATTCCAATCCGCATAATAGCGCTCCTGGGAATGGTTCTTTCTGGTCGAACAGCAATACGCGACTACGTGACATTACCGATGGTGCCAGCAACACAGTCATGATTGGGGAAACCGCCCGAGGCCGCGTGGGAAGCATCACTTATAACGGAGCCATCTGGGTTGGTTATTACGATAACGGAAAAACCGCCTCCGTCGTCTGGCTCACTGAAAATCATCCCGCTGCTTTGATTAACGGAACACGAGAATGGGCTTTCAGCAGTCGACATACAGGGGGCGCTCACTTCCTGCTGGGTGATGGCGCTGTTCGATTTCTGAGCGAAAATCTCGATGGTACCACTTATGAAAATCTAGGAAAGATCAGCGACGGAAATGTAATCGGCGAGTTCTAATTTCCCAGTGAAATACAAAATAGGAAACATAAAAACTCTCCTCGATCGAAGATTATGATCGGGGAGAGTTTTTTGTTTTGAACTTGATTGATGCCGCTTACAGAATGAATTTACTGAGATCTTCATCCTCAACGATGGCATGCAGTTTTTGCTGCACATACGCGGCATCAATTGTGAGCTTCTTTGTCTTCAGGTCGGGTGCTTCAAAACTGACCTCTTCTAACAGACGCTCTAGAATCGTGTGCAGTCGACGGGCACCGATATTCTGTGTCGTCTGATTCACCTGAAACGCAATTTCGGCCAGCTCTTCCAGTCCGTCTTTTTCGAACTTGACCTTTATCCCTTCCGTTTTCAACAATGCCTGATACTGCATTGTGATCGAACTGGTCGGCTCTGTCAGAATTCTCAGAAAGTCATCGCGGGTCAGCTCCTGCAGTTCCACACGAATCGGAAAACGCCCTTGAAGCTCGGGCATTAAGTCGGAAGGTTTGGTCCGGTGAAAGGCTCCAGCTGCGATAAACAACATATAATCAGTCTTTACCGAACCGCTTCGGGTCTGCACAGTTGTGCCTTCAACGATCGGCAGTAAATCACGCTGCACCCCCTGCCGGCTCACATCACCGCCACGGCTGCCCCCTTCTTCAGACGTACAGATTTTGTCGATTTCATCGACAAAGACAATTCCGCTACGTTCGGCCAGTTCAATTGCTTCCTCCGCAATGGCATCCTTATCCATCAAACCTTCCACTTCCTGCTCCAGAAGTACTTTGCGCGCTTCTGCAACTGTCAGTTTGCGGTTCTTGCTCTGCTGAGGCATGATCCGTTCGAACATGCCTTGCAGATCGACGTCCATCTGGTCCATACCCATATTTGAGAATACTTGAACCGGCGAACTTTTCTGGTCGATGGAGATCTCGACATCCTTGTCTTCCAGATCTCCATTCTTCAGCATTTTGCGAAATTTATCCCGGGTGCGTTCATAGCGTTCCTGGGAATCGTCTTCCTTCGCTTCTTCTGTTGAATCTGTGCGAGAAGGCTCCCATTCTGGACGCGGCACCAACAGATCAAGCAGGCGTTCTTCAACACGAACTTTTGCTTTATCAACCACTTCGACGCGTTTCTTTTCACGGACCAGATTCGTTGCTGAATCGACCAGATCACGAACCATGCTCTCAACATCGCGTCCGTAATAGCCGACTTCCGTATATTTGGTTGCTTCCACTTTGATGAATGGGGCATCAATTAGCTGCGCCAGGCGACGGGTAATTTCCGTCTTGCCGACTCCGGTAGGGCCGATCATCACAATATTCTTAGGAGTAATTTCTTTTCGAAGTTCATCTGGAAGTTGCTGCCAGCGCCAGCGATTCCGCAAGGCAATCGCCACAGCGCGCTTTGCGTCATCCTGACCAACGATATGTTTATCCAGCTCTGCGACAATCTGTCGCGGCGTTAACTCTTGCACTGCAGCTCCTCCACGATGATATTATTATTCGTATAGATATCGATGTCTGATGCGATACCTAAAGATGTTTTTACAATTTCTGCTGCCGACAAATCAGAATGACCGACAAGTGCCCGCGCGGCAGCCGTAGCATAGTTGCCTCCAGAACCGATGCCAATAATGCCGTCTGAGGGAACCACTACATCGCCCTGCCCGGTAATCAGCAGGCTGTGTTCGGTATTGATCACCACGATCAGTGCTTCCAGCTTTCGCAGCACGCGGTCAGTACGCCAGTCACGCGCGAGTTCTGTTGCAGCGCGGGGCATATTTCCGGGATAGTCACGGGCTTTGACTTCAAATCGTTCCAGTAAGGAGAATGCATCTGCCGTCGAACCGGCAAATCCACAGATGACCTGCCCATCGAGAATCTTGCGAATCTTACGTGTATCGCTTTTCATCACAGTATTACCGTGAGTCACCTGTCCATCACCGCCGATGGCAACTTGCCCCTGGTGTCGAACAGTTAATATCGTCGTGGAACGCCATTTCTTTTTGTCTTTTGAACTCATATCTACTTCACATTTCATAAATCAATGCTGATACAAAAACCCGGCAAAGGCCACGCAGAGACACCATAGATCAGAGCCACCGGACATGCAAGGTCACTGAACCTGAATCATAGTCTGCCGCAATTGCGTTTTTCAATCTCTGCAACGCATCGCACAGGCTGATTTCAGACAAAGAGATCGTGATTCTACACTCTCACTGAATATAAGAACGCAGGATTGCTGTATGTGGTTCATCGCGCATCAAAAAACCCTCCATTTTTTCAAAAAGAGGGTTTTGGGATTCAATCGACAATTGTCAGATGGACAAACCCATCAGGCCAGTACGCCGTGTGCCACATGACCGGCAACATCAGTCAGGCGGAAATCCCGTCCCGCGTAGCGATAAGTCAGCTTTTCATGATTCATTCCGAGAATATGCAGCAAGGTGGCATGGAAATCATGAATGTGCATTTTGTCTTTGGCTGCGTAATAGCCAAACTCATCAGTCGCACCATATTGGAAGCCGGCTTTCACGCCGCCCCCAGCCAGCCACATGGTGAACCCTTCCGGGTTATGGTCGCGACCGTTTTTCCCTTGAGCCGTTGGCGTACGACCGAATTCGCCGCCCCAGACGACCAGCGTATCTTTTAATAAGCCACGTTGCTTGAGGTCCTTCAATAAACCGGCGATCGGTTTATCAACTTCTTTCGCATTCTTTCCATGCCCTTCGAGTAAGTTGCTGTGTTGATCCCACTGGACTTTCTGATCACTGTGCGAAACCTGAATGAAGCGAACACCCCGCTCAGCAAAACGGCGTGCCATCAGACATTGCCGACCGAAGTCTGCAGTGACTTCTTCATCCAAGCCGTACATTTTCCGGGTTGCTTCCGTTTCTCCCGAAATGTCCTGAATTTGTGGCACTTCTTCCTGCATGCGGAAGGCAAGCTCAAATGAACCAATCCGGTCTTCCAGGATTTGATTCGGTCCGGTCTGGTCCTGATGCAGACGATTTAAATCATTCAGGAATTCGACCTGCTTGCGTTGAACTTTGCGTGAGAGAAAATTGTTTTTGATATATTCAATCTGAGCCTGTTCAGCGGCAACGGCGGCATTTCCGAGGGGTGTTCCCTGATAGGGAGCCGGTAGAAACGCAGAGCTCCAGTTCTTCACCCCGCCATGTGCAAGCGTCGGGCAAATGGTGATGAAGCCGGGCAGATTCTGGTTCTCCGTTCCCAGACCATAAGTCACCCATGAGCCCATACTGGGACGCACAAAGGCATCACTGCCGGTATGCAGTTTGAGTAACGCGCCCCCATGTGCGGCGTTAGTTCCATGCAAGGAATTGATGATACAGAGGTCATCCACGCATTCGGCGACATTCGGAAAGAGTTCACTGACGCGTATTCCGCTATCGCCGTACTGCTTGAACTTCCACGGCGATTTCAACAGGTTTCCAGTAGGAGCAAACTGAACGCGTGGCTTATCAAAGGGCAGAGGCTTGCCATCGTACTTTTGAAGCTGAGGCTTGTAGTCGAACGTGTCCATGTGGGACGGTCCGCCCTTCATGAACAGGAAAATGACGCGTTTGGCCCGCGGTGTGAAATGTGGTTCTTTGGGAGCCAACGGATCTTTGGAAGAAGCAGCCTGTGCTTCTTCATTCAACATCGACAGCAAGGCAAGGTTCCCAAAACCCACGGCTGATTTTTTCAACAGATCGCGGCGGGAAAACAGGGATTGAGGTAGGATGCTCATGGCGTGTCTCGATTGATCTCTATGGGTATGACTTTAATATTAACTTTTGTCTCACATCCAGGTTATCTGAGATAGATAAATTCACTCGATGCAAAAATGGACTGACAGAGCACCTGCCAGCTGCGATGGATACGTTTCTCCGAATCGGATTGTTCCGCCTGCAAATCTTTTTCCAGCTCATCCAGGAACTGCAATGATTTGCTGACTTCTAATTCCGACGGCAAACGCCCAAACGATTTTAAAAACAGATGTTGTATCTTTTGTTCCGGTGACAATGCGGTCTGACTTAAAATGGTGTCCGCCATACGTTGCGATGCTTCTTCAACAAGGTGACTGTTCAACAGGAACAGCGCCTGCGGTGCCACGGTGGTTGAAGAGCGATTCCCATTCAATACACTGGCGTCTGCATAATCAAACAGCATGAACATCCCGAACAGATGGTTTCGAATAACGGGCAGATACAAAGAGCGACGATCAAAATCATAGGTGACTGCATCTTTGGATTCATGATTGAATACGAACGCACGATTCTCAACCGTCAGTAGTGAGCCGCCCATGGTCAGATCCAGGCCGTCACTGACTGCTAGAATGGAATCACGAATAGACTCGGCATCCAAACGTCGTACATCGACCCGCCACAGCAAATTATTATCGGGATCAACGGTAGCTGCTTTCTCATTGAATTCGCTACTCATCCGCCAGGTATTGGAAAGCAGAATCATGCGATGCAGGTCTTTGATTGACCAGCCTTTTTCCATGAAATTGGCAGCCATCCAGTCGAGCAAAGCTTGATTCGTCGGCTTTGCGCCCAGTTTTCCGAAGTTGTCGGGGGTCGCTACGATTCCCTTGCCAAAGTGCCAGCGCCAGACCCGGTTCACGAAAACCCGTGACGTAAGGGGATGCTCGCGGCTCGTAAGCCATTCGGCAAATTTCAAACGGCCGCTTGTCTCTTTCGAAAATGGTTTTTCAGGCTGGGGGCTCAATACCACGGGAACATGCCGCGGCACAGTTTCTCCCAATGTCAGATGGCTGCCTCGAATGTGAATCGGGACATCAATAATTTCTCGTTCGGTTGCCCCCAGGGCAGTGGGAACCTCGGGGCGTTCTTTTTTGAGCGAGGCGACTTGATCCCGCAGTGTTTTGAGTTCTGCTTTCGCTTCTTTCGAATAAGAGGGCTCAGGTTTCTTCGGCAGTTTAAAGTCTTTGCCGCCCTCTTTCTTCAGACGCTCATTCTCAGACTTCACCAGAGCGGCGATTTTCTCTTCTTCTGTTTTGATCTTCTTGTCCCACTCGGCCTGCTCCTTGAGCTCTTCTTTTGTGGCAAGTGAGTTCTCGTGCCAGCGGGCGATCTTCTTGTAATGCTCCATTGTTTTGGTGCTTTTCAAGATGCCCGCCAGACCGTAATAATCATGAGCCGAAATCGGATCGAATTTATGGTCGTGGCAGCGGGCACAGCCCAACGTCATGCCCATCAGAGAGACGCCAATCGTGTTGATCTGCTCGTCGATGATATCCATTTCCATTTTGGTTTCATCGACTTCCGCGAGCACTTTGGGGCCCAGTGACAGGAACCCGGTGGCAACCAGGCGTTCGTTACGCTCAGCAACATCCTTCGCGGGTTCCAGCAGATCACCGGCCAACTGTTCTTTGAGAAACAGGTCATATGGCTTATCTTTATTCAGCGCGTTTACGACGTAATCCCGATATTTCCAGGCATTCCCAAAGGCAATGTTCTCGTCCAGACCATTGGAATCGGCATAGCGGGCAATGTCTAACCAATGCCGCCCCCAATGCTCACCGTAATGTGGTGACGCTAACAGACGATCCACAACTTTCTCGAATGCCTGAGGCGATGTATCGTTCAGGAAGTCCTCTATCTCTTCGGGTGTCGGCGGCAAGCCGGTTAAATCAAAGGTGGTCCGGCGAATCAACGTCCGTTTGTCAGCCGGTTTCGCAGGCGTCAATCCTGCCTGTTCCAGTTTCGATAATACGAACTGGTCGATCGGAGTTTTCACCCAGTCCTTGTGTTTGACAGCAGGCAATGCCGGCTTCTTAACCGGCTGGAAGGACCAGAACTGGCGTTCCTTTTCCAGATCGTATTTTCCTTTCTCGCTGGACGCTCGGAGCAGACTCAAATCTGCATTGGGATAAGGCGCGCCCATCTTGACCCAGTTGGTCAGATCCTCGATTTCCTGCTTACTGAGTTTTTCATCGGGTGGCATCTGTAAATCGGAAGCCTGATATTTGACCGCCGTGATCAGCAGACTCTGGTCCGGTTTCCCGGGAACCAACAGCGAGCCGGCTTTACCACCTTTGGCGATGCCTTTGAATGTATCAACGCGTAACCCGGACTCCTGCGCGTCTGCCCCATGACAGTCGTAGCAGTGCTTGATTAAGAGCGGCCGGATCTTGGCTTCAAAAAATTGAATCTCTTGCTGATTCGGTTGTTTCTCAGCAGCGGAGAGTTGAGAAACAGTGAGCACAACGGCTGCGATCAATAACCCGGAGGGAGACTGTTTTTTTACGAAAGAAAACAAACGATCTCGTAAACGAGCAGGCATCTTCATTATTATTCCCAGCAGTTTGAGGTAGGACCACAAATTTATTTGATGAGCGCTTATCTCTCACCCGAACAATTGGTGGCTTGTGCGTGAAGGTAAGAATGTTTGAAGAATGAATATATACTTACCTTACTATTATATTCCATTTGGTTCAGAAATCAGCAAAAATACATATTTTAAATGACTTCCGAGCAATTTTTTACGCTGTATTCCGACTTAACTCACCGCATTCCCAACATAACTTTTCGACAATGCCACATTTAACTCTCGCAGGAACGTTTCCACGTTTTCCATCGTATTGTAACCGTGCAGAGCGACACGAATTCGCCCTGCGTGATACATGGGATGGATTTGTTTACTGTGTAAGTGTTGATAAATGCGTTCGGCTTCAGGATGCCGAAACGCAATAATGCCCGCCAGATTCTCCGACTCTTTAGGTGAAATCAGTTCGACCGACGTCTGCTTGAGACCTTCCAGGCATGCTTCGACCAGAGGGGATGCCGCCTGATTGATCTGTTCGACGCCGGTCTGGGTAATATAGTCCAACGCAGCACGAATGGCATACACGGCGGGATAGTTGGGCATGCCCACGGTAAAGCTGGCTGCGCCCGGCAGACTTTCCGCTTTATCAAAACGCTGATCGCCGAAAGCATCTTTCAGATTGAACCAGCCACCCGCAGGAACCGTCCACTCATTCGCTTTTGCTGAGGGAACTCCCACCAGACCGCCGCCATGTGAAGAGAGAATCCATTTGTGAGTGCTGCTGATAATCAGATCGATGTCTTCCAGATCGAGGGGAATGCGTCCCAGTGCCTGCGTAACATCCAAAGCGATCAGAGCGGATGAGTGCTGGCGAATGGTCTGAATGACTTCTTTTAACGGTATCTTGAACCCGTTGAAGAAACTGACGAGCGAGATACTCACCACGCGCGTTTTATCGCTGAGAAGTTCCTGCAAGTCTTCCAGACGCAGTTTCCAGTCGCGAGCCTTCCAGATTTTCGTCGTCGCCGGGCAGCTTGGCTGTAAGCCGAAGGTATAACTGGCGGGGAAATCCAGATCGCTGACGATGACTTCGTCTCCGGCTTTCAGCTGCAATGCCTGATACGCCAGATTGAACGCTTCGGAACTGCAGGAGCAGATACTGACCTCATCCGAACTCAGTCCATACATTTGCCCGACCAACGCTTTGGCTGCGTCCCACTGGGCTTCATGCAGTGTGCGACCATCCATACCCAGAAGCTTATCCTGAAAATACTGCTGAAATGCTTCCCCTACTGCCAGCGGGGGAATGCCTTCGGCGGCGGTATTTAAATAGACGCGTTCCGACAAACTGGGAAAATCCTGTTGTCGTTTTTGTTGATCCAGCATGAAAACTCCGTTTGGTTCATCCGCTTGTTTCAGTTGACACTGTGCGTTTCAATGTCCGACTTGTTAATCATCGTCGGCCCGAATTCACTTGAAATGGCCTGAGCACAATCCAACATGGTAGAAGAAATCCGGGTACTGTCGTCAGACTCGCCAACACGTAAAATATGAGAGACGCATAACACAGCCAGCAGCCTTCCATCAGCGCCTAGAATCGGCGTCGCCGTATCCTGGACGCCGACAATCAACGTGCTTTCCATCGTACGAAAACCGGCCCGCCTGATGTCGATATAATCCGACTCCCACTCCTCAATCTGACCGGAAGCAAGGTCGTGCTGTTCCCAGTATTTCTGACGCTGTTCTTCCGGCAGAAACGAGAGTGCGACATGGCCGCTGTTGCGCTCATGCAATTTGAAGCTGGCACCGATGCGCACGGCCAGTGAAACATCAGCATCGCAATCAACGCGGGCAATCACCAGCATCTTGTTGCGAACCACAATATTCAGATGGCACGACTCCTTGAGCTCATTCGTCAAGGCTTCCATATGCGGAGTCGCACGGGCAATCAGCGCTTCGGTGCTGGCATGCTTGGCCCCCAGCTCGAACAGTTTCGTACTCATCCGATAACCCTGATTGGCATCCCGGATCAAATACCCCTGCTCATTCAGACACGCCATCACGCGGAACAGTTCCTGTTTGGTTCGTCCCAGACGGTCTGCAATGTCTGTTAAAGAGAGCGGTCGGGAGATCCCGGACAGCAACTCCAGGACCTCAAGCCCCTTCTCCAGAGCAGGTACTCGATACGATATTCTTGAATCAGTTCTTTGTAATGTTTTACTCATGAAATATGATTTTACATATAAAACACCGCTCGTCAAGTATGAAACCCAAGTTTACATTTCATAACCTAAGTCTATAAATAAAAATGCCTTAAGCGAATTATCACTTAAGGCATTCAAGTACCGAATCGGATTTGCCGACTCAGGGAACGGTATCGACCAGATCATCAACCAGCTTACGCAAGACTTCGTGCGTCACCTGCAAATCGACCTGGGTCCGCCCTCCCTGACCCGGCTGGCTGGCGAAGCGTTTTAAACTGAAATTACCATTGGCGTGGGAGGAGAGAATGATTTCATAGAACTGGGTTCCCGCCTGATTCTGATCGGGTGGTGTCGAACGAATGAGTACCTGACCGGCATCTTCGTCATATTCGAGAGGCCCGATATTCTCCAGCAGATAGGTGATCCGCTGACAGAGTTTTTGGCCCCACTCTTTTAATTTGTCGTAAGTCGACTGTGACAGAGACGGAACATTGACGCGAATCTCCTGAAAGGAACAGCTCATGGAATCGACGGAGGTAAAATCAATGTTGATTTCGATTTTGCCTTTCGCAGCCAGAGTGACGGTTGTTGGTTGCGCCGATTG
Source organism: Gimesia fumaroli (assembly GCF_007754425.1). Lineage (NCBI taxonomy): Bacteria > Pseudomonadati > Planctomycetota > Planctomycetia > Planctomycetales > Planctomycetaceae > Gimesia > Gimesia fumaroli. Next base: position 5,627,863 of record NZ_CP037452.1, read on the forward strand.
AAATCCGGTTAACTGTTTCAGTTCGTGATTTAATTGATTGAGTACAGACATTTTGAAATCCTCCTAACGAGGATATTAGGTTTTTTCTTTTGAATTCGTGTGATGTTTTTTGCCGTCGTAGCTCAAGATCGTCGGCCGATCATCGACGACGGTTTCGATATTCACCGGTCGCTTCCAGATACGATGCAGATTGACCAGCGTATCCTGGGCATAGTCCAGTTTGAGCTCGACTCCCATATATTCATGTTCGAGATAAAGCTCGCCCCGGTTTTTATAGTTGGCATCCTGCACGTAAATCACAGGCCGCCCATGATTACTGAGGCTGTTGAGTAACTGCTGCTTAATCTGTTCAAATTCGCGCGACTGTATTTCATACGTTTTATTGGAATCGTTAAACGCGAAGGAAAACATGCGATTTTTGTAACAGAACTCGGGCGTCAGAAACGTATCGATAAACGTGATGTCATTATGAATGCGGCGGACTTCAAAGATTTTCTCTCTGCCTAATCCAAGATCTTTATCCCAACGTTCTTTTTCGAACATGTCGGTACAGTCTTCGTACTCCGGGCCGAACTGTCCTTTATTCCAGCGTTCTTCAATATCCTTCAGCAGTTCAATTCCCAGTTTATAGGGATTCAACCGATTGGGGCTGGTTGCCATCGTACCACTGTGATGGTCGGCGTAGTTAATGAGTCCTTCGTCCGTCAGACCGTGCCGCGTCATGATGGTGGAATGCCAGAAACTGGCCCAGCCTTCGTTCATGATTTTCGTCTGCCCTTGCGGAGCAAAGTAGTAGGCTTCATCCCGAATGATCGACAGCACATCCCGCTGCCAGTCTTCCAAGGGGGCATATTGAATCAAAAAGTACAATACGTCTCGCATGCGTTCTTTGGGAAACTTCAGCTGATCCGACATCTCGCGGGCTTTTTCACGTTTCTGACTGGCTTCGGCTTCGAGTACTTCATCCGGATTGATGTAGCGATCCATGTAGTTCTTCGCCGGAAAACGGCCGCCCGAAGCTTCGCCTGTCTCTTCTTCCTGTCGTTTTGTCTCAGGCTTGCGCTCTGCTTTTGCTTCCCGTTTGATATGCGGCGCGTAGGGATCGATCAGGCTCTCCAGCGAGAGGCAGGTATCAATAAACATTTCCACGGTTTCATAGCCGTGCGTATCAATATGGCGATTCATCCGCGTGGCATGATTGGCCATCTGATCCAGCATCTTGCGATTCGTATGCGCGAACCAGGCGTTGTTCTTGAAAAAGTCGCAGTGCCCGTAAACGTGGGCGATTACCAGTTTCTGATCGGTAATATCATTCGCACTCAATAAATACGCATAGCAGGGGTCGGTGTTGATCACCATCTCATAGATTTTCTGTAAGCCGTAAGAGTAGCCTTTCATCAGCTCGTCATATTGCGCACCAAATCTCCAGTGCGGATAGCGCACCGGGAACCCACCATAGGCGGCAAACATGCTGAGCTCTTCATAATCGAGGACTTCGAAAATCGTTTTGAAAAAATCGAGTCCATAATCGAGCGCATGCTGCTCCATCTCCTGCTGGATGTCGCTTAATTCCTTTGGTAAGGGGCGATGTGTTGTTACTACCATACGAGCCTCCGTCAGCAATCAATGCAGTTTGAACCACCGGCTGACTGCGTGCTGCTTCTGAGGGCAGCACATACTGTTAATTCTATTTTCCGGTTCCCAGAAACGTTTTAATCGAACCGTAAATGGCTTCCTTGTCGTCAATCTCAGACAAAATCAGATTATCGAACTCTTCTTCGAACTTACGCAGTTCCTTGATAAAATCTCCCGAGCCATATGGGCTTCTGACCTGGCCATAACAGAAGAGATTACAGATCGGAAAAATATTTTCTTTGAGATTCTCAATGCACTCTGTGTTATCTTCACCCCAGTTATCTCCGTCGGAAAACTGGAAGCAGTAAATATTCCACAGTGATGGGGGAAAGTCCCGTTTAATAATATGGTCGGCTGCCCGGTAAGCGGATGAGATACGTGTTCCCCCGCTCTCACGAACGCGGTAAAACGTATCTTCATCCACTTCATGAGCCACAGCATCGTGCACGATATAACGTCGTTCGATCCCGTTATATTGACGCTTGAGCCAGGTATCGATCCAGAATGCTTCCGTGCGGACAATTTCTTTCTGGACGTCGGTCATCGACCCGGAAACATCCATCATGTAAATCACAGCCGCATTCGTGTGCGGTTCAGAAACCGTCTTCCAGCTTCGAAACCGCTCGTCGTCTTTGGTCGGAATAATCAGCGGATCTTTGGGATCGTAATTATTAGTCGCAATCATCCGCTTGAGAGCGCGTTTGTAAGTTCGCTTAAAATGCCGCAACGAATCGGGGCCGGTCGGACTGACCGAAGTATAGCGGTCTTTTTTCGATGTGAGAGCGTCGTCTCCCTTGGGCTCAATCCGCGGCAGTTCGAGTGCTTCGCCGAGCATATCCGCCAGTTCTTCGAGGGTGAGTTCCACTTCTCGAATGTGCTGGCCTTTCTCATTGCCGGCCTGGCCCTGACCATCGCCATCGGACTTTCCACGACCGATGGGCTGGCCGACTTCGCCTTCACCCTGCCCGACGCCGCCACTCCCTTTTTCACCGTGTTGAAAGTGGGGAATCTCGATATTGGGTACGGGAATGCTGACGGTTTCTCGTCCTTTACGACCAATCATTTCGCCATGATTGATGTATTTTCTGAGCTGCTGTCGCACTTTACCTTTGATAATTTTCTCGAACCGTTGCTGGTCACGATCAATTCTGCGTACCATATTATTGAGCCCCTTTCAGAACAGGGAATCAGAGTGAGTCGGCTCTCAATCTATTCTTGTTTCTCCCGGCTGCTATTCCTATGAGTTAATGAAAAGATACGTTCAGGTCAGGCAGCGTCGCTGTTCTTTTTTGTATCGCCGCGAGCAAAAATGCTGGCAACATACTGCAGAACGTCCGTTGCTGATTCTTCGTCATAACCGTAATTTCGAATTAACCGGGCTTTGACGATATCGATTTTTTCCTGCGTTTCCGCATCGACCACATTCGATACCAGACTGGTTAATTTGATCGTATCCTTCTGGTCCTCGAACAATTTCATTTCGAGGGCCTTCTGCAAGCGTTCATTCGTTTTGTAATCGAACGATTTCCCATCCATGGACAAAGCACCAATGTAATTCATGATCTCACGGCGGAAATCATCTTTCCGGGTATCCGGAATATCGATGCGTTCTTCAATCGATCGCATCAAGCGTTCATCCGGCTCTTCGTACTCGCCCGTAAACTTGTTTTTCACGCGTTCTTTCTGCGTGTAGGCTTTGACGTTATCCAGATAATTACCGCACAGTCGTGTGAGTGCTTCTTCATCAGCGGCGATGGCACGCTGAACTTCGTTCTTCACGATGTCGGTATATTCTTCCTTCACAACGGTAATCAACTGGCGGTAATGATCACGCATGTCTTCATTCGCAATCAGAGAATGATGCTTCAGCCCTTCTTCCAATTCATTCAACAGCATGAACGGATTCAAGTTGGAGCTTTGCGAATTCACGACCAATGCATTCGAAATTTTATCCTGCACGTAACGGGGTGAAATCCCGAACAGACCTTCTGACTTGGCCTCCTTGCGAAGCTGCTCCACATTCTCTGTCGTGAAACCAGACAGCGATTTGCCGTTATACAGGTTCATTTTCTGAACCAGCGTCAAGCCGTGATGCTTGGGCGTTTCCAGGCGAGTCAGTACGGCCCACATGGCTGCTATTTCCAGCGTATGCGGGGCGATGTGTTTGCCGCGGACACGTTTGGTGTTGTAATCCTTCTCGTAAATTTTGATTTCTTCACTCAGCTTCGTGACATAAGGCACATCAATTTTCACCGTACGGTCACGCAACGCTTCCATGAATTCATTCGACTGCAGACGACGATATTCCGGCTCATTCGTATGGCCGATGATGACCGTATCAATGTCAGTCTGTGCAAACTTCTTCGGTTTGATTTTGTGTTCCTGAGATGCGCCGAGCAGGTCATACAGAAACGCCACATCCAGTTTGAGGACTTCGATAAATTCAATCAGTCCCCGGTTGGAGACATTGAACTCACCATCAAAGTTAAATGCGCGCGGATCGCTTTCGCTCCCGAACTCGGCAATTTTACGATAATTAATATCCCCCGTTAATTCGGTTGAGTCCTGGTTTTTCTCATCCTTAGGCTGGAATGTTCCAATGCCGATTCGATCTTGCTCGGAAAACGTAATGCGTTTGACAACGATCTGATCCATGACTTTGGTCCAGTCGCCGTTGGCTTTTTCCAGTTTTTCGTTGAACATAAACCGGCTGAGCGGGCAGACTTCACCGGAGATTTCGACGATATAGTCTGTTTCTTTATTGGGATCGCGTCCCTCGTTCAGATAATCGCAAATTTCCTGCCGATGTTTCAACGGAATCAACTGCAGGGGCTCACTATTCATCGGGTCCCAGAGAATTGAACCGTCTTCTTCCTTCCAGCCGAAACTATACAAGGCACCTTCTTCGGTGCGGGAGTAGCGTTCGAGCCCTTGCTTTAACAGCCGGGCGATCGTACTTTTGGAACTCCCAACGGGGCCGTGCAGCAATAACACGCGGCGTTCGCTGCCGTACTTGAGGGCTGCCGACTTGAAGACGTTCACAAGATCCATCAATGGTTTCGAGAGCCCGAAGATTCCATCGCGGCCGTCATTCACTGGATCATCGAAGAAGCGATAGCGAATCAGTCCCTTTTTGCCTTCGACGGGATAGGTTCCATAGCTCATGATCATGTCATAGACGCGCTGGAACGCCGTTCGCGTTACTTTGGGGTCTGCTCGAACAAGATCGAGGTACTCATCAAAAGTCCCCTGCCAATGTTCCTGTAGAAACGAGTCAGAGTTAAGCTGACCAGAGATTTGATTTAAGATTGATCGACCATTTTCCATGGGACTTTCCTCCTGGCGTGACGACTTGCATTCAGGCAGGTCGAATTATCGGCCAATAAGTTCGAGGTGATTTGATTGAAGAATTTTTCTAAAGTTCGACTGCCTTTCACAAAGACCGAAATTTTGTAAGTGCGAGACACAATCCGCGCAGGGAAAGTTCCCTCATACAAAAATAAATCTGTGACGAGGTTGTTTTAAGACCATCCATGGCCAACACCTAATTGTGAATCAGGGATTATCGTGTGGACGTGACTCGACGGCTCTCAGAGCATGCCACACAGGGATGTAAGTGACTTTTACAACGTTTCGAGCACTTCTATTATTTCCCACGCTAGTGTTTGAGACAATAGCAATCTTTGACGCGTCAAAATTGTTCTTTATAGCACATCGAATTAAACACTCAGTAAGTTCCTAAATAACAGGCAGTTAGAGAAACCTTCATGAAAACGCTCTGACAAGCTTAAACGAAAGAGAGGACTCCTGAACGTATTGAATCTGATCAGATTGGACAGACTGGAACTGTTACGTTTTGATGAAGTGCGGCGCTACCTTACCTGCAAGCATTACTACGTTTAGATGCGACAATGTGTTTAAACTTTTTGGCGCATTCTGTTTTGTATGCAGGAGGCATTCAGAGTAATTTTCATTCAACCACCAAATGAAATAACGCTCTTATCTTCTGAGCAATATCTGCGCAGGGTTCTACGGCGCCACCAGAGAGTGCACGAGTTGAATGACGCGGTCTTCCACGCCTGGTTCAAAGGGGCCATGAAAACCAAAGTACTTCATCGCACCGCCCCCTTCATAGCCGCCTTCTTTGAGAACCCGTTCGGAGGGGACATAGGCGAAGACTTCATTACAGTAGCCGGCGACCCAGATACGACGGTCAGATAATTCTTCGTGCAGCCGAATGGAATAATCAATCACCGTCTCACCTCCCAGGCCGATCAACGTCAAATCGTCACCAAACGTGATCACCTGCACCGAAAAGGGATATGAGGTTGCAATCGCGCCCTGCTCTTCCAGTTGATTCAACAGATACTTCGTCAGCCGCTGAGAATAGACGTCTCCCTTTCCCTGCCGTTCCAGCAATTCCGCTTTGGAAGGTGGTTCCACAAACGGCAGATCGGTTCGCTGCATTTTGACGGTCAACGGCCCCTGAATCGGTTCCAGCGGTTGATCAACGGCTCGTATCACGGCTGCCGCCAGAGAATTCCCATGCTGTTCTGCCAAAGCGAGCGTGCCGCGCGGATCGGGATTGGCGTCACCGCCGCAGCCGATCATAAACAGCGCCATGGTTCCCGGGTACTTTTTCTCGAGCGCTACCTGTGCGAAGCCGGCGTAGTCGCCACAATATTCGAACAACGCGATCGTAGTATTATGGCAGGCATAGCCGAACAGGACTGCTCGCATATTGCCAGAGGCATCATTCACCCTGAGCACAGGAACGGTATGATCAACAGGGCCATCCGGGTTGATCCGCCCTCGTCGATTGATAGCAAACGTGGCCCGTTCCTCGCCGTAGCTGAGAGATGCCTCGGACAGCGACTGGCTGGCCTCTACAATGACCTTGACCAGATTATCCTGAAGTTGTTTTGCGTAGTCCTCAATCTCTTTCTGGTGCACAGGACTCAAATCATAGGCCAGCGACGCACAGCCGAGTACGACGGGACTGCTGTGGGTATGCGAGGAATTCAATAGAATCTGTTCGCGAGTGATCCCTGTTTTCTGAGCGACGCGTTTTCCCACCGCATCGGAAATCTCCCGTGTTAACCCGATCAGGTCGGTAGTGACTATCGCGGCGCGGGTTCCCTGATTGTCTTCGAAGACCAACGCTTTGGCCCACAAGGGGTGCGTTGTACCTTCGGCCGGCTTTTTGCGAGAAGCGTAACCGCCGAGCCAGATTTTCTTTGTCGGCGTAATATCCACCCGGGCCATGCCGACTTTCCAGTCACCCGCTTTCAGTTCTGTCTGAACAGAAAATAAGAGTCCCAAAAGACAAAACAAAAGTGCTCTTATCATGGTGATCTTCGCTTTCATTTTTCAATCTTGCTCACAATCTGCGTTTCTGCAGGAACCGCAGGGATCAAACCAACAGAATTAATCCTACAAGATGGCGAATGAAAAACGAAGCCTCCTGCATCGCTTATTGATTTTGATTTGAATTGGATTTTCCAAAATTTTCTATATCCAGATTGAGTGCTTCAGGAACTGTAATAAGCAGAACACCATGCTCAAGATCTTCGATTTGGATCTGATCAGCTTCTATTTCCGCAGATTCGACGATCACAATATTTCGGTCTTTGGCATTGAAATAGTAGTATCTGGTACCGCCACTATTCTCCGTTACAAAATGGAGAATCCCCTCGTTTGTGATCTCGGCACTTTGCACGTACATACACATCGTCACCTTCGGAGGCATCACATTTGGAGTAAGAACGGGCTGCTCAGCAATCTGTTGCGTCGAGATCGGTTCATCCGGTTTCTCATCACTTAACAGGAGAATTGAAGTGAGACCTGCCATCAAAATAGAAAACAGTAGAAAAGCATTAATTGACTTCACTATACTTATCCCATCAAACAAAAGCGCCATTTGCCTATACACCCAAAGCCATGTGTGTAACCCGGTATAGTAACCGAGACATTCCCAACAATCAACTGGTTCACCATACTGATAAAAATCTGAATTCGTCTTGAGCCAAAGAAAACGAACTCGCTTCAACCAGTGATACGGGAACAAAGCCTTGTTAATGCTACCAGATGCGGAATCAAGTTGTATTTGTGTATCTTCTTCAAAAATCTGGCTTGTTCCTTGATAAAACTTTTCAGACAATTCAAAAAAAAAACTGAAGAAACCTTAAGCTGATTCTCATTCAATAGGAACAACATGGACGATTTCATTGCTCAACTGCCCAAAGCAGAACTACATTTACACATTGAAGGAACATTGGAACCAGAGCTGGCTTTTGCGCTTGCGGAGAAGAACAAGATCACGCTCCCCTTCAAGTCGGTGGATGAGATGCGAGCCGCGTATAACTTTTCTGACCTGCAGTCGTTTCTCGACTTGTATTACGCCTCGATCAGTGTGGTACAGACGGAAGAAGACTTTCACGATCTGACTCTGGCTTACCTGAAAAAAGCGGCTTCCCAGAACGTGCGGCACACCGAAATATTCTTTGATCCCCAGTCACATACGGCCCGTAATATTCCTATGGGAACGGTCATCAATGGTATCACAGCGGCGCTTCGGGAAGCACAATCAGAGCTTGGCGTTTCCTCGAAACTGATTCTCAGCTTCCTGCGACATCTTTCAGAAGCAGCAGCGATGGAGACCCTACAGCAGGCACTTCCCTTCCGTGATCAATTTATCGGCATCGGCCTGGATTCTTCGGAACTGGGGCATCCCCCGTCCAAATTTGTGAACGTGTTCGAGGAAGTCCGTCGGCAGGGGTTCCGGGTGGTGTGCCATGCAGGTGAAGAAGGTCCGCCGGAATACATCAATGAAGCTCTGGACCAGCTGCACGCCGAACGCATCGACCATGGGGTACGTTGTATGGAAGATGCGGCTCTTGTCAAACGGCTTGCGGAAGAACAGATTCCACTCACCGTTTGTCCGCTGTCCAACGTACGATTATGCGTTTTTAAAACAATGTCGGATCACACGATCAAGCAAATGATGGATGCCGGCCTGTTGGTGACCGTAAACTCCGATGACCCTCCCTACTTCGGCGGTTACGTCAACGAAAATTATCAGGCCATTCAGGAAGCCTTTGGTCTAACGCGCGAGGATCTGGTACAACTCGCCCGGAATTCATTCACCGCGGCGTTTCTCTCTGACGAGGAAAAGCAGAAACTGATTGCCGAACTACCGGAGTTTTAATTACAGCTGGTTGAGCGTATCAAGCACCTGATTCAGATACTGTTTCACTTTCGGATCGACTTTTTCGTAGCCCTTTTCAGACCGTGGTTGTTCCATCGCGTGCCGCATTGCATTGTGCATCAGGTAACGGCCGCTGTCGGTCTTCATATGGATTTTATCGCGATAGAGGTCCGTAATCTGGTCGAAAGGTGCCTTGTTCTGCTTAATGTCAGAGTCGACCTGTTCCAGCAGATTGATCGCATAGGTTTGTTTAAACTCTCGATCGGGAAATTGTTTTTTCAGGGCCGCAATCAGGGCGTTGATATACGCGGGGCTATGCTGCAGCTTGCCAGAAACGTCTGTACTGGCATATTCATCGGCCCGCGTCGCACTGCGTGCCCAGCCAGTATGAATGATGAATGTCGCTTTGGGCTGCATTTTGACCCATTTGGAAATCGTATCGACATCTTCCGCGAGCATAGAACCGTAGTGCGGCTGTACGGAAATCAGATCGTACTGTTTCTCTTTGAGTGCCGTGGGCCAGAGTGTGGAAGCTTTAACGCAGGGCTTTTCTGGATGCTCATAAATGTAAGGCAGACTCTTGCCACAATCGACGTGCCACTGCACATCGCCGTCGAGCAACGAAGGAACGGTATCCCAGGTCAGAGAATTACCGATCAGGTAATAGCTTTTGGCTTTCTCTTCTGCCTGGAGTGAGGTCCCCGCAAACAGAATTCCAAGTGCGATGAGACAGCAGGAAATAAAAATACTGAGCGGCTTAAGCATGAAAGGATTCCTTCTGGAAATGACATAAACGGAGCTGAATAGCCGTCCCTGTGAAAACATACCCCCGGCAGGGTTCGAACCTGCGACCTATGCTTTAGGAAAGCATTGCTCTATCCAACTGAGCTACGGGGGCCTGTGAATGGTCCTACTATAGTAGGGGTTCTATTGTTTCGTCAAATGTCTGCCTCTCGTGTTTCGAGAGTGACACAAAAAAGGCCCGCCTGGCTCGGTTTGCATGCTTATTTCATCGGCTCGGCTTTGACGTAGAGTTCTTTGGGGGCGGTCTCGTAATATTTGAACATGGCGGGGCAGATCCAGCCTTCCATGTCGGAATCTTCGAAGCGGTAATAGTTGCCCCCCTGATCACCACGCAGCCAGATCAGCTTTTTCTGAAACTTCGGGAACGGTTTGGCAGAGAACAGCAGCCGAAACCCTTCGTCGGCGTCAGGAATGTCGGCGACGATGACATCGATCATCTCGGGAACGCCGGCAACAAACGGTTCTTGTACCAGACCGGCGGAACTGTCATCGAAAACCCAGGTTCCCTGATGCTGATAAGGGGCGATGACCATGATCGCGTTTTGACGAGGCAAACTGCTTCCGAACGGTAGCAGCTTGAGTTGCCAGGCGACGCCCACTGCGAGGAAAATCAGCCCTACAATCAGCAGAATCAGCCGTTGCCAGTGAAATCGGGACGGGTGTGTTTCATCAGTTGCGGCTTGTTCTGTGCTCATCGTTGATTCCTCACGCGTGATTCTCGGGTCAATAGATTGATTTGAGACAGTTTAACAAAAAAGTCGTTCTATTTGCGAAAAAATCTGGTGGAAGAAATTCAGCTGTTGGTGCGATCAGACTCTTTGGTAACAGTCGAGATAACGCTAACTTCACCGATTCTGATTGTCCGTTCAGCGTTTTGCCCAGTGCTGTTTTTAAGGCAAGTTCCACCTCGACCATTGTTAACAGTCCCACTATTCATTGATCGCTCACAATTTATTAACAATTCGAAGATAGGATACTCGCAGCAGCAGGAAAGGGCATTGCTCCCTGTTCCTTAATAAGGTCAGTCAAGACCCACCACCGGCATCACCCGCCTTGAAAAGTTGAAAAACAGTTTTACATTCTTTTTCTTTTTCACATTAAGGAGATCGGAAAATGATGACGTTACGTCCATTTTCTTCCCCGGCCACCGGTGCGCTCAAACATTCTTCCCCCAATCGCCGCGGATTTACGCTGATTGAATTACTGGTCGTGATTGCAATTATCGCGATTCTGATTGCCCTTTTGCTGCCGGCCGTTCAACAGGCACGCGAAGCCGCCCGCCGAACACAGTGCAGAAACAATCTGAAACAAATTGGCCTGGCATTTCACAACTTCCACGATGTCTTTGATCGGCTGCCTACGGGTGCCCGCGATGGCGCCGGCGCATCTTATGCCTGCTGTAATGCCCAGGAACGTGCCGGCTGGAGCTGGCTTTACCACATTCTGCCTTACATGGATCGGGCAAACGTGTACGATCTGGGAACGGATGCCGATCCTGTGGGAACCTATCCGCTTGTTGGCCGAACAGGAATCAAAGCCTATTACTGCCCTTCCCGTCGCAAGCCGACTTCATATGGTAGTGGGTATTATCGTAGCGATTATGCTGGAAATGGTGGGCAGCGTGAAGGCGGAATTACCTCGACTCTCAGTCTTGGTCAGCGAGGGGTCGTCGTGCGAACTGATTCACGTGAAATTCGTATCAACGACATTAAAGACGGCGCTTCCAACACCATTATGGTGGCGGAAAAAGCATTGCACCCAGATCGACATGGACAAGATGGCGGCGACAATGAGCCCTGGGTCAATGCCGGCTGGGATGAATGTGTGATCCGCCATGGAGCCGGTAAGAATAGTGCTGGCGACGAGTACGGCTTGACTCCGCTGTACGACACGGACGCTCCGACGAACACTGTCGCCGTGGTTGACAAAGGGGGCGTCAGCTGGACGAACTGGCATCCCTTCTTTGGTTCAGCCCACCAGGGCGGCATGAACGCCTGCCTGGCCGATGGTTCGGTGCGACTCATCAGTTACAACATCGACGGCGAAATCATGCGTCGAATCAGCCTGACGAATGACCGTGAGTCTGTTGGTGAATATTAAACACCATTAACTTCGAACAGGCTTCGTAATTTTGATCGTGAACTCGCAGGGCTTCTGACGTTTTCCCCCGGAATCGAAGGTGGCCCTGCAGTTAACGGAGCCGCTCCCCCCATTATTTTCATTCACCTGAAATTACTCAGATCTCATCAAGAGGAAATCCCATGAAACTGTTGTCATATTATCTACTACTTCTCGCTCTGTGTCTGCTTCCCGGCTGTGGTTCCAGCGAGGAATCATTAACTTCCGGAGAAATCACATCCGATGTCAAAAGCGAAATGGAAAAGGAAAAAGAAGAAGTCTTCGCAGCCGAATCCGCCAATCGCGAACAGCAGGTTAAGGGGAAGAAATGAGCTTTTGAAGGAAGGCGAAATGCCCCTCGTCTTCTCCAAAATTGACATTAGGCAATCGCTGCTGCATAACGATCCATGATCGATGTACTGCCGAGTGCTTTCAAGCGGGGCTCAACCCGTTTGTAGAGTTTTTGTGCCTGCTCTCTTTCTCCCAATTCGGCGTGGGCGATCGCGAGGTAGGCACGATTGAGATCTACAAAGAGTTGCAGTAATGGTTGACTGGCTGCAATTGGCAAGAGTTGAGATAAAGAGGAGAGAAACTGCTCTTTCGCGACGTGACAGTGCCCCAGATTGAGTTCCAGAAGTCCTTTGAAATAGTACAGAATCATTTTCAGTAATTCATCCAGATGTTGCTGCTCTGCTTCGGTCAGTAACTGCTGTGCCAATGGAAGATTCTGCTGATACTTCAACAGTGCATACGCATAATCCATCTGCACGGTCGGATTTCCCGGCGCCTCTTCCCAAGCCAGTCGCATACATTCAATCACCTGATCCTGATCATTCACTACTTCATATAGTTCTGACAGGCGTTCGAGATACATCCAGCGGGGTATTTCTGGATCTGCTTCAAACGGCTTGATTACAGCCAGCCCCTGATCAAAATCGCCTAAAGCCGTTAAGGCAACTGCGCGACGCGCTTCCAATTCGAATTCGGGAACATGCCCGCGTAGCGCGGGCACTCGTTTAAGCACTTCTTGCCAGCGCGCCCAGGCGAATGACTGCATCAACTTATTATATTTTTGTCCGGTTGAAAAATAGACCGACCAGAACGAAATGAGAATCGGAACGAATAACAAAAACAGAAATCCATAATCAATGATCATCAACCTGATTGAAAACTTCCAGCGATAAAGCAACACCACTCCCAGAATCACTAACGGTAAGCGGATACTCCATAATCCTTTTCCCACTGATAATAAAAACAACTGAAAATTGCTGAGACTCTGAAACTTAACCATGTCGGCAGCGGAAACAAGCTCTTCTATTTCCGCACGATTAGGGAACAGACTCGAAGTCGCCGCGGCAGCATCGTCGGTGTGCAGGACGATCTCAGAAAACCCACGCGATTCCAGGTCGTGATAGGCATCTTGCGAATTTTCCGCTTCGACGCGGTGTGTTTCGCGTTTATCATTTTCATCGGTTGCTGTGATTAGAAAAACAGGCATGCGATTCACTCCGAAATAATACGATGCGAGAATGATTGACATGAACAAGCAACGCCTGAGCACCTGCGCCCATCATAAAACGATCAAGTCTAACCTGAATGATTTTCTGAGTGAACGATATTCATCACAATTTATAGTGATCGTTTGCAGAATTTTTCTCGATGAAGAACAGGTTAAGCGGTCACCAACAAATCCTTTTTTTCAATGGCAACGTGTCCCGATTTTCTAAAAGGGCGCGGCATGGGTTGGGCTTTGCCGTTGGCGTCGATCGTCCGACAGCGGAGCGTATATTTCCCTGCAGGTAAGCCGGGCATCAGAATCGCCCAGTGTGCTTTCATCAATGGCATCGGCCATGCGATGGGTTTTCTTGTTTTGTTGTCGAAGCCGATGGTTTCGGGCGGAATTTTGTGATCGGGTAGATCACCGCCCCATCGATCGGAAGCCGGTGCAGACAGGATTTCCGCATCGATCCAGGGTGCTGAGGTGAAGTATTTGTCATCGCCGGGTAAACTCTCGCCATTCTTTTGAATCCAGACCTGAACTTTCGCCAATCCTGCAGTGCCCGATTGGGCATAGCCGGTAATCGGAATCGGCTGAAGCGGTTTGACCTGTTTGGGACAGGAGAGCGTCGACGCGAACGTTTTCAGTGTGCTGTCGATGTCATTATTCCCGTTGGCGTAGGTATCGTTGGCGTGAAACAAATTGGAAAAATAAACGTGAGTCAGCCATTTCACATTTTTGAATCCGTATGATTCGGGAACCACCATCCGCACGGGCGCACCGCGTTCCGGGCTCAGCCACTGACCATTCAATTTGTAGCACAGAATCACAGGTGGTAATCCCGGGGGATCTTCCAGCACACGATCAATGGGCAGCGAACTCTTGAAGATTTGTTTGGGATCGTCGTTATGATACCCGTTAAAAAACACGCGGCGGATGTTATCGCGCGGTTTCGTCAGCCAGAGAATTTCACGTAAGGGAACCCCTTCCCAGATCCCGGTACCCAGCGGGTTTCTGATATTCAGACAGGTCATCACTTTGGAAAACCGGACCGCGTGTTTTTCTCCCAGTTTGAGTAACGCTTCAAAATCAAGTGCGTTTCCATTCTCTTTTGTGAGGGGATTTCCCAGTCGGGCTTTGTTTTCCGGATCGCTAATCACTTCGAGAGACCAGGTCTCGCGCGTCAAACCGACCTGTTTTCGTTTCTCTTCACTCAAAGTATGCGGCTTGGGATTTCCCCGCGAGACATCTCGAAATGATTTCGGAATGGTGAGGTTGGTTTCGAGTCGGTCAATCGCCTGTTGTAATGCGGGGTCTCGATCCTGAACCTCTGCCTGTAGTTGATTGATGGCGGTACAGGCAGCCGCTCCTGCTGCGCCATATTTTAAAAAGTACCGTCGCGATAACCGCGAATGTTCTGCAAGGAATGCTTCCAATGAGCCAGACATGCTTGCACCTTTTTATAAAACGGTGACAGAAATCTTTCAATTCGATCTATTTTGGTGCCCATTGAAGCATTCCGTCAACGAGTTTGTAATAAATCGAAAGTTGAATCAGCAGAATGCCCGCATTTCCCCCCACTAGAAATGAAAAAAACGTCTTCAATTGTAAATCGGTCATTCGCTCAGAGTTCAAAATGCCGACGGACACTTCCAAAATGAGTTACAACAAAAAAAACGCCTCGCTGACTGTTATCAACGAGGCGCTTTTTAAAATTGTATTCGATCCTGAAAATTACTCAGGCTCTACAGGTGAAACAAAATCAGACGGTTTGAAAGTCAATACGGAGCATTTGACTTTTTCGAGCATGCGTTCGGCAGTATTGCCGATGAAGAAGCCGCTGATGCCGGAACGGGCCAGTGTGCCCATCGCCAGCAGGTTGATGCTGTGTTCTTCGATGAATGCGGGAATTGCCACGTCGGGAGAACCTTCCAGCACATGCACCTGCACGCCGTAGGAAAGCGTGCGGTAGTCGGTCTGTGCCAGTTGTTCGTTGAGTTCGTTTTTGACCTCTTCCATGATATCCTCGGCACATTTTTTGAGCGTCTCTTCCCCGACTCCCAGGCCTTTGAGTCGCTGATCGAGCTGTGTATCGATAGCATGTACCAGATGAATTTTCATGTCAGCAACTTGAGCCGCTGAGACGATAAAATGCAGAATATCGCTGCTGACTTCGCTCATATCGCTGGCGACGACAATTTCCGGAACGTCCGGCTCTTCGTCTTTCTTGACAGCAAAGACGGGGCACGGACATTGACGGAACAGGTTCATCACGGTGCCGCCGAATAAACGACCGGTAAAGCCATGCGGACGCGTTCCCACCAGCACCATATCGTGTTTATTATTGATGACTTCGAGAACAATTTCGCGCCACGGTGAACCGATCGCTACCTTCGACGTACTTTCGACGCCGTGGTCTTTTGCCTGTTGGATCAGACTGCTCATCACTTTATGCGCTTCGTCTTCCACATTATTTGTCAGATGTAACCGATCTTCTTCCAGCAAGTGTTTGGTGTGCGCCGAGAGATCAATGGCAGCGATAAATTCCAGTTTGGCATTGAACAAGCCGGCCAGCCAGATCGCACGTTCGACCGCTTCCTTCGTCTGTTCGTTCAAATCGGCGGCAACCAGTCGGTCTGCGTGGGTCAAATCTACGCCAACTAAAATGGAGTCGAGGCTTTGCATGGGTTTACTCTCTTCTAATTGATTTCAGCAAGATTCAGGCTTCAATCTTCTATTATGACAAATGTAAGAGTCTGTTCCTAGACTCTATCCAGAGTTTATATCGCGTCTTTAGAGCAATTTGGATCGAGTATACTATCATGAATGACACTCTGAATAAATGGGAGTCGCTTTAATCGAATTCGGAATGGAAAAACGGGTTATACCGACTCTCAATGTTGAATTGCCATTTACTGTTTTGGCTTTTGCATCAACAGAATAAATTCGTGAACCTTATTGACCCGAAAAACAGAAGGAAACCCGAGGGGCCTCAGATTGTTATATTCGGACTGACGGTTCCAGATAATCAAATCATCATAAATATAGCCTATCTGCTGGAGCCGGGCGGCTAAATCGCTGTGAAAAGGGAAAAATTGGCTTTTCTTTCGTAAATCCATGACGATTACACAGCAGTACCCCCCCGGACGCAGTGCTTCCAGAACCTGCTGAAAGACCTGTGTCAGCTCGGTCAAAAACTCTTCATAGTCTTCGACTACGCCGAGATCCTGTTCATGATTTCCGTAATGGCGAACTGCTTTATGGTCGGCCGAACGGCGCTGATTCAGCACGTTCCAGTAAGGGGGCGAAGTAATACACAAATCAATGCTGCCCGGAGCGACATGCTCCGAGAGGCTCATTGCCGAACCATGCATCACCCGCGATTTGATTTCGGCCTGATCCGAGTCAGATGCTGCCTGTTCTGACTGTTGGCTGGCAACGTCTAGAATTCTCTGACGGGCCAGCGCCGCGTATTCTTCCGAGAGTTCCATGCCGATACCGGTCTTCCCCATTTTTTCCGCAGTCACAATCGTACTGCCGGAACCGGCAAAGGGATCGAGAATCGTCTCTCCCTTGAGCGGCAGAAAGGTTTCAATCAAACGTTCCACGAGCATTTCAGGAAAGATGGCCGGGTGCTTGAGCCGGACCTCTTCGGTCGACTTGCGAAGATCGCTCCAGACACTGATCGAATTCTGAATCCAGCGTTTGCCATCGAGCGCATTGTAGGGCTCGGGCATTTTTCGCGTTCGTTTTTTCTTCGCCGGTGATTCTTCAGAAGTCGACACGCGTCTGAAAGCCTCCTGCTGGAAAACTGAGATATGCTCTCTTGAAATGAGTTCTCGATTCAACTGCGTTCTAAAGCGGAAACCATCCTGCTCCACTTCAGAGTGACTATTCTACTTAAGAATTTAACTTTTGATACCTTTTTTTACTCTTATCGCGCAGATTCACTTGAGACCTTGCAAATAAGCGTATAAATCAGCCAGATCCTCTGGGGTGAGATCTTTGAGCAGTCCCTGGGGCATCAATGAGGTGCTCTTTTTGTTTTCGAAATCGATTTCTTCCGCTTCGATGCGTGTTGTCTGATTGTTAGAATTGCGTAGCGTCAGGCCATCCACCGAACGGTAGACAACGAGGCCCGTATAAACTTTGCCGTCCACGGTTCCCACAACGGTCGTCTGATAGCGGGGCGAAACATCACGGTTGGGCGCGACGATCGCGGTAAACAGATCCTTGCGGGAAAAACGCTTGGCAGCCCCGGCTAAAGCAGGACCTAAGGCACTGCGATTGCCATGACATTGCACACAGGCCCGTTTCCGGAATAACGCTTCTCCCCGTTCGCTGTCGCCTTCGTCCCAGTTCACGGTTTCCAGCAGCGCGAAGAATTTCTCGGTCTCCGGTCCACTCTGCTTTAAGAGTGCCGTATACACTTCGGGATACTGTTTCGCAATCCAGTCTTCCCAGGTCTGAATCAAGGCTCGTCGCTTTTGAGAATCGTTCACGTCTGCTGTCAGCCCCAGTTGTTGTCCCGTCCACTTCTGTAACAGGGTGACAATGCGGGCCTGAAGTTTCTGCTCTCGTTTATCACTGCCCAGACGTCGTAACGCCGCAAACAGACGGACTGTTTCTTCAGGCTTCGTGGCGGGCGCCAGTTTTTCCAGTGCTGAGACACACGATTCGAGAACTTCAATTTGCGACGATTCCAAACCCGCAATGAACTTATCCCGATCCTGTTCTTCAGGAGACGCTGCCAGGACAGCCAGCACGGCGGCCTGGAGGGCATAATCTTCATAGAGGTCACGAATCATCTCGCGATGCGCGGGGTCCTTTGATTCGCCGAAAACGAAAACCACATCGCTGTTCCAGAGAAAGTTCGGATCGGCTTTGATTTTTTTGTCAAAGGCTTTGATGGCAGTTCCCAGAAACTGTGGGGGTAACTGACTGAGGAACAACACATGTCCCGGCAGACCGAAGCCCGGCTGTTCGACAATCTGCCGAGGCAGGTCGGCGTCGATTTTGACAAGTTGGGCATACAGTTCCTTAAACCGGTCATCCCAGTTCGTATCCTGGGGCAACTTCAGGCGGAGTAATTTTTCATCAATCTGTACCAGCGCGTTGGCAATTTTCTTCGACTGCGCCCGGCTACGATCACTGGGAATGCGGGCGGCAACAATCAAATAATGAATGTCGGTTACCGGATCGGAATCTTCGGTAATTCGGCTCAGAATCTGATCAAGCAGTTTGGGATTATAGGGGGCAAGCATGGACAATACGCGGGCCAGTTCGTAATCGAGAACTTCATGACTGCTGGGGAAGGCTTCCATCAGACGAATGCGAATCGGATCGAGGTGGCGTTCGTGTTCGGACAGATCAACGCCGTTCGCATAGCCATCGAAGACGGCCGCCATTTTGGTTGGTGGCCCCAAATCGCCAAGCCCTAACTGAATCAGGCGGAGTGCATCCAGACGCAGGTCGGTTTGATAGTCGCCTTCAAACACGGTGATACCTGTTCGCACCGCAAGAGGCACCACGCCCCCCTGCTTGAGGATGCTGGCATAGGCGAGTGTCATCAGGGCAGCGCCTTCGGAACTGGTGACCTGTTCAGAAAGGGCCTTGAAATAGTCTTCGCTCAATCGCGCGGCGACACGGGCCGCGGACTGTCTGACATAACGCTCTTGCGCGCCCAATGTTTGCTGCAGGCCGGACAGACATTGGCTTTGATCAATCTGATCTCCCAACTGGAGTAATGTCTGCAAAGCAAATCGGGCTACCAGCGGCGATTGATCTTTGAGCAGGGCATTCAGCCACTCTGCTTTCTGCTCGGGTTGATCCTGATAGCCCAACGACCACGCCAGCCGAGCGCGGACAGCCTCTGATGGATCGAGTAACAGTTGTTCAACGATGCGATCGGGAAAGCCTCCCAGCAACTCGGTGATGATTTCGATGGCCCGAATGCGCTGTGCATCAGGACGGCTCTTATCGAGGGCAGCCCGGTAAAAGGCTTCGACGGGTACGGCTTTCACTAAAGGCAGCCATGTTTCGCGAGACCAGCTGCTGAGCGGCTGTGGTGCGGAAAGACAGGAGTCGAGCGTTTGTGTCACTTCGATCGAAGTCGATTCGTCAGAATTCAATTCCGGTTTTTGTGCTTCCACCGGTCCCGTGTACTCGATACGAAATACACTGCCGCGTGTGCCCCGACCACCGACACTGACATACAGACAACCATCGGGGCCGACTTCAAGATCGGTGGGGGCAAAGCCGAACTGCCCGACTCCGGTAATGAAGTCAATCGGTTCACTGGCATAAGTGCCTTCAAAATTTTCGAGCGGAATCGCATGCACTCGGCCGAAGGTCCAGTCGGCGACGAACAGGGCGCCCTGATAAGGAGCCGGGAACCTGTGATGCTGATAAGCGGTCACCCCGGTAGGAGAGCCACGATGAAAGGCGGCGACCGCGGGCGGCATATCAAAAAACGTATCGGGGCGTTTCCAGCTGCGACTCCGCCAGCCGGCATTCGAACCGGGCAACACATGAAACACGCGCGTCGGTCGATACCAGGGAAGTGAAATATCGCGTTCGCCGTCACTGTCGTAGGTGAAGACATCTCCATTGGGCGAAAAAGAAAAATCGTAAGCGTTTCGAAATCCGTCGGCGATGACTTCACCTTCCGTCAGATCGGGACTGAGCCGCATCAGCGTGCCCGCGTACGGTTTTTTGACGGGCGAGGTTTTGCGGGTGATATATTTTTCATTAATGCCGGCGGTGTTTCCCAGCAGCAGATACCACCAGCCATCGGGGCCACGTTGAATGGAGTGCGTATTGTGCTCGCCCCCCGTTCTGGTACGTAAAAAGATATCCGGTTTTCCGTCGGCACGATCGTCGGCGTTTTGATCGCGGTAACGAATCAGGCCGGCATCTCCGGTGCAGAGCAAATCGCGACCGAGAAAGTACATACCTTGTGCACCGGTGGCAGGACCATCGGCGTATTGCTTGAAGGATTCCGCGACGCCGTCCCCATCAGCATCGATCAGGATGCGCACATAACCGGGGCCGGACAGCACAACCCGCCCCTGAGAATCGATGGTCATGGAATAGATGTCGTGTGCCAGATCATCATCGGCATACAGGGTTGCGCGAAAACCCTCGGGAACCTTAAGGCCGTCAAATTTTTCAGCCGCTGATACGGGAGAAATAACGAAGCCGGCGAAGCAAAAAATACAAAACAATGTCCAGCAAAGACGATTCCCAAGGGATTGATGATTGAAACGAAGCATTGTACCTCAAGCTGGTTAAACTCTGATGAAAGACCCGATCACCGTACCTGTAAGGGTAACTGTCGGCGCAGCCCGCATTTCTATCATAGTGGCTGACGAGGGTTTAAGGCAATGCCCGCTCCTCGGGCCTGAAAAGATTGTCGGCGGCGGTCAGAAGGGCGTTTTATTGCTGTTTTTCAGGCTGTTTCCAGAATTCCGGCAGGTCAGGCAGTGTTTCCGCGACGATTTGTTGAATCGCCCGCCGTTCCGAGAGAGGAAAATTCACAGGTTCAACGTCCCAGGCCTGTTCCAGTTCCGTGTCGGTAGCATTGAGAAAGGCATAGATCTCTCGCAGAATCCGCAGCCGGGCGGCAGCCGGCATTTTGTTGAAGCTGTCTGTATAAATCAGGTAGCTCAAACGATGGCGAAACAGTCTCGTTTTCAAATCGAAGTCTTTTAACGAACGCCCCTGCGCATCACGTTTGCCCTGCTTTTCAAACCATGTCTGATAATCGGTGGTTCCTTTCAGAAGACCTGTCAGCTCTGCTTCATCCAGAAACAACAGGTATCGCAATAGCCGATCTTCCACATCGGATTGTAAACCTAACTGCTGCTCCATGCTGACACGGGTGATTAAATTGTGTCCGTGCACCTGATGATCTAAGACGAGGTGCGCCACGAGATCGGAATGCGGATTCAAGTATTTTGAAGTATCCACAAACACATCAACGAATTCCAGATTCGCGCGAAACGCGGGATTTTCTTTTGATTCCTCAATGACATCTTTACCAAACAAATTTCCGAGATGCACCATTTCGCCATGAGTTCCGGTGACGTACCAGCCACCCCAGCGTTTTGCCAATGGCTTGTCATGAGAGATTTGCGAATAGCCCGAGATCGGTCGACCGTGGAGATCAGTCAGGAATGAACGGATCAATAAGCCGGGAATCCGCAGGCTGGAACTTCCCCCATGACAGGAGAGACACTGTTCTGAGCGCACAAACAGCGGCTGTCTTGCGGCTTTGGCCTCCAGTTCATAAAAGATCGAGCCGCGCAGCGGATCAACGGACGCAAGTTCCATCGCCCGCGCTCCCGGCACCCAACCGACGTACACATCATCATTAAAGTAGACGACCCGCGGATTGGTCGGTTTAATTAAACGGGGGTTGAGGGCGGTTTTGGAAAAGACCATCAACTGTGACGATTCGGGAATGTTGAGCGACTTCAAGACATTGCGCAAATACCCCCATTCGGAATCATAGGCCAGTTTCTGTGTTTTCGTTTTGAGCCGCTGATTCATGACCGAAACAGGGTCAGACAGAGTTCCTGTTCCATATTCCACGGGCTTTAAGCCGAACGGAATCGAGTCCTTGAAGTCAATTTCCTGGCGGGATTCTGCTGGTTTAGGGGCAATCAGGGGTTCATCCGCGAAAGCAGCGACGGAGATGTTGAGCGTAAGGAGTGTGATAAAAAACAGCCGTTTTGACTTTGATCCATATCTACAATTGATCAAATTTCTTTGATGGGTTACCATTGTTAAAACTCCGCGTGCCAACGAGTTCCGTCAAATAAACTGGGAGCGCGAATGGTGCCAACTCCCCTTACCCTGTATTACAAAGCAATTTCGGACTAAAAGATAGTAATATTGCATAAGGTTCGTAAATTGTTGTCAATGTTGACTCCAAAAACTAAAATCCGTATGTATCAGTCAGGATTTGTGACTTACTTCACAGAAGAAAACAGTCCTGATACCGATATAATTGAATAAGTTGGCTCACGGGCCGGTTCTTCTGATTTCCGAGTTTTCTGGAAGGGTTTCATTTTGAAAACTCCCCGCCTTACCACCATTGTTTCCAGCCTGATCATCTTCGCTGCTCTCGCCTGCTCAGCGTTGGATTTAGCTGCGCAAAAAAATTCCCTGCCGGATCTGTTCGGCCAGAAAGAAGCTGCGGTAACAAAGCCCACCAAGAAAGCGGAGATCAGTGTCAGCCTGCTGCCTCAGGATGCCAAAGCCGGCGATACCGTGACGCTTTCGCTGACGATGATCATTCCGGAAGGATCTTATACATATTCCACCAATCCGACTTTCGGTGGCGCAACGAAATTTGTCATTGAGGAATCGAAAGGTTTAACTCCCGTTGATCAGCATTTCAACGCCGATCATCCGCCGAAAACCGTTTTTGAACCACTGTTCGGAAAAGAGATCGATAAGTATACGAAGCATGTGATCTGGAGCCGCCGTTTCAAAGTGAAGGCGGACGTGAAAAACCCAGCCGATGTGCTGATCAAAGGACAAATGCTGTATCAGGTTTGCGATGCTAAAAACTGTGTGCCTTCACAGTATGCGTTTACGGCGACGTTATCGGGAAAACAGGTCAGCGCGCCGCTCTCGTTCAAGACAACTCCCGAACGCCGTTCGGTTCCTGATCCGGTCGAACTGACGTTTGACCTGGCACCGGCAAAAACAGATCCGGAAAAAATGGTCACCCTGACCATCACCATGACACTGGATAAAGAATTTCATACGTTCGCGCTGGATCAGGACAAGAAAAATGCGGGACTACCGACGCACATTGAAATCTTCAAGCTGGAGGGATTAAAGCCAGTTTCCAAACGTTTTTCATCCAATCCGACTCCCAAAGTCGAAACACATGACGAATACACACAACGCACACATTATGACAAAGTGGTCTGGTCACGTGAATTTGAGCGAATTCCCGGTGCCAGCGAAATCGGCGTGGAAGGCAAACTGACGTATCAGATTTGTAATAAGGGAAGTTGTCGCCGCCCCTGGCCCGTCGAATTCAAACTGGGTAATCTGACCAACGCGACTCCGGTGGCGCTGTCATCGATTGCCGAGCTCAAAGCCACGGACGATACGGACGACGATGCAATTATCATTGTCTCCGATGACAAAAACCAGACGCTCTCTTCCTATCTGTTTTTCGCATTTTTGGGTGGATTGATTCTAAACGTGATGCCGTGCGTGCTGCCGGTCGTGGCGATCAAAGTGATGAGCTTTGTGCAGCAGGCTGGCGAAAGCCGGATGCGAATCTTCCTGTTGAATATCTTCTATTCCCTGGGGGTCTTGACGGTTTTTCTGAGCCTGGCTTCTCTGGCGGTCTTCGCGGGACTGGGCTGGGGCGGATTGTTTCAAAGTACGAAATTCAACATCGTGATGGCCTGTATCGTGTATGCGATGGGCTTGAGCATGTTGGGCGTATTTGAAATTCCAGTGCCGGGCATGGTCGGTTCGGCAGCCGGGGGTCAACAGAAAGAGGGCTTAACCGGCGCGTTTCTGACAGGCATCCTGGCAACACTGCTGGCAACGCCCTGCAGCGGCCCGTTTCTGGGGCCGGTACTGGCCTGGTCGGTTCAACAGACGCCGAATATTACTTACCTGGTCTGGCTGGTGATGGGACTGGGGATGGCGTCGCCTTATCTGGTCTTCAGTGTCTTTCCCAAAGCGATTGCATGGCTTCCCAAACCGGGGATGTGGATGGTGCGGTTCAAAGAATTCTCCGGCATCGTGCTGATGGGGGCGGTGATCTTTATCATTTCCTTCCTGGATGAATCGCTGACGATTCCCGTGCTGATCATGCTGCTGGGGATTACCACGGGACTCTGGATGATCGGCAGTCTGTATTCACATAATTCTCCGTTCCGGCAGAAAACGATTGTCCGTGTGTCTGCACTCGCATTGACGGCCGGTATCTGTTTCTTCGGCTATAACATGAGCCAGAAGTCGACCAACGATCTCCCCTGGGTCCCGTTCAGTACGCAGGAATTGAATCAGTTGCGTGCTGATCACCGGACCGTGTTGATCGATTTTTCTGCCGAGTGGTGTCTGACCTGTAAAACAAATGAAAAGTTCGCACTCAACACACCTGAAACGCTGGAGATGATCAAGAAACACAATGTGGTTCCCATGTATGCTGACTACACGGACTACTCGCCCGAAATCAAAGAGTGGCTGGAGACATTTAAGAGTGTGAGTATTCCGCTGACTGTCATTTTCCCGGCGAACAACCCAAAGAAGCCGATTATCATCCGCGACCTCTATACCCAGGACACACTGCTGGAAGCACTCAAACAGGCGGTCGAAGAACCGCCAAAACCGGCTAAAACCAGTAAGAAGGAAATGGCATCAACCCTCGCGCCTGCTTCAAACTAAGCCTGCTGACCGCAACAAGAGAATAGTAGCCATTGTCACGCGGCATCAATGATGCACTGATTCTGCAAACAACAAACGCATCAACGCTTTTCGATTCCTTATTTTTTTTGTATGGTATGCATTCGAAGTTTGTTGTCTCTAAATTCGATTTGTTGAGCGGCATGGCGCTAGCCACCGGTAAAAACATTGGGAATACCGGCGGCTAGCGCCGTTCCGCTCAGAATGTGTTGCGACCAGAAAGTATTGCAATCTATGCCAGATACCGCGCCGACTCCTGAACCTGAAGAAAGTGATATTGTTAAAGCAGCCCTCCGTCGTTCGACGTGGGCCGAGATGAAGACGGCTGAAGACTGGTGGGCGGTCTGGATTGGCGGAGGTCTGTTGCTGATCTGTTTCCTGGCCATGTATTTCTCTTTGCCCGCTGATTTCTCAGATCAGGTCACGACGGCAAAAGCAGCCGGCGAAAAAGTCAGCGTGCACAGCCCGCTCAAAGCCTGGTTGGCAAAGCCGGGCTCCTGGTCTGATAATCCGCTGGATTCCATTTTTCCGCCGGAGAAGAATAATCTGCTGATTCCGTTAGGCGTGGTCTTTCTGATCAGCCTGTGCGCTTTCTCGATTGGCGTCAAAGCGATGCAGCAATCCGTGGCGAAATTCGCGGTCGGTTTTCTCGGCGTATTTCTGCTGGCGGCGCTGGCGTATATTCTGACCGGGCAGGTGGTTGTCAAACGATATAACCTGGAGTATGCGCTGTGGGCGTTGATGATTGGGCTGGTGATCAGTAATACCATTGGTACTCCGAACTGGATGAAGCCCGCTTTGAAGACGGAACTTTATATCAAAACAGGGCTGGTTGTCATGGGCGCGAGTGTGCTCTTCAGTCGTCTGTTAATCCTGGGACTGCCGGGCATCTATGTCGCGTGGGTGGTGACGCCGATTGTGTTAATCAGTACGTATGCCTTCGGTCAGAAAATCCTGAAAATGGAATCACGTTCGCTGAACATGGTCATCTCGGCCGATATGTCAGTGTGTGGTGTTTCCGCAGCAATCGCGACGGCCGCTTCCTGTAAAGCAAAAAAGGAGGAGCTGTCGTTTGCCATTGGTCTCTCACTCAGCTTTACCGTGATCATGATGATTGTCTTGCCGGCTGTGATCAAAGCCCTGGGCATCGGCCCGATTCTGGGGGGAGCCTGGATGGGCGGCACAATTGACTCGACGGGAGCTGTCGCTGCCTCGGGCGCCATACTGGGCCCGGAAG
This sequence comes from Gimesia fumaroli, assembly GCF_007754425.1. Taxonomy (NCBI): domain Bacteria; kingdom Pseudomonadati; phylum Planctomycetota; class Planctomycetia; order Planctomycetales; family Planctomycetaceae; genus Gimesia; species Gimesia fumaroli. Next base: position 5,653,807 of record NZ_CP037452.1, read on the forward strand.
CGGAACAGGTCGCCATCACAATCAAGATGATTCAAAACATTCTCATCGGCGTGACGGCGTTCGGCGTCGCCGTGTTCTGGGTAAGTTTTATCGAGACCAAAGAATCCAACATCAAGCCGGACGCCTGGGAAATCTGGTATCGGTTTCCCAAATTCGTGTTGGGTTTTATCACCGCGTCTGCGATTTTCTCGCTGCTGTATGTTTACCTGCAGGGAGGAGATGTTGTTGTTCCGGCAATGGTGAAGGAATCGTCCAAGGTCTTTCGAGGCTGGTTCTTCTGCCTGGCCTTTATCAGCATTGGCCTGGAAACCAACTTCCGCGAGTTGGCGAAATTCCTAAAAGGAGGCAAGCCGCTGATTCTGTATGTCTGCGGTCAATCTCTAAACCTGCTACTGACGCTGCTGATGGCCTGGTTGATGTTCTCTGTGTTCTATAAAGATGTCGTCAACGAAGTCTTTAACAAGTAGTTAACGCTGCCGGTACACATGCGATGATGACTGTGGAATTTTCATGTCACATGGCCTGAGTCATTTCGGGTAAAATGCACACACGACCGGTTGCCTGTCTCTATCAGGCAGTCAACCGGTACAGGCCAGCCAACCGTGGGCTGGCGTTCATTTTCCCTTTTCAGGCAGAACAAGCATGCTGCAGAACCTCTTTCGTTACCACTGTTGGATTTGTTTCTCACTCATTACTGAGACTCTTAATCGCTGTCTGTTGGCCGTTTCCGACTTGCTTGCGACTGAGAAAGATCTTCGCGATCGGCGTCACCTCGTCAAGTCAAATGAGCGTCATTTGAAAACTATAAATGGCTTGAACCTTGATCAGAATTGGGCAAAATTGTGTAGACTTTGTCGCAGTTTGTCGCAAAAAACATGTGCTCAAACAGCACCTGTCACGAACGAGTTTTCTCAAAAAACGCGTCAAACCAGCGGGTTTTATAGTGCTGATTTCGACAGAGAGAAGCATTTCGAAGTACTGAAAAAAGTGTTTTCTCGCGCGCGACGCAGAAACGGAGTTTCGCTGCTGGCGTGTGCCCGTCAAGGCCAGTTCGTTCAACTGAACGATCAGAGCGAATTCAGAAAGGAGCAGTAAAAAAAGAACCCCGACGAAATCCGCCAGGGCTTAATACTGAAGATGATCTCAGGAGCGTTACGCCTGCTGCATCAACCAGACCAGCAAGCCTTTCGCCAGATGTTTTCGATTTTCCGCCTGTTCAAAAACGATACTTTGTTTGCTGTCGAGAACATCATCAGTGATTTCGAGACCGCGTTTGGCGGGGAGACAGTGCATCAAACGACAATTTTTTCCAGCGGCGGCCATCAGACTGGAATTGATCTGATAAGCGGCAAAGATCTTCTTGCGTTTTTCGGTTTCTGCTTCCTGCCCCATGCTGGCCCAGACGTCGGTATAAAGGACGGTAGCACCGGCGACCGCTTTTTGAGGATCGGATACCAGCTCGATTTGAGCAGCGGGAATTTTCTGTTTGAGATCGTTCACAAACTCATCTGGTAATTCGAAGCCTTCCGGCGAGGAGACCACAAAGGGGACACCTAATTTGGCACAACAGTTTGCCAGGGAATACGCGACGTTATTGCCGTCCCCGACATACGCCAGCTTCTGCTGTGATAGATCGCCGGCGATTTCCAGCATCGTATACAGGTCGGTGAGCGCCTGGCAGGGATGGCTTAAATCGGAGAGGGCATTGATGACACTCGCCTGGGAATTTTGCGAGAACGTTTCAATCAACTCATGTGAGAAGGTTCGCATCGTGACGACATCAGAGAATCGACCGATGACGCGGGCGACATCTTCAATGGATTCGCGACCATCCAGGCCTGCTTCTTTACAGGTAAAGAAACTGGCGCCGCCTCCCAGCTCCCACATGGCGGATTCAAAACTGAGCCGCGTGCGGAGGGATGGTTTTTCAAACACCTGTGTCATTGTTCGTCCCTGAAGCAGCTGGGGGCGTTCGCCCGCATTTCGCTTGTCTTTCAGTTCCTGGACGAGGGCAAAAATTTCAAGGATCTCTGACGATTCCAAATCGTGTAACGTGACTAAATGTCTCATTGGATATCTCAATCAACGACTTGTTAAAAACAGGAATTCCTGTTCGCTTCTTAAATTAAGATTCGAACAGGAATGTGTGAATGGATCAAATTGTTTTCTGAAATGACTTTTTTGTTATGCTTCTTCGGCCATTTCCCGCAGCACAGTTGCGATTAAATCGCAGCCTTCTTCGACTTGTTCGGCCGTGACATTCAATGGTGGGAGCAGACGAACCACCGTATCATGCGTGGCATTGATCAGCAGCCCGCGGTCCATACATTTTCCGACGGCTGGGCCTGCGGGAATGTTCAAATCGACGCCGACCATCATTCCACGCACACGCACTTCTCGAATGATGGGTAACTCATTCTGGAGCTGTTCAAAAAACTGTTTAAACTGATCGGACATCGTCTGGCAGTTTTCCAGCAGGTTTTGTTCTTCGATCATCTGTCCGGTAGCCAGTCCGGCTGCCATCGCCAGCGGATTTCCGCCAAAGGTGCTGGCATGCATGCCCGGTCTTAAGCTGGGTGAAACTTCATCGGTGGCAATGATCGCTCCCGCGGCGACTCCGCCTGCGATGCCTTTGGCCATCGTCATGATATCGGGCTGCACGCCCCACTGCTGATAACCAAACCAGGTGCCGGTTCGTCCCATGCTGGTTTGCACTTCATCAAAAATCAGCAGACAGTTGGCTTCATCGGCGATCTTTCGCAAGCCGGCGAGGTATCCTTCATCGGGAATATTCACGCCGCCTTCTCCCTGAACCGGCTCGACCATAATCGCACAGGTTTCATCGTTGACCAGGCTGGCGATAGCTTCCAAATCGTTAAAAGGAGCATACCGAAACCCGGCAACCAACGGACCGAGTCCTTCATGGTATTTGGGTTGCGCGGTGGCAGTGACGGCGGCGAATGTTCGGCCGTGAAACCCGTTTTCGCAGGTAATAATTTTCGGACGTTTTCCATCAAAATGCAGACGTGCCAGCTTCAGCGCACCTTCGTTTGCTTCCGCTCCACTGTTACAGAAGAAGGCTTTGCCAAAACTTCGGGTACACAGGAATTCCGCAAACCGCCCCTGGGCTTCGGTGTACCAGGTGTTGGGAACGTGAATCAATCGGGAAACCTGATCCTGAATGGCGGCAACAACCGGCTCAGGACTATAGCCGAGGATATTACAGCCCCACCCGGGAAACAGATCGAGGTAGCGTTTGCCTTCAGCATCCCAGACATAACTGCCTTCGCCGCGCACCAGACTGATCGGATAGCGACCGTAATTGGGAATGACGTATTTGTCGAATAAGGCAATCGTTTCCTGACTGCTGGCGTGTCCCGTTAGTTGCACTGATGCACCTCGTTTAGTTTAAAAATTCCGTAAATATAGATTATCGGACTCTCGGAAAAGAATTGTGACACTATTTCTCAAACTGAAGTTCGAAAAAACAGCAAACTTTTCCAAACTCGTGAAGACCACACTCGTTCAGGCATAGCGAGAGGAATGACATCTCTCCAAAAAGAAGCCGGAGATTATAGCAAAAATCTTGCTTTGGGGCATCAAACTCAGGGAAAGAATCCGATTCCTCACTAAATTTTCATCTATCCTGCCTGCAGTATTTCCGCAACTTCCTTTGCAAAATAGGTTAATATCCCATCTGCGCCGGCTCTTTTGAAGCAAAGCAGGCTTTCCAGGATACAGCGCTGGCGATCCAGCCAGCCATTCTGGGCGGCAGCCGAAATCATGGCATATTCGCCACTTACCTGATAGGCATACGTGGGAATCTCAAATTCGGCTTTGACGCGACGGACAATATCCAGGTAAGGCATCCCGGGTTTGACCATCACCATGTCGGCCCCTTCGTTGATATCCAGGCCCACTTCTCGCATTGCTTCATCGCTGTTGGCAGGATCCATCTGGTAGGTCCGTTTATCGCCGGTCCCCAGATTTGTCCCTGATCCCACGGCATCGCGGAACGGACCATAAAACGCAGACGCGTATTTGGCAGCGTACGCCATGATCTGAACATGCTGAAATCCGGCTTCATCCAAGGCTTCCCGTATCTCACCGATGCGTCCATCCATCATGTCAGAAGGGGCGATAATATCACAGCCGGCTTCTGCTTGAACGACTGCCTGGCGACAGAGGACCTCTATCGTTTCATCGTTGACGACGTATCCGTCTTTTACCAGACCATCCTGCCCGTGACTGGTATAAGGGTCGAGGGCGACGTCACACAGAATTCCCAGGTTCAGATTCTCGGCCTTCAATGCACGGACGGCACGACAGACTAAATTGTCCGGGTTGAACGATTCTTCGCCTCCTTCGGTTTTCTTGGCGGGATCGGTCGCTGGAAATAGAGCAATGACGGGAATTTTTAGTTCTGCAGCAGACCGGGCCTCTTCGATCAGGTGTTCAATGGTGAGACGCTGAACTCCTGGCATAGAGGGAATCTCTGTTTTCTGATTCGCGCCATCCTGTATAAATAGAGGCCAGATTAAATCGTTCACAGAGAGTTGATTTTCGGAAACCAGCCGTCGAGACCAATCGGTTCGGCGATTTCGCCTCATTCGTATTTGAGGAAACATAATATATTAAACCCTTGTTAATCAAAAAGGATCAGAATGCGTGAAAATATTAGCGTCAAAACCTTGATTATGGCCGAAACTGTCCTAATTATAAAGGAATATGCTCTTATTAAATCTGGTTGAGAGTTCAGATTAGACCATTGCAATAGCGCGACAACTTCAATACTGTATTATATGTAGGGGATGAACCCTCCCACCTTAAAAGAGCTGAGATAACAGGCCCCAAGGGGGTTTGTACTCCTTCATCAGTGCTACCACATTCTATAAATGAACAGTGAGGATCTTCGATGCGAAGAATGAACATGGTGCTTGTCGGCTCCGTTATGCTGTTTTTCACCGCCTCTCTTGCAAATGCAGGCGACTGGGCTCATTGGCGTGGCCCCGAGCATAATGGTATTTCCCGTGAAACCAATCTGGTTGATGTCTGGTCGCTTGACGGCAAAAACGTACTTTGGACGTCAGACATCGGCGGACGTTCGGCTCCGATAGTGTTAGACGGTCGAGTCTATCTGAATTGTCGCACACACCATGATGTGACAGACCCCAAAGATAAAATTAATGCCCAGGAACAGGTTGTCTGCTGGGATGCGAAAACAGGGGACGTTCTCTGGAAAGATGTCTTCAACGTTTTCCAGACCGATATCCCCTCACCTCGTGTTGGTTGGGCCAGCATGGCCGGTGATACGGAAACCGGGAATGTGTTTGTGCATTCCGTCAGCGGTCTGTTCCGATGCTACTCTCCTGAAGGAAAAGTCCTCTGGGAAACCTCACTGGCAGAAGACTATGGAAAGATCTCCGGTTATGGTGGGCGAACACAAACACCGATCGTTGATGAAAATCGGGTGATAGTCAGCTTCCTGCAACTGAACTGGGGCAAGACAGCTGTCCCTCCTCCAAAACAGACTTACTATGCATTCGATAAGAAGACCGGAAAACTGCTCTGGACGGCAGCGCCCGGCGGTGCTCCTTTTGACACTAACTATTCCGTTCCCATTGTGACCGTGATTGATGGGACACGGATGCTGATCGCCGGAAACGCAGACGGCGGATGCTACGCGATGAATGCCCGCACTGGGGAAAAACTATGGGGCTTCGCGATGTCCAAGCGCGGCCTGAACTGCTCCCCCGTTGCCGATGGGAAATACGTTTACATTTCACACGGTGAAGATAATATCGACACCGTTGACTTCGGTCGAATTCAATGCATCGATGGTTCGCTCCGTGGTGATATCACCAAAACCGGCAGCGTCTGGCGTGTCGATGGGATCAAAGCCGGCTATGCCAGCCTGCTTGTCAAAGACGGAATTCTGTACGCCGTTGCTGACACCGGTCGGATGTATGCTTATGACAGCAAAAACGGTAAAGAACTCTGGACATACAACTTGGGAACCGTCGGAAAAGGTTCTCCTGTCTGGGCCGATGGCAAACTCTATGTGATGGAAGTGAATGGTAACATTCACATTCTCAAACCGAGCCGCGAAAAATGTGAAGAACTTTCTCACGTCCAACTGCTGGCCCGTGTTGACAAAGGCATGGACGAAATTTACGCGTCACCCGCGATTGCTGATGGCCGCATTTATTTTGTCACTCGCGATAGAACCATTTGCATTGGTAATGAAACCCTGAAGCCGAGCAGCGATCCTGTTCCGCCACTGGGAAAAGAAAAACCAAAGCAGGATCAAATCGCTTCGATTCAACTGGTCCCCTATGAAGTGGCTGTCGGTCAAGGAGAAAAAGTCGATTATGAGATTCTGGCTTATGATGCAAACGGCCAGTTTATCAAAAAGGTTGATGCCAAGATTACTCTTGGAAAAGGGCTCGAAGCTGCGAAAGTAGACGGCATGAGCGTAACGACGCCTACTGATTTGAAAGTCCCGACAGCGGGAACGATTTCAGTGAAGGTCGGCGATGCTTCAGCGGAATCTCGTATCCGAGTCTTCCCTCCCCTGCCTTGGAAGTTTGATTTAGAAGAACTGAAAGGTAAGGCGGTTCCACCGGCGTGGATCAATGCCTTCTTGAAATTGCAGCCTAACAAAGTGGATGGAACAACGGCCCTCAAAGCCAGCCCCGGTAAAGGCCGACCGAGTGCCAATATCTGGCTTGGTCCATCTGATATGAGTCAATTGGCCCCTAACGGTTATACCGTTCAGGCTGATGTCTTTCTGAAAGAACAAAAACGGAAACTGGCCAGTATGGGTGTGACCGTGAATCGTTACGACCTGATCCTGAAAGGGAACTCCAGCAAGCTGGCGATTCAAAGTTGGGCACCACATAAGAGAATGGCTAAGGAAGTTCGGTTCCGTGCTGATCCGGACGTCTGGTATACCATGAAGCTCAAAGTCGATATCAAGGATGGTGTCGCAACAGTGAAAGGTAAAGTATGGCCTCGCGAAAAGCCTGAGCCAAAAGAATGGACTATTGAAGCTACAGATCCCCACGCTAACCTGAAGGGAAGTCCCGGACTTTATCTTTACCGTCTTGCCGATGCTTACGTCGATAACATCATTGTCTCTGAGGATAAATAATGAAAAAGTTACTCATACGATTTGCTCTGCTCAACTCAATTGCATGTTGTGCAGTCATGCTGACAACAGGTTGCGAGTCCAAAGACTCGGCGACGAAACCTGCTCCTGGAACGGAAACCGAGTTAGGTGGCTCCGCTCCTTTGGGTGAGCCAGAAGCAGGCTCTACCACAGCAGAAGCAGGAGTGGATGTTCCCGACGCGGAACCTGAAATGAAACCAGGCCCGGCTTTAGACCCTGACGGAAATCCGGTTGAAACCAAGCCGGCTCCTGCAAAAGCAGCAGCAGTTTTAGCTGCTGCTAAAAAAGGGACCATCACAGGTGACTGGGCGATGTGGGGCGGTTCCCCTTCTCGGAACATGGTCAATAAAACGACCGGTGTTTCTCTCAATTTCAAACCCGGCGAAGGGGATGAAAAAGGAGAGAACATCAACTGGGTCTCCAAACTGGGCTCACAAACTTACGGAAACCCGGTTGTCGCAAATGGCCAGGTTTACGTAGGAACCAATAATGGTGGAAAGTACCGTCCGCAGTACGAAGATGACCTGGGCGTTGTACTCTGCTTTGATGAAAAGACAGGTGATTTCAAATGGCAGTTGTCACGTGAAAAACTTCCCCAGGGTCGTGTCAATGACTGGCCGGAACAGGGCATCTGTGCTGCTCCCTGTATCGAAGGAGATCGTGTATGGGTTGTCACAAATCGTTGTGAATTGATGTGTCTGGATGCAGACGGGTTTTATGACAACGAAAACGACGGCCCCTATAAAGATGAAAAAGACACCGACAAACAAGATGCAGATATCATCTGGTCGCTGGATATGATTGAAGACCTGGGTGTCTTCCCTCACAACCTCGCAACCAGTTCTCCCGTAGTTCACGGCGACTACGTTTACCTGCTCACCTCGAACGGAGTTGATGAAGCACACCTGGAAGTCCCGGCACCTCGTGCTCCCTGCTTCCTGGCGGTCAACAAAAAAACCGGAGAACTGCTCTGGGAAGACAATACTCCCTTTGATCAGATTCTGCACGGTCAATGGTCTTCACCTGCGATTGGTGAAGTCAATGGAAAGACGCAAATCTACTTCCCCGGTGGAGACGGCTGGTTGTATGCCTTCTCTCCTGAAGGGGACGGCGATGGGAATGCCAAGCTAATCTGGAAGTTCGACCTGAACCCCAAAGACTCAAAATGGGAACTGGGGGGACGTGGCACCCGTAATGCGATCATCAGTACGCCTGTCTTTAAAGACAACAGCGTTGTACTGGGTGTTGGCCAGGACCCTGAGCATGGCGAAGGCGTCGGTCATATCTACCGCATTGACGCTACGAAAACCGGTGATATCAGCCCTCAGATTTCCGATGGCAAAGATGGCTGGAAAGACAACCCGAACTCAGGCCAGATCTGGCACTACGGCGGTGAAGACGTTGACGGCAAGCTGACCGGCAAAAAAGGTGAGCTGTTATTCCGTCGAACGATGTCTACCGTCGCGATTGACGACGGACTGGTTTATGCTCCTGACCTCAGTGGATTCGTGCACTGTCTCGATTTCGAGACCGGGAAGCGTTATTGGGAATATGACATGTTCGCAGCCTGCTGGGGTTCTCCCATGGTTGTCGACGGAAAGGTCTTTATCGGAAACGAAGATGGAATGTTGATTATTCTCAAAGCCGGCAAGGAAAAGAAACTGCTGGACGAGAAGACATTCAATTCTTCGATTTACAGCACACCTACCTTCGCCAACGGCAAGATGTTCGTGTCTGACCGATCCCAGCTCTACTCGATCCAAGTTACTGAAGAGTAAAGAGTTACAGATCTCATAATCTAAAAAACGGAAGTCTGAGTCAATCGGACTTCTGTTTTTTTACGCGCCACTGAGACCTGATTCAGCAGATCAGTTTTGACATAAATTCACTTTTTTGATACACCCCGATCTCACCCCTTCACTTAAATGCGTCTTTGTACTTTAGACGCGTTTTGGTGTAAATGGCCAACCAGTCTTACCAACTCAATCAATGCGTATTTCGTCTGCGATTGAAGTGAAATCGGATATCAGCCAATATATGTCAGCCGCGATAATTGTCATCCCCTGTTACAATGAAGAAAAACGATTAGAGGTTCTGCAGTTTCGCAAGTATGCGATCAGACACCCGAACCATCAGTTTTTATTCGTGAATGATGGCAGCAGCGACCGGACCGCATTGATTCTGGACGACCTGAAAACAGCGGTGCCTGATGCATTTGATGTGCTACACCTGCCCCAAAATCAAGGCAAAGCAGAAGCCGTTCGGCAGGGAATGCTGCAGGCAATGCATGCTGGTGTTGACTATGCCGGTTTCTGGGATGCAGATCTGGCGACTCCACTGGAGATGATTCCGGAATTTGCTGCACAGCTGGATCAGACTTCCCAGCTCTCAATGGTCATCGGAGCGCGAGTCAAACTTCTGGGCAGGCAGATTGAACGACAACAGCTAAGGCACTATCTGGGCCGTACGTTTGCGACTGCCGCCTCGATCGTTTTGAAACTTCCCATTTATGATTCTCAATGCGGGGCAAAACTGTTCCGCGTGACGCCGGAATGCGAGGCACTGTTTGCGACTCCGTTTCTGACAAACTGGATTTTCGATGTGGAACTTCTGGCGCGGGCCCGTCAGTTGGAAAAATTTTATCAATGCCCGGCTCTGGAAGAAACGGTTTATGAACTCCCGCTGACTCGTTGGATGGATGTCGCTGGTTCAAAAGTCAAACCGCATGATTTTCTCAAAGCGTTTTTCGAACTATGTTCGATTTACTGGAACTATCTCAGGCCATCAATCAAAGTTCCTTTTGCTAATTTAGCTGCTCAACCAGTGAGAGAAGAAACGCGCAAAGCCGCTTAAGAATACTTTTCTCTCACCTCAATAATTACATGCGATACAGACTATACGCGACCATTGAGTTCAGTGCCGACAGAATAAAGGTGAGTGGTGCCACAACAGCAAACAGCCAGTTGCGTCGTGAGGCAAGATAGATGAGCAGCCCTGCCAACACAATGGTAATCACAAGCATACCGGCGAGTGCCAGAACGTCTGGAATGTGATGAAAAAATATCGCTCGTGGCATTAGCCCCGGTAAGGCGGGCCACATTTTGATCCAGTTCCAGCGATAGCCGGTCCAACTCCCTTTGGATAATATTAACCAGGAATAGGGATAGTATATGCAAAACAACATGACGGGGACGACCACTTTCAATGAGGGGCGCCTGGCTGATTGCTTCGTCTTGCTATTCATGATGGATATTGAACCAGCTGTTACAGTAATTGCATTTGACATCTCCGTGAGGTGAAACATCAATATTATCTGACAGAGGTGCATTACATTTAGGGCAGGTATAAGAAACGGATTTTGCGCTCACTGATTCGGATCGTTCAAAATTGGCTTTTGGTAGAACCCCCTTCGCCTTGATTGAACTATAGGCAGTAAAACTCCCGATGGCGATGAAAGGAATCGCGATAAACGACCCAAAAACCCGAAAAAACAAGGGAGGAGAGTGAAAGCTGCCGAAAGGTTGTAACCACAAAAATCCTAAGACAGTAACTCCGATACCGGCAAAGACACAACCAATGACTGCTCCGACAAACCTGGCGCCTGTTGTGATATTTTTCTGTAACTCTTCCTGCTCGTTCATCACTTTTTCTTGTTCCAGATTCGAATGGCGAAATTTGTGCTGTGAACTTAATCGACTTTAATGCCATCGATTTTCTTTTTGTAGGCAATATCCTGCAGTAACGCATAGCGGACAATATTCAGCGCCAGGTTAACTGCATCTTGAGGGATATAACCTGCACACGCAACCGAAGCCTGCTGCTCCAAAGCACAACTGATATCGTACTTACTATAGATCACAGCCAGATGCCCATCAATTTCAATTCCTTCCAGTAACGGCTCTACGACCAGAGTTTTCGCTTTAAGAGGCTGATTGATATCGTCCACTTCCATCTGGCGACGCCTGACCTTGCGAACGTCATAGCCGGTCTGCTCTGAAAACAATGGGTGGCTTACAGGAATGCGCTTCAATTGTTTTGTGGGAAACATCTCACTCATCAGTTGCCGGAAACTGCGATCGAAAGGTTCTGAGCCACAACACGCGTCAGCAAACAGGACGGCACCATTTTCCAGTGCCTGCTTTACAGTCGCGATTTCTGTTTTAGAGAAACTGAACTGACTCCGCCCATGCATGTAAAGCAGTGGGTACTTCATCAGGTTGGGATCACTGGCGGGTAGTGTTGGTGTTTTGGTTGAAGCAATCATGCCCGCTTTTTGATTGAGTGCTTTTAACAGGTTTCGCAGGGCTCGAGGGGCAGCATCCCAGGTTCCAGTATGACGGAGCTTGGCGATCTGTAAAAAACCTCGTTCAATTTGATCCTGCGCCCCACCCTGATTTGCCAGTTCTTCCTGATCCAGTTTATTCGGCGGTTCACGCCCGGTAGCATAAGCGATGACATTCGTACCAATCCGAATGGCCCGTGTAATCATCGAATTGGCCTGGGGCGAACGGTCCTTGGGGGGAAACTTCATCCACTTGTCCCATAAACAGGCCAAATCATCGGGACAGTATATAATTGACGTACGACAACCAACATCAACGCCGTATAGCTCGACGCTTTCTGCATCAAGCAGATATTCACAGCGAAAGACTGGATGTTCTGCAGTCAGCCTTTTGAGCTGTGCTTCTCCCTGGGGATACATACTTTTTATCAACGTGCGAAAACCACGATCGAATCCGGCTCCATTGCAATTATCTACTGCAAAGAGGAAGCCCCCCTGCTCAACATATTGTTTTAAGATCGTGACCTGTTTTTCACCGAATTGCGGATTATCCAGGCCACTGATAAACAGCACGGGCGCCTGACGAAGAACCTGCACGCCGCCTCCCTCTATGGCGAGCTCCAGATTGACGGTCTGCCAGGTGAGTAACTTTGGCCAATCGGGGCGGCCCGATAAGGCATCAGTCAAATTGAGAATATCATTCTGGTGATGGTTCCAATTGGGAATGATTCCGGGTTTCAGATTCACCTGCTGGTTGGTTTTGTATTCCAGCTTATTGATCAAAACCGGAGCGAGACCTTTGGATAGAAACAGCAAGACGAAACTGGTCCCTAAGACAGGATCCGATTCCAGTCCGGTGCCTCTCCAGGAGCCATCCCGTTGAGACTGCCTTTTCACCAGAAATGCAGCCCCTTCCCGATACCAGTCGTGTTTGCCAAAGAATCGGGTCCCACTGAGCCGACCGGCCCGTTCAAGACCATACAGGTAGTAGAGTAACCAGGAATTCACGCCGGGATTACTGCCCACCGAAAAATGGCTGGACATCCAACGGATGGCACGTTCGATGGACTCATCGGCCTCCTTTTGATCACAGCAGACGGGAGTCCCATCCGGATTGATTTCCAGCTCGTCTCCCAGCATGGAATTGACAATGACCATTGTTGCGATGCCGGCAACCGTCATACTGCCTCGGCTATTGCCGGCTCTCGATTGATAACCCCAGCCGCCATCGCCCCCTTGTTGGGAGCTCCAATATTGTTTGATTAATTTCCAGGTCTTCAGACTGACGGGAACACCTGCATGAACGGCATCCCGAAGAGCCAGTACTGCATACTGACTGTTACTCCGGTCTGCAACTCCACCTCCGCCAATCGCCATTCCAGGACCATAACTCCAGCCCCCAGCGTCGAGTCCCGTTTTTACCTGACTCTTTTCCAGACGTTGGACCAATGAGGCGATCAGGGGTAAATCTCGTTTCCCGTCTTTAGCCGCTGCCAGAGCCATGATCATCAGGCTGGTTTGATAGGTGCCTTTGGGCTTGGGAGCGCGCAATGATCTTAAATACTTCAAACCACGCTGGACTGGTTCGTCTTCTGCTGTCATGCCGCAGTTGATTAAGGCCATTAGTGCCAGACAACTCATGCCTTCTTGATACGTGTTACCGGGAACAGGCCATGAACCGTTTTGGTTCTGTTTTTTGACCAGAAAATCCCGTCCGCGTTCGATGGAATCAGAGACCGCTTTCGCTGAGAGTTCCTGAGCAGATACCGTCTCCGACGATTGCAATCCCCAGAAAATGCAAATGGCACCTGTAATGATCCAGCGCAACGCCCGATGCGCTTTCTGATGATGTGATCGATCCATCGCATCTCTCTTTCTATCTCTTGACAAGACTTTTAGACAAAAGCTGACTCTATCATGATCCAGAACTGACATCACCCCCATTATTGTTCAACAAATATCCTGACTTACCAATATTATGCTGTTTTTTATGATCCCAGCCCTTTTTTGGCGGTTTTTCTAATTGTACCAGTTTTGCTTATGCAAGACAGGGTCTCTGTTTCTCTTGTCATTTAAGATGACTATAATTGGGTTCCCGGAAAGCATATTTTCATATCAGCCAGAAGCGACTGCCGACGTTGGAAAAAGATTGGCGGAGTCAAATCAGACCAGCTTCATGATTTAATAAAGAGAATGGAAAAACATTGGCTAACGAAAAACGCGACTTCGACGATTTCCTTGAAAAGTTAAAACGCCATCATGACGTTATGGTCGATGAACTACACAAAGTCATTATCGGGCAGGATGATGTCATCGAACAGATTCTTGCAGCCATTTTCACCGGCGGCCATTGTCTGCTGGTTGGAGTCCCCGGACTGGCAAAGACCTTGCTGGTGAGTACCATTGCCCGGATTCTTGACTGTGAGTTCAAACGAATTCAGTTTACTCCGGACCTGATGCCATCCGACATCACAGGAACGAATGTGCTTGAGGAAGAAGATTCCGGTAGACGTTCCTTCCGATTTGTGCAAGGCCCTGTCTTTACAAATATTCTGTTGGCCGATGAAATTAACCGAACTCCTCCTAAGACTCAGGCCGCTTTATTGCAGTCGATGCAGGAACGTGAAGTGACGGTGGGGCAGACGACGTATGATTTACCCGATCCATTTTTTGTGATCGCCACACAGAACCCGATTGAGCAGGAAGGCACCTATCCTCTTCCCGAAGCGCAACTCGACCGTTTCATGTTCAACATCAAAGTGGAATATCCGAATCTGGAAGAGGAAGAAAAAATCCTGGCATCAACAAGCATCAGTGAGAAACCGGAAATTCGGAAAGTACTCTCGGCAAAATCAATCATTTATCTGCAACGACAGATCAATATGATTGAAGTTGGCCCGATGACGATTAACTACGTCACCCGGCTAGTGCGGGCTACGCGTCCGTCAGACGGATCTGCACCTGCGTTCATTAAACAGATGGTTGACTGGGGCGCCGGTCCCCGAGCCGGTCAATATCTGATTGCCGGCGGGAAAGCAATTGCGGCAATGTCAGGACGCGCCAGCGTCTCCTTGAGTGATATCCGTCGCGTGGCTGTCCCAGTGCTGCGCCACCGCATTTCTACAAATTTCCAGGCACAGGCAGAAGGAATGGTGACCGAAGACATCGTAGCGCGGCTGCTCGAAGAAATTCCTGAACCGAATATTCCCAAATACGAGTGAGCGCTACCAAAGAAACCTGGAGATTTAATAAGCGGTGAGTTCCGCCGAGTCATTTAACTGGTGCTGCAGAACTTTCTGAATTTTCGCTCGTAAATTTCGGATTTTGATTGGCTGGACCAGAATCCGAGAGCGGTCTGTTTTCTTCAACGTCTTCTTGACAGCGGCGTTCTTCTCAGACAGAACAAGCACCGCGGCTAGATCAGGGTTCATCGCTAAAGCTTTGTTAAATGCCTCGACGGCTCCTGCCCCAATAGAATCTTCCATGAAGACGACACAATCGGGAGCATTCTCTTTAATGCGGTTCATTGACCGATCGATGTCACTCAGGATCAAAACCCGGTAGCCATGTTTCGTGAGATAATCTCGCAGCACGTCCTGATGCTTAGGACGGCTTTCGACACATAAGACGGTCGGAGGCGCGATGGCCATCTGCAGTTCCTGCTCGGCAGCCGTTTTGACATCTGCTTCTCTTGAAGGAGGTCCGCTGTCTGAATCAGAGTCACCGAGTTGGGCGCGGACTTCGAGCAAGTCCTGAATGGCCTCTGTTGCTGACTGATAGCGTTCATTTGGCTGATAGGCCATCAACTTTTCCAGAACAGTCACAATCGGAGTGGGGAGATTCGGTTCCAGAGTTGTGATGGAAGGAACCTGTGAATAACGCGACGGCCGTTTTCGTTCTTCGACGTCTTTGGTCCGCGGGAATGGAGGTTTGCCGCTAAGTAGTTCGTAAAAAACTGTCCCCACAAAATAGAGATCACTCCGGGGGTCATTTCGTGGCGCGCCAGTCGACTTTTCGAGCGTCCCATATTCAACTGCACGTTGATGGGCCTCGCCAGCACCGCTGGCATCATCTTCGCCAGCCAGACCAAAATCAATCAGCTTCGCGACACCCTGAATGGACATCAAGACATTAGTCGGCTTCATATCACGGTGCGTGTATCCCAGACGATTGGCATACTCGAGCCCCTCGCAAATATCAGCGGTATACTTGATCGCTTCAGAGGGGGACAGCTTCTTGCGAATGGTAATAAAATCACGCAGATTTCCACCTTCCACAAATTCCATTGTGAAATAATGAATGCCATCCTGAACGCCGACATCAAAGATGGGAACAATATTCTTATGCTGAAACTGTTTGCAGACTTCGGCTTCCCGATGAAACATTTTGACCGTCTCGGGATCCTGAGCCCAGCGTTGCCTGAGCACCTTAACGCCGACCATGCGACCGTCAACCAGCGAAGCAGCTCGATAGACTCGTGCGAAACTGCCTGAAGCGTTCTGGTACATTAATTTATTATCACCAAGAACCAGACCTTCGAATTCATTACTTTTTAATCGACCGGCCTGAAAGGATGTGATCAGGTTTTTCCGCTCTAACAAACGGATCAACTTACCATCATCAGTGGATTTCTCCTGCAGTTCCTGCAGGCAACCGTCCATCTCCTGTTGTGTCACAAGACGAAGATCGACGATTTGCTCACTGAGTTTTTTCTTGGGTGACTTCTTATTAAAAAAAATCATTCGCGGTCCATGATCTGCAGATGCACATCTGGCAAGAAACAAGATTTGCTGTAAACCTGATGGAAACACGACGGGAACATTTGATCAAAACAACCCGTATGTTTCGCGAATAATAAAAAAAACGCCTCGTTTACCTGAAATCCAACAGCCTGATGTCATCTCAATATGTAGAAGAGCCAATAAAATAATATTAAGACGGCCCTGAAATAGATACAAAATTTATCCGTATGAAGTTTCAATGTTCGGAATAAGAATACCTAATTATAACATCAAAAATAGGGGAAGGGAATCAGTGAACACCCGAGCAGAAAGATTTTTCTCAATTTTTCTGGGTGGCGACGAGCGTATTCGTTCCAGACAGAACAGATTCAGGAATTGACCAGCAGGGTCCCATATTTCACAGCACCACAAGATAAAGTGGTTTGTAGATTCATTCGAGAGCCCGCACCTTCGTAGTGGAACAAAATCAGGTCTGCTCTTGCCCCGACTTCGAGCCGAATTTCCTCAAAGCCTAATAATCGTGCGGGATTTACCCCGGCCATATCCACCGCTTCCTGCAAAGTGATCCCCGCCATATCGATGGCAGTCGTGACACAAGTATCGGTCTCCACCCCGGAACCAGCAAGCAGCTGACGCTGACCGGCGATCACAATCGGGCCATTTTCAAGGACTTCCATTTTGACGGAGCCCTCTTCATAGATTCCGGGAGGTGAACCTGCTAACCCGGAGGCATCACAGGTAATGATCGTATTCTCGACCCCTTTCGTTTTGATGATCGTTCTAACCACGCTGGCGGGAAGATGATAGCCATCGGTAATAATACTGGCCATCAAATGCGGCTCGCCCAGTTGTTCCCAAATATAATTGGGGTGCCTGCGGAGCGTGCCATGTGCACCATTTCCCAGATGCGTACTTAAGCGTGCCCCTGCATCAACGGCTTCAGTGATCTGCTCGGGCTCGGCTGCGGTATGGCCGATCGAAACCACGACTCCTGAAGCGACTGCTTTTTTGATAAAGGGAATTGCATTATCGACTTCGGGCGCCAATGTGACCAATCGAATCCGATTTCCCGATAGCTCCTGTAACTGACAGAATTCATCCCAGTCAGCGGGCCGGACCTGATCTAAAGGATGCGCGCCGCGTGGTCCCTGAATCGGAGAAATGTAGGGACCTTCAAGATGACAACCAGGGACCATTTGATCGACCCAGCTATTTTGATCGCATGCTTCTCGAATTGCGGTAAAGCCACTCACATAGTCATCGAAGGAGCTGGTGATTAAAGTGGGACATAACCGGGTAATGCCATACTGATAATGTTTTTCCAGAACCTGACAAACTTCATCAGCCGTCAAACCAGGTTTATTAAACCAGATGCCGCCGTATCCATTGATCTGCAGGTCAAATAATGCTGGTGCGATAAAAGGCAAACCTGCTGCTTCCGAATCTGGCAGCAGGTCAATAGAAGTGATTTTGTCTCCGTTGATCTTAATGCTGACCGCTTCGAATGTATCGTATCGTCGTCCAACTAACTCCATCAATTGCCTCGAGCTCTTAAACAATTTGAATCGAAATGAAAAAGGTCTTTACTTTTGAGCGGCGGAACTGTTTTATTTAGACTTAGAAAGTATAAGAATTATACGCCAAAGTCAAAAAAAGAATTTCCAGAACAAATTCTTATACCATGAAATCCATGCAATTTACAGTGAGTGACGAAATGTTTGTGTACTATGCAAAAATTCTAAGTATTTTTTAAGACAAACAGGTGCTTCCTGGCTCCCGACTGAGTAAAATTGAATATGGAACTATTTTTGTCCACTATCCCCCAGCTTGTCCTACGGAACTGAGATCCTTCATGTATTTGAAAATGGCCAAACGCGTCTTATTTGAGACAGACAAACGACTTGTCTGGAAGCTGGCATATAATTTCGGTTTCAAAGGCGCGCTCTCAGTTCACAAGCACAAAAAACGACTCAAACGTGGCGAGTTTTTCCCCCCGTTTCTTTACATCTCTGTCATCAACAGTTGCAATCTGCGCTGTCAGGGTTGCTGGGTCGATGTCGCTGCCAAGCAGGAAAAAATCGACGTCGAAGCCATGTCGCGTCTGATCAAAGAAGCGAAAGAGATGGGGAATTCCTTTTTCGGGATCCTGGGGGGCGAGCCTTTCATGCACCCGCAGTTACTGGAAATCCTGGAACGCCACCCCGACTGTTACTTTCAGATTTTTACCAACGGCCAATTCATCACCGACGAAATCGCGAAAAAGCTCCGCAAACTTGGAAATGCCACTCCCTTGATCAGTGTGGAAGGCAACGAAATCATCAGCAACCAACGCAGAGGTCGCAATGATGTCTATGAAAAAACCATGCAGGGTATCCAGAACTGCCTGGACAATAAACTCTTAACAGGTGTCTGTACCAGCTTATGTAAATCAAACATCGATGATCTGCTTACTGAAGAATGGGTCGATAAGCTAATCGACATGGGCGTGATGTATACCTGGTATCACATCTATCGGGTAGCTGGTCCGGAACCAAACCCTGAACTGGCACTCTCTCCGGAAGAACAGTTGCGCGCCCGTAAATTTGTCGTGGAGATGCGAGCCAAAAAACCAATCGGCGTGATCGATGCTTATTTTGATCACAATGGGACCGCCCTCTGTCCCGCAGCAACCGGACTCAGCCATCACATCAATCCGTGGGGCGATATTGAACCTTGCCCCGTGATTCAGTTTGCCACCGATTCGATTCATGACGAAAGCAAAACCCTGAAAGAAAAGTTTGTGCAGTCCGAGTTCCTGAAAGATTTCCGCGAAGTGGTGCAGCAAAATACACGCGGTTGCATTATTCTGGAACGCCCTGATCTACTGGAAAATCTCGTCAAAAAACATGGTGCGAAAGATTCCACTGCCCGGAAACAGGCGATGCAGGAACTGCAAAATCTGGAAACGCGGACGTCACAATATTCTCCCGGCAACGAAGTTCCCGAGAAGAGCTTTGTCTATCGTATCGCCAAGAAATTCTTCTTTAACGATTTCGGAGTCTATCAAGGTGCAGATCACAGTCAGACAGCCGCACCGGGAATTCTGGCGAATAAAACCAGTGCTCCAGTCAACTCTAGCGATGATCCACCGCATTTCATTCCTCTGGAAGCGATGAAGAAGTAAGCCTGGTTTCTCAGCAAAAAAACAACCACTCCAGGTGCAGGTTTACTCTTCCTTCGAGAGATTGACGATCAACGTCGCATCGGTGGTCGATGAGGGTGCTGCCTTGATCGCAGGCGCAGATTGGACCAACGTCGCATTCAGCCTCTGTTCCATTTTATGCTTCCACCAGTCGCAGGCGTCCTGGATCGTCCACTTTCCGTCAGACTGGCATTCAGAAAGCGACATAACGAGTTCTGCTGCCGTCTGAGGTCGTTTTGCAGGATCTTTCTCCAGACACTTCATAATAATCTGTTCCAGATCTTCTGCGACAGGTTTCCCCAGTCGTTGAGAAGGAGTTTCCGGCTGCTCCTGGCTGTGCTTCATACAGATCTCTATTATGGAATCCCCCTCAAAGACCGTTGTTCCCGTCAGGAGATAAAACCCGACGGCTCCGAACGCATAAATATCGCTCCGGGCATCGACTTGATCCGGGTGGTTGATGCCTTCCGGTGAGAGATACATGGGGGTCCCAGCCATAGCATTTGTCGAGGTCAACGAAGCTTGTTCACGACCATCCACGGCTTTCACCAGACCAAAATCGAGCAACTTGACGAAATCGTAGACACCGCCACGATGAGTTAAAAAGATATTGGCTGGTTTGACATCTCGGTGAATCACGCCCAGTTGATGTGCTTCTGAAAGCGAACCGGCAATCTGCTTCAACAGATGAATGACGCGTTTTTCCGGAAGGGGGCCAAACTGTTTGACAAGATCATCCAGGTTGATGCCTTCCAGCAATTCCATCGCGTAATAAAATACCCCCTCAGGCGTGCGACCGTAATCATAGATGGCAATCGTATTCGGATGGTTTAGCTGACTGGTTAACTGCACTTCTCGTTCAAACCGGGCAACGGCTTCATCTGTCGTTTTTTCGATATCCAGGAGTTTAATCGCAGTCGGTCGTCTGAGCATGGCATGATGGCCACGATACACAACGCCCATGCCGCCTTCACCCAGCTTTTCTTCCAGTGCATACTGTCCTAACTGCTTCGCTTTAATGACGGCGCGGCGGGTTTCCTGTTCCTTTCTGACGACAATCACGGTAAAGATGAAGATCGCAATTGAGCCGACCACCAGAAGAGCAAACAGTCCCCAAAAACTGTAGCGCAATAAGTACAGGGGGCGAAACGCTTCCGACTTGTCCATCTCAGTCGCGACCCCCATTTCATACCCAGGCAGCCAAGTCCACGCACCCACTACAGGGACGCCTCGATAATCTCGATAGCCGTCGACATTCACACCACTCTGATTCTGTACGGCTGCGGCGGCCATTTGTGTTAATGGACGATCCGCCAGCCTCAACGTAGGACGATTCCCGCTGAGCATATCCACTTGAGGATCTCGGATTTGAATATTCAGAATCGAGTGCGAATCCTCGCGATCCGGAATCAAACCGATCATTTTTAAATCTTCATCAAAACGGCTCTGAGATAGCATGAGCCCTTCTTTGTCAAAGGCATAGGTTTCGCCCGTCTTACCAGCACGCGCCACGGACAGAATTCGTGTAAAATTGATATCCGGTCGAATTAACAGGGCCAATGCTGCAATTGGTTTTCCCGCAGCGTCCCTGACCGGTGCCATCGCCAGCATTGTCGGCAGGCCTGCTTTTAATTCACCCGAATCGGTTTCGCGTGCAAACAGGCTCTCGAAAGGTCGCGTAACAGTGGCTTCTCCCTGAGCGACTTTTTCCAAAGCGGATATCTGAATCGGCAGATCGGCTCTTCCAATCGGTTCATCTCGCGAAGAAGCGATGACTCTCCCACTCAGACTGAAGAGTCCGACATCCAGATATCCCAGATGTTCCAGTTCGGACTCGAATTCAGCCCTGAGTTCTGTGAGTGAATTTGAATGCAGCAAGGCTTCACGGTCATCCGGGTTCTGCTGGGAAATTTCAATCAATTCTCCCGTCAATTTCTGAATGCGCGGCTCTTCAGCTAAAACTTCTGCCAGTGATTCTTCGCGTTCCAACCAGATATTCAAAGCCGCGACATCCGCATTGAGAATCGTCTCCAGATTATCAGCAACGGTCTGTTTACTCGACTGTTCCACAACGGAACGAACAATGAATGCAAGAACCAGTAATAGGACAGTCCCGGCAATCGGCCAGACCCACATGCTCCCTTTCGAAAAAAGCCGGGAGCGAGTAAAGGACTTCATAAACGATTGGGAAAATGATCTACCGAGCGAAGACTTTGATGCATTCATGAAAAAAGATCGATCTCAGAGAATTCCGATAAGTGACACTTGGCTGAATTCGATTACGTCTTCCCAACCTTGAGAATCCCCATTTGTGGAAAACGCCCGCTACGAATTAGTCAAACGTAAAAATGAACATTGATTGTGGCATGTTCCATAACAGGCTTCAAGAACCGAATGGACTTTCTTTGAGAACCGGACCATGACGATGATCGAAGCTAATGCAAATTTGTCACTCAATAAAACCCAATAAAAAAAGCCGTGCCTCCAGGAGGTCACGACTTTTGTCGTATTGCTGTCATAACATTGCGACGGTGGGGTCGCTGCAAGAAGGACGGTGAATCGGGTAGTGCCTGGCACTCACCACTAATGACTCCGGTCCATGCTAAGGTTTAGGATCCTCCGACGGAATTTGAAATGACAGAATACTATTTCTATTGTATGCATTGTCAATCTTCTCGTCGACGGGTGATTTGGTTCGATAACCAAAATTCACCTCAACTCCAATAGATTGATTTTAAGTGGTCTCTGTTTCCCAAAGGTTGTAAATTCATCGGCATTCAGTGGACTGGCTAATTGCATCGTTTTTCAAAAAAACGAAAAAACAAGCCGATCCTACAAGATGCCGTTAAACAGACGTGACCCACGAAGAGGAGGAATCTTAACCATTTTCGGAATGCTGACAAGGGGAATTCGAGGAGAAGAAATAGAACGGGTTCGGCAGGGGAAATTTAATTTTTTCAACCTGCGTATTGCGCAACCAGTTCAATATTGGATTCAGATTTTGCGGGTACCGTTTCTCATCAGAACCCAGCCAATGAAGGCAATCGCAACCAGAACCAGTCCGTATTCCATCGGAGAAATATTATCCCACCGTTTATTCAGGTAATTGATATAAAAAGTGGAATACTCACGACAGGTATCCATAATAGACTCGATCATCACTTTCCTCCCCACTACGTGATATCAACAGGTCATCTTCTGATAACGAGATCAGAATCTTATTTTCATGCCGAATCAGTACATTTTTAATAAACGGCATAATCGATAGACCCATCATTTTAGAAAGCTTGCCTTGGAAGCCTTTAGTAAGCTTAGTTCGTGATTAGGAAGCGAGTGGCGAAAAGTTATTTTTCTTCAGAATTAATAAAAAATAACCCTCTGTAATTACAGTGAATACAGAGGGTTATTCTCATCAAATTTTTAAAAAAACAGGTGATCAGAGATAGTCGTTGATCACGTTTTCAATCCATTCCTGACGACCACTGAGATTCGGAGCCGAGTCCCCCTTCGCTAACATGTAAGTTTCGAGATCAGCAAAAGAAACGCTGCCGTCCTCGATGTTCTTTCCGATCCCTTCATTAAAGCTGGCATAGCGTTTGGCGACGAAGTCGGTCAGCACGCCGTCCTTGCGAATCTGTGCTGCAATTTTTGCACCGCGGGCAAATGCATCCATACCACCAATGTGAGCATAAAACAGATCGATCGGCTCAAAGCTTTCACGTCTGACTTTGGCATCAAAATTGACACCGCCGGGAGCCAGGCCTCCCTGATCAAGAATCGCCAGCATGCATTGCGTGGTCAGGTAAATGTCGGTCGGGAACTGGTCTGTGTCCCAACCAAGTAAAAGATCCCCCGTATTGGCATCGATACTTCCGAGTGCTCCCTGAATGGAAGAATAAACCAGCTCATGCATCATGGTATGACCGGCCAGCGTAGCGTGGTTCGTTTCGATATTCAGTTTCACATGGTCCTGCAGATCGTAGGCGCGCAGGAAATTCAGACAGGCAGCCGCATCAAAATCATACTGATGCTTCGTGGGTTCTTTTGGTTTCGGCTCGAACAAAAACTGTCCCTTGAAACCGATCTTCTGAGCGTGTTCCACTGCCATATGCATGAACCGTGCAAGATGATCCAGTTCGCGTTTCATGTCGGTATTGAACAGATTCATGTATCCTTCGCGGCCACCCCAGAACACATAGTTCTCTCCTCCTAGACGATATGTGACTTCCATCGCTTTTTTAACCTGCGCCGCTGCATAGGCAAAGACATCGGCGTTGGGGCTGGTCGCAGCACCATGCATGAAGCGGGGGTGTGAAAACAGATTGGCTGTTCCCCACAAAAGCTTGATGCCCGTTCGTTCCTGTGCTTCGAGCAGCTTATCGGCGATGCGGTCGAAATTTTCGTTTGCCTCTTTCAAGGTCTCACCGTCTGGTGACACATCTTTATCATGGAAACAATAATAAGGAGCCTGAAGTTTCTCAAAAAATTCAAACGCGACATCCACGCGTTTCAGTGCATTTTCTACAGAATTAGAACCATCATCCCAGGGGCGTTGGAGTGTCGCAGCACCAAACGGATCACTTCCTGTACCGCGAAATGTATGCCAGTAACAGATACTGAACCGAAAGAGATCTCGCATCGATTTGCCTTCGATTTGCTCTTCTGGATTGTACTGTTTGAATGCAAGTGGATTTTTACTCTGTGGGCCTTCGTATTCAATTTTGGGGACGTCTGCAAAGTATTCCATGGTGCTTACCTGTAAAGTGGTTAAAACGTTTTAAGACAATCACTTCAAACAAAGATTCTAAACAGAATCTTTTCCCGGGTGTAGGCTCGGAAAGTTATTGAACAAACATTACAAATGGATTTTCAAAGTGATCTTGCCTCAAATTTCTCAATCTGGGAAACTTCGCGGCTGTTTAAGAAAATCAGCTAATCCCCTTTCACCTGCCCCGTCGAATAAAAACAACGGAGTAAACACTCTGATTTCGCCTGTCCAGGCATTGATTTACTGCAAAGCAGTCTGAGTGACGGCAACCGGTAATGATTCGTAACCTTATCAATTTCATCATGTTATGTGTGCTATGTACTGGCTGTGCGTCAGGTGGATTTCAGGCTGCGCCTACTGCGGCGCTGTCAAATCCAATTCAAATTTCGGGTACGAATCAGGATGTGGTCTGGGAGCGAGTTGTGGATACGATTCACAACTACAAATTCGCGATTGCCCGCGAAAATAAGCTGGATGGCCGAATTGAGACCGATTATAAAGTCGGGGCCAACCTGCTGGAGCCCTGGCACGGTGATTCCGTCGGTTTTGACAATCGACTGGAAAGCAGCCTGCAATCAATTCGGCGCCGTGTCTTTGTCAGTGTCACGCCCGTAGAAGGAGGCTACCTGCTGGGTGTGGAAGCCTTCAAAGAAATTGAAGATGTACCGACTCAGACCTCGAGCGCCCCTGGCGGAGCCACTTTTCTACAGGATTTGAGCTTACGACGCGATTTGAATCTGGTCAAACAGCGTAGTGACACTCCTGGCTGGCTTCCTCTTGGACGCGACCCAGCACTGGAGCAGGACATTCTGGATAGCCTGCAGATTGCCTTTTCAAATTAAGGGCAATCTCCTGTGAGAGGCTTAAAGTCTCTCACAGAAGCCACTTTTTCTTAACAGGACACGAGTTCTACTTACATAGAATCAATTTGCCATTTTGGGTGATCCTCAAACGATAAGTAGTCTCGCCGTGTTGAATCAACACTTCCTGATTTCCCTTCAGGATCGTATCTGAGCAGATTACTTCTGCAGGTGCTTCTTCTTTGGGGGCGGACGCCGGAGCCTGGCGTTCTACATCACTTTGTTCGCTCATAATTTCTTGGATACCAGATAGACAGAGAATTCAAAATGCAATTCAATACGCCCCTGGCAGACTTCAAGACCACCAATTGAAATGCGATATACATAAGTTCGCACCATCATGAACCACAATGAGAGTCCTACTCTACAGGACTTATTTATCGCATCAATTATTGCGAAAAACAGGCCTGTCTTGCTTGCACGTGATGAAACTGATGGCTAATATAATGATCCTGAGACTCAATGTCAACAAAGACTCGTTATCAAGTCTCATACTAATTCGTGATTTATCGGCAAGACGGCTTACTCACCCAGACACCTGTAGTGTTTGTTTGCACGTTGCAAAACCAGTTGTTGAACAGCACGTTGCCACGATCTTTTTTAGAAGAAAGAAAAGAAATGGGGCAACATTTTCTACACTGCCGGAAACCCGGCAAACGCAAACATGGTTTTACTCTGATTGAGCTGCTGGTGGTCATCGCCATTATCGCGATTCTGATCGCTTTGCTCTTACCTGCCGTACAACAGGCGCGTGAAGCAGCACGTCGCAGTCAATGCAAAAACAATCTGAAGCAGATCGGATTGGCGTTACACAACTACTTGAGCGCTCATTCGGCATTCCCTCCTGCTTTTTGTGTCGGCCCTAATGGTTCGAGTGGTTATACATCCGGAGGTCAGTGGTCCATCCATGCCCGCATACTCCCCTTCGCTGATGGAGCCAACCTCTACAATAATATTGATTTCACGACAACCTACAGCGGTCAGAGTGACCCCAGCATTGCTTACACACGCACCCCCTTCTTTATGTGCCCCAGTGAAGTCAATGACAGAATCCGCACTTCAGGAGGGGCTCCGGTACACTATCCCGTTAGTTATGGATACAACGGCGGCACCTGGCACGTCTTTAACAATTCCAGCCTGAGCGGCGGCGATGGTGCGTTTTATCCCAACAGTAAAACCAAGCCACGCGACTTCACCGACGGCATGAGTAACACCCTTTGTTTTGCAGAAGTCAAGGCGTTTACCGCCTATAATCGTGATGGGGGTAGCGGCACACCCACGATCCCTAGTGTTGCCAGTGATGTTGTGCCGTTATTTGGCACTGATAATAAACCGAACAGCGGTCACACTGAATGGGTCGATGGTCGTGTACACCAGACCGGGTTCACGTCCACGCTGCCTCCAAATACGAAACTTGCGATTCCCAACGCCAGCGATGGCGCACTTGATGCCGGCGATTATACATCCTGCCGGGAAGCGCAGACCTGTAGTGGCCCGACCTATGCCGCGGTCACTGCTCGCAGCTATCACATTGGTATCGTACATGCGCTCCTGATGGACGGTGCAGTTCGTTCCCTCAGTGAAAACATCGACCTGGGAACCTACCGAGCTCTGAGCACTCGCAGTGGCGGCGAAGTCATTGGTGAATTCTAAACCAGCAAATCTATCAAGCAGACATAACTAAGCTTATTAAGCCCTCTGGATTTACCGGAGGGCTTTTTATGTCTCCTGTCGATCATCGACTGTTTTTTTACCCAAGCGCAGCAGTGTCATGATTTCACTCATCCCTAACAAACGAGCCAGTAGCAGATAAACGACGACTGCTGAAACGACGGGAATAAAGACACGTATCAGACGAGTCAGAAATTGATCCGAGGACGAAATCACCTGCAATTCCACCATGATCACTGCTGACATTATAAACGTCGCCAGGCTGGCCTGAAGACAGGTGTGCAAGATCTTTGAAAGATCAATTGATCCGACTTTTTCTCTGATTAGCCAGAGACTGAGAACCGATTGAATCATCGCTGACAGAGAGGTCGCCAACGCGAGCCCTCTTCCCTTCAACCACCAGATGAAAACCAGATTCAACAGCAGGTTACAAACCACGATCACAACCCCAATCCTGACCGGCGTTCGGGTATCACCAACGGCATAAAATCCACGATTCAAAATCAGGACTGCCATGATCGCAAAAACTCCAATGCCGTAAAAGCGAATCATTTCCGCTGTTTGCAAGGCGTCAAACACATCGAAATCACCGTACTGAAACAAAAGCGACGACAGCGGTTCTGCCATTAAAAACAGCCCCATACTAGCTGGCAAACCGACGCCCAAGACCAATCGCAGCCCCAACAGTAAATCCTGGCGCAATAAATGATCCTCTTTTCGTTCTGCATGGCGGGAAAGCCGGGGATAAAGCACCGTCCCCAATGCAACACCAAACACGCCCAACGGAAACTGATACATCCTCTGGCCAAAATACAGCGCCGAAGCAGTTCCTGACTCAAAAATCTGCCAGAAGTGAGGCCCTGCCTCAATGTCCATAACATAAATGCCTTCCGGCTTTGCTAGCCCCCAGGCCAACAGACTATCGATCAAGGTATTGAATTGAGTAATCGACAGTCCAACAACAATGGGAGCCATACTGGCGGCAATGATTTTCACTTGGCTGAATCCATTCGACCACTCCAGTTGAGGACGATAGCCCAGGCGAAATAACTTCAATAACGGCAGCAACAATTGCACAACGCCACCCGCTAGCAGAGAAAGACAAATCGCGGTGATCTTTGTCTGTGGATCCGGAAAGAATGGTGCAATCAGCCAGATTCCCATCATCCAGAACAGATTCAAAATTGTGGGCAACAGTGCGGGAATCGAAAAATGATTCAGCGCATGCAGAGTGGCATTAATCTGTGCTGCCAGGCAAATCAAGACCAGGTAAGGCAATAACAGACCAGACAACCAATACAAAAGTTGTGCTTCCGAACCGGGTTCAGCCAGACTGCTCAGCATGATCAGCAGCGTTTCGCCGGCTGTGACGACCAGAACGGAAAAGATCATCAACCAGAAGAGTACCGCTGTTACCAGTCTCCACGACGACTCTCGTCCTTTTTGTTCCAGCTCCCGGATATACGTAGGGAGGAATGCAGTCGAGAGTGCTCCCTCTCCTAATAGACGTCGCATCAGATTCGGCAGCTTGAATGCGACAGAGAAGGAATCCATGATCGGCCCGTTGCCAAACAACGTTGCCATACCAATATCCCGAACCATTCCCAGCAATCGACTTAACAACGTCAGCAGGCTGACAACGCGAAGTCCTGAAAAAAGTCCGCGCGTATGATCAGCGGCAGCCACCTGAGGTTGTTCTTCCTGCGAAAGCGAAGGTGGTGCGGAATCATCCATTATTCACATTTTGAATCAGGTCAAAACTGGTTCAAGACGTGCTGAGTTGATATCGATCAGTTCAAGAATATCAATCACACGCTCCAGTGGTAAACTCCACTCTCTAGCCCAGATAATGATATCCAGATTCTCCATTCGCAACCAGAAGATTCGATCGAGAATACGGTCTGCTAATAGATCATTTTCAAGCGCGAGCGATTTTAAAAAACCAAAGCGGGTCTCGCTGAATTCCTGCCAGCATCGATTTCCCAGCAGGTGCTCAATCTTCTTACCGATACAAAAATAGTACCAATGATTTGCATACCAGTCAGAGATCGCGAGATTGCCCAGGTCAGAGCCATTCTTCTGACTTTCGATCCATTTATGACGATCAGCTTCCAGAGGTGCTTCCTCATAGATGCTGGCGACATTACTTGGATCTAAGAGTTCGGACGACATGCTTCACCTCAATGTGCGTCTGAGATCCCATTAGATGAGCGAAACTTAGTCAATCACTGCAAGGTTCAAACAGTGCCAATGAGTTTCGCAAAAACCTTATTAACGCTGAGTTATACCCCCGCACGATATTCAAGGCAAGATTCATTCTGGGCAGAAATAAAGAATTTTGAAAGGATGTTTATGAAGATACGTCCACACTTTAAGTTTTTTGTATCAGAACCTTTACAATGAACTCACGGTTTTCCGCTAAGCAAAAACAGCAGACGCTCTAATTCCAATCGCGGCGCCAGACGGCTGTTTCCTTTCAGATTCAGATCGGTTTCCAGCAACCAGTGACTGATCTTTTCCGCCCGCTGACGACTCAAGCGTCGTAGATAGCGATCGGAAGAATCGACATCTCGGGGAAAGACGCCAGCCTCTTTTAATGCCTGTTTTAATGGAGTTCCCTGCACTGCCAGCTGTGTGGCCTTGAAGTATTTTCGCCAGACGAAAGTCAATCCCCCCAGTATTTTTTGAGGTGCTTCTCCAGCTACCAGCAGATGATCCAGGTACTTGAGTGCGTCTCCAATATTGCCATCACGCACAGCCCCCGTCATCGCCCAGGTGGTCTCTGCCTTCCAGCCGCCGACAACAGCACGAATGTCATCGGGAGAAATGCGTGGCTGCTCTCCCACAAATGTGGTTAGCTTTTCCAATTCCTGATGTATTTGTCCACAATGGGTTCCCACCATTTCGACCAGCAGTAAGGCAGCCTCGCGTGAGATCTGCTTCTGATGCAATTGTCCAGCAGTATCAGTAATCCATTTTGCTAATTGCCCCCCCTTAAGCTCTTTACACTCCAGATCCAGGCCGATTTTGGCAACCAGCTTTGCCAGTCGCGTCGCCTTACTCCACGATTTAACATCCAGAATCAGCAATGAACTTTTTGACGGTGCCTCCAGGTATTTTTCCAATTTACCTCGAAATGCGGACACAAATTTTTCCGCTTCGTCGACAATCACCAGACGCTTATCTCCCCACATGGAAACGGTTTTCAACTCATCAAACAGAGTTGACGGGGGAAGTTCTCTTTCAAGCCGTTTTCCATCGAAACGGGTCATACTGGTGTCTTCATCGTCTCCCAGCACAATCGGCTCGATTGCCTTAATCGCCTCCTGCTTCATGTAGCGATCATCGCCGTGCAGCACCACAATCGGACCAAACTCGTTCTTAGCGGGATTCAGCAGGAATTCCGTAACATGCAGACTCATTTAAGAACTCTTATTGACCAGAAACAGTGGGATAACGTAAATTGAGCCGCGAAACAGCGTTCTCAACCAAAGTCACCTCGGGGTGACACTTATTAGATATTACACTCAATTTTGCCGTTAATTTCGAGTGATGCTGTCCGCCGATCCTGCAAATACAACAAACAAATCCATCGGGAGTCGAAAACCATTTCACTGAAATCCGAATCTCATGCCGGTAATCAACCGGAAGACGAGACGCAGATTCTACCTCAGGCCGCGATTCCTCTCAAACCGCGGCTCCCCGTGCTCCTACAGACAGCAGAAGTCTATTTTCAGTGTCCCGGCGAAGATTATCCGATTTCGAAAGCCATTCACCTCTCGCGACTGGCAGCCTTCTATCCGAAATGCCGCACATGTCCACATAACACGGAAACGGGCAATCTGTCTCCCCAAACCGTCAAACGACTTCAGCAGACACAAAAGCAACGCGTCGCACCAGAGAATCTGTTTACCGCAGAAGGGGTCCGGGGCGTTTATCTGAACGAAATCAATCGAATCCAGGCAGCCCATATCGCGGGTGCCTTTTCTAACCTGCTCTGGGAACAGCTGCCTCTTAAAGGAGTCGCCCCTCAAGAGCCTATCGCCTCCCCAAAGAATACAGTACTTCACTCTCTTGAATACCCTGGCCCGGAAAAAAGTCGAGGTCCTTGTGTTGTCATCGGTTTTGACGAACGACCTTCCTCTCCGGATATCATCACAGGCGTCGCCAGTGCACTACGGCGAAACGGCTGCCGGGTGATTGACTTGGGACTGACGGTACCGGCAGTCCTGTCGTACGCCGCCAATCATCTGCAGGCCCAAGGGGCCATCATGGTTACCGGCTCACAGTGCGGCCCCTCTTACACGGGACTCGAATTTCTGCTCGAACAGTCGCAACCGGTTTCTACGGGTCACGGACTGGAAAAAATTCAGGAAATCACGACCAGAGGATTTGGACGAGCGTCTCGGCAGCCTGGCTCGCAAAGAACCTTTCATCCCATGGAACCTTATCGGACACAATTCCATAAACACTTTCATGCCTTGCGGCCTTTGAGAATTGCCGTTGCCTGTTCATTGAGACTCGTCAGAGAAACACTCAATGAGCTCTTTGAAAAACTCCCCTGCCAGCTCACCTGGGTCGAGATTCCCCATCAAAAACGAAACCTGTTAAGCACCCAGGATTCTGATGTCCTTAAACTGCAGGAATGCCTGGAGTCAAGCGAATACGATTTAGGAATGCTCATTGATGACGACAGCCGCCGTTGCGCTTTTTTCGATGAAACAGGCGTGCTTCTTCCGCAACATCTTATTTCGAAGTTCCTGATGAATGCCCTCGCCGCAGACCATACCGGCAAAGCATTTATCTTAGAGGCAGAGTGCCTGGCACAATTGCCAGACCTTCCGACTGGCTGGAATGTCCACCCGCACACAGGCACGCTGGCGGATGGCTATTTTCAAATGCAGACAAAACAGGCCGTTTACGCTGGAGGTCAATCAGGATATCATTGGTTTCGGGAAACGGTTCCCACCTGTGATGCGATTTTGACTCTGGCTCATGTTCTGGCTGCATTGAGTTTCAGTGATGCGCCCTTCAGTGAAGTCCTCTCCTAATTATTCAAAGAGACATCGACACAGCCAGCGGAACCACGCTTGTGTTAAATCTGGAATCACCCACCTCGGCCTATATTCATGTTCCGTTCTGCCAGCATCGCTGCGGGTACTGTGACTTTACGCTCGTCGCGCAAAAAGATCATCTCATTGAAGAATATCTGGCGGCGATGGAACAGCAGCTGGCAGAAGTGGGCGAGGGGATCGAATTACAAACGCTGTTCCTGGGTGGTGGCACACCAACACACCTCAGCATTGAACAACTGCAACGGTTATTTAACGCCATCTTTTCCCACTTTCAGCTGGCCGCTGATTCGGAATTCAGCATCGAAGCCAATCCACTGAATCTCACAGAAGAAAAAATCGATTTTCTGAAACAGGTTGGAGTAAATCGCGTCAGTCTCGGCGTGCAATCATTTGATTCCGATATTCTCACGTTTCTGGAACGCGACCATCAGCCGGAACAGATTTTTGAAATTGTCGAATCACTACAGTCTCGGATTGAAAACACAAGCCTGGACCTCATCTTCGCTGTCCCCAGTCAGAGTCTAAAAGACTGGCAGACTTCTCTTGCCAACGCCGTCCAGTTGAAGATCCCGCATCTCTCAACGTATGGACTGACCATCGAAAAGGGAACCACGTTCTGGAGTCGACAGAAAGCAGGCCTGTTTGAACTTCCTGAAGAAGAACTGGCGGGAACCATGTATGAATTCGCGTTGGAATTTCTGGATGCGGAAGGTTTGAAACATTATGAAATTTCCAACTTCGCGCGTCCCGGATACGAATGTCGGCACAATGAAGTCTACTGGACCGGAGATCCTTATTTCGGTATTGGCCCGGGTGCAGCCAGCTATCAGAATGGAATTCGCAGACAGAACTATCGTAGTGTTGTGACCTGGTTGAAACGAATTGCGGCGGGAGATTCTCCCATCTCAGATCAGGAACAACTTTCTCCCGAAGACCGGGCCCGGGAAGCGATTATCTTCGGGCTACGCCGCCGTGTGGGAATTGATGTCGCAGAGTTCGCATCACGCTATGGATTTGATCTCCATGCGCTCGCTCACGCAGCCATTCAAAAGCATGTCAAAGCCGGTTTTCTCGAAGAAACCGCGACACATCTTCGTCTGACGCAAGCCGGCTGCCTGCTGGCAGACTCGGTAGTAGTTGACTTTCTTTAAACCGAAACGATCAAGGAGTCGTGGAATATTCCTGTGTTACCTGTACCTGGTACTTTCCGGGAAAGAACGTCCAGCCTTGATCCATTTTACGCCCCAGAATTTCAAACTGTAGCGTTCCTCTGGGAACGAGAAAATAGAGTCCCCCCTGAAAATCATCATGCACACAGGGATATATTTTATTATTCACACGCGCTTCCATGTGATACCCCAAACCTCCCATCAGAGAATTCAAACCCACTTTATTCCGGTAAGACAGCAGATCAGGCATCACGCCTCCCGATTGAAGAAACTGGTACCATTCTGTGTAAAACTTGTTGAGGTTCGTTTCAAATTCACTGATTCGAGGTTGATCCAACTTCACACCGTTCTTGCTGATGTAATCCATTAAAGCAGGATCGCCGGTCAGATCTACACGAACCAGTTCGGTATTACTGCCCGCTTTCAATCGGATGAATAAGCCCCCCTTCTCTGGACCGTAAAACAGCACTTCCATCAAATCACTTTGAACACGCCGCGGAGTATCCTTGAAGCTTTGATTGACCGCTTGAACAACATCCTCAGAGACACCTAACGAGGCTGACTTCAATCGTTGTTCCAGCTTGGCAGTTTCAGCATCGAAACGGGCGGCTACCAGATTTCCTTCCAGATTGGGACCATAAGCAAAATAGAAATATCCAGCGACTCCTAGCATCAGACCAAAGAACAACAGGAATAATAATACTCCTCCGGCATTCGATCTGCGACGTTTGCGAAGATACTGCGAAGTCATACTGCTCATCGGCCGTGATTCAACAGACACGAGCGGAGCACCAGATTCCTGATCGTTGGTG
This sequence comes from Gimesia fumaroli, assembly GCF_007754425.1. Taxonomy (NCBI): domain Bacteria; kingdom Pseudomonadati; phylum Planctomycetota; class Planctomycetia; order Planctomycetales; family Planctomycetaceae; genus Gimesia; species Gimesia fumaroli. The sequence goes on from NZ_CP037452.1 coordinate 5,687,538, forward strand.
CTTTGCGCGCCCGTTTCCGGGGGCGTCACGGCCTGAGATAGCGATGGTGGCACAACATTCTCACCGGAAGCGGCAGGCGAAACTTCCACCTTCGTAGGATTCGGAATCAACAGTTTGGTCCCACACCGCGGGCAGTCGCCTTGTTTGCCAGCTGTGGAATCGGGCACTTTCAATGTCGATGTGCAATAGGGACAATTAAATTGGATTGCCATGTTTCAACTCAAATTAATAGTTTTTTATATGATAAGGAATGAACGGGTGGGAAGAGTTCAATTTCCAGAAATCGGGCGCGATCGCTTCAGGAGGGAACTTAGCTGCAATTTCTTGAATTATACGGATTTCCACATCAAAAACCAGACTGTTTTATCTGTTTCAGCCCTCTCAGCAGCAGTCTGCATTCAAGTTATTTCAAAGACTCTAGATATGCCAGTAAATGAGCTGCCTGTTCGGCAGTCAGATCGCGGAATAACTGTTCCGGCATAATCGATTTTTTCTGAACTACAACACTTTCAATCTCGTTTTGAGGAATCTGCTGCAATTCATTTTTGCTGTCTTTTAATGTAATGCCGGTCTCATCTTTTTTGACTAACAGACCGGTATATACCTTACCGGATCGCGTTTCCACGACGTGAGTATAGTATTTCTCATCAATTTTTTTTGATGGCTGAATAATATTTTCCAGTAGCTCGGCTTGTGAGAGTTTCTTCCCAATCTGAGTCAGATCAGGCCCCAGCTCTTTTCCATACTGATGCACGCGATGACAATTACGACACTGCAGTCCTGACATTTCAAAAAACAGTTTTTTCCCTTCACGCGCATCCCCCGGAACTGATAACAACACCACTGGATCGATCTTTAAACCCAGCCGTTTAACCCGTTGATCCTCCGGAAGAAACCGCTCAAATAAATCGCTGATCAGCGGGCTCTTGTCTTTTGCCCCCAATTGAACAATCTGATCTTTCATCTGATCCGACATCGGCATACGCTCCAGAGCATCCAGTAAGAGCAAGGCACCGCTGGTCGTTCCCAGAATTTCCTGTAACTTCTGACCGACGAAGTCCTGATCTTCAATCTGAACGGCATCGGCTAGCAGATTTCGCTGATGGTTGCGCAATCGTAACACCGTAAAACTACTGTCATCTGAACTTGATGGCAGACGTTCAATCCATTCGCCAATCAATTGGGTCGCCTTAACATCAACCAGAGACGAACCAGAGTAAGGCATTCTGCCTTTTCCAAGCTTACTCATTCGATAGAGCAGCACAGACCGAAATGGATCACCGGGGGAAATCACCCGGGCATCTGCGATCCCAAACGTTCCTTGTGTCGGCTTTACCCCAACCGCTTTCATCTCGGTACGATCAAATGACGCACCTAGCTCAATTGTCGAACCCCCGCCTCCGTTACTTCGATGACAGTGGCGGCAATTGGCATGCAAATAGGATCGCGCCCGTGAATTCAATGCAGCCGACGTGTTGTAAGGATTAACCAGCGTCGGCGTCTTGGATGCTTTTGCTTCGTTCCAGACTGATTCTGGCAGTACTTTAGCCTGCACCAGAGCGCGAAGTTGATTATCAATCACCGCGCCATACTTCTGATTTCGATTAAGCTGTGCTGCTTCAAATGACAGTACAGAAAGATGATTCTGAAACGGTGTATGGCACACAGCACATTCGGCGCGACTGGGAATATGCCAGTCATAGCTGACCTGCTCCTTCGGATTAACCTCAGAGCTGACTTCCAACTTGAGATTGTCGCCTTCCCTGGAAACCAGCTTTGCATCCGTCTGATCTTCATTCCAGCGATAAGAGTAACCCAGCCAGCGGGCACCATTGAAATGCAGTAGTTGAGTTTCCAGTCGGCGTGATGATTCAGAATTGCCGCGTTCCGTCTCCAGTGAAATCGTTTTCATCAGAACGCTGTCTTTGGGGAAGTTCCATATGCTTTTCTTCACGACGTCAATGCTTGAGTCAGCCGGCAAAGCGACAAACCGTTCCGCTGTCGCATGATCTGCCCAGGCGGGCGCATTAATAGAATACGGAATCACTCCCGGTGCAACCTGATGTGTTTCGGTCGATTCGAACAAACCGGTTTGGCTCAATAAAGTCGGAAATTCCGGATTGTGATCCGATTCTTTGATCGGAACGAGACGATGGAAAGCCCCCCCTTCGATATCAACAATATAAACCTCTCCTGCATCATCCAAAGCAAACGCGGTCACCTTGAGTGTCGAGTTCGCCAGTTCCTGATGCCAGTTGATGCGTTTGTCGGCGTAACGCAACCCCCAGAGTTTGCCTGTTGAATAATCGCCGTAAATGTAGGTGTCTTTCAACGCTTTCAAACGGGGACTCTGATAAAAGTAGCCCCCTGTAATCGAGCGTGCTTCTCGATGCGAATGCTCAACCGTCGGCGGTAGAATAGGCGTCGGTCCCGGCTTCAACTCTGGTTTCACCGGCTGTCGCCCTTCACGAATACTCCAGCCATAATTCCCGCCCTTCTCGACGCGAAATACCAACTCCCACAATTCCCAGCCCACATCGCCGACCCACAAATCGCCATTCTCAGGATGAAAGCACATTTTCCAGGGATTGCGAAAACCAAACGCCCAGATCTCAGGCCGCGCACCCGGTTGATTCACAAACGGATTGTCCGAAGGAATCGAATAAGGCAACTCTTTACCAGGATGGTCGACGTCAATCCGCAAAACACAGGATAAAAGATTGCTCACATCCTGACCGGCATTATGAATATCAGGAGGCGAAGCCGGCCCTCCGTCGCCTGTTGAAATATAGAGATAACCATCAGGACCAAATCGCAGGCAACCACCATTATGACCGCCGGATAACCATTCAATCAGAATCTCTTCTGAATCAGGGTCACAGCGGGGCGGATTCGTATCCAGAACTTTAAATCGGGAAACACGCGTGCCGGCAGGTAAACCGGGCTTTAACACATAACAGATATAAACAAAAGGCTGCTTCTCAAACTGGGGATGAAACGTGATACCGTAAATCTCATTCAGATCCCTGACCCGCTCTTTAAGATCGAAAAACAGATCTGCCTGCGAGACACTTTGATCTTCAAAGGGAAAAGAAAAGATCTTACCTTTGCGCTCGGCAACAAAAAAACGCTTCTGCCCGGGTGCAGTCGCAATCGCCAACGGCTGATTGAATTTGAGATTTGAAAACGCCCGCTCGGTCTCATAGGGTAAAGCAGGATCAGGCGTCCCTTTGATCTTTGATGTCGTCCACGGAATCCGTTTTGTGATACCTGAAGTAGATCCCGTCGGCTCTTGTGCCTGTAAATGAGCTCCATGCAGCTTCAGCAGAGTCACGATGAGGAGGAGCAGAAACCATGATCGAAAACGCAGTAATTGATCGGCGGCGATCATGTGGTAAGTTCCTCTCAAGGGGTAAAGTAAGCTCATGCCGACGCACTCTGCTAGCAACATAAAATAATCAGCACAGGCAATCCTACTATTCAAACCTGTCTCTGCACTGATTGCAATCGCGAAACGAGGATCCCCATCCGCGAATCAGAAACTTGCAGCGATCGAGAGGTTATCGCATGTTAACCGGATCGACGTCGATAATATATTCGATTCCTTTTTCGCGCGGCAACTTGCCGTCTACCTCGCGCCAAAGTTGTAAGATCTCTTCTACATTGACAGCCGCCAACTGAAAGTGATACCGGAAATACTTCTTGAGTCGAATAATCGGAGCCGGGGCCGGCCCCAGAATTTGCACACTCAATTTCTTCTCTTCCGCCGCGTCACTCAGAATTTGAGAGAGTTGTCGGGCAAATTCCTGCACATGCTCTTCCTGAGGTCCCCGCAGAATCACCCGGGCATAATGTGAATAGGGAGGTGCCAGCATCTCTTTGCGATGTCCCATCTCATATTTGGCAAAGCTCAAAAAATCATGTTCCGCCGCCTTGAGAATTGCCGGTTCGGTCGGTGACGCTGTCTGCACAAATACACGCCCCCCCTGCATGCCTCGTCCTGTCCGGCCTGCTACCTGCGCAATAAGCTGGAACGTTCGTTCTGAGGCAAATAAATCGGGTTGATGCAGCATCGTGTCGGCATCGACCACACCCACCAGCGTGACATTCGGAAAGTCCAGCCCTTTCGCAATCATCTGCGTTCCCAGCAGAATATCGACTTCCCCAGCAGCAAACGCATTCAACACGCGCGCATGACTGCCGACGCCCCGCATGGTATCACTGTCCATTCGCTGGCATTTATATCCGGGAAACTTGGCTTTCACTTCTTCTTCCAGCCGTTGTGTCCCTGTCCCGACAAACCGCAGGCCCGGAGCGCCACAACCGGGACAGTGTGTCGGAGGCTTGGCGGAAAAATCACAACTGTGACAGACCGCAAGATTTTTATCCCGATGCCAGGTTAACGAGATTTCACAATGCGGACACTTGACCGAATTTCCGCATCCCTTACACCAGAGTGCAGGCGAGTAACCACGAAGATTCAAAAACAGAATCACCTGCCCCCCCGCGCCCAGCGCGTGCTGCATTCCTGTAAACAAGACACGTCCAATCGAATCGTTTCGGCGGATCTGCACGTCATTGCGAACATCAATAATATTCACATTCGGCATCGGCAAATCGTTCACGCGCTTCGACATCGAAATCAGGGTATCTTTTTTCTCAATCACCCGCAGCCAGGAATTCAACGTCGGCGTTGCAGACCCCAAAATCAATGGAACGCTCTCCAGTTCCGATCGCTTGCGTGCGACTTCCCGGGCATGATAACGGGGGGCCGTCTCCTGCTTGAATGACGTTTCGTGTTCTTCATCAATGATGATCAATCCCAGATGCGGCGCCGGTGCAAACACAGCACTCCGCGCCCCGACAATCACCTGGACCTTACCGGCGGCGATATTCTGCCAGTGATAATGCCGATCACTGTCACTCAAATGACTGTGTAAAACCGCTACGGAATCAAAGCGAGATCGAAATCGCTGAATTGCCTGAGGCGTCAGGCTGATTTCCGGCACAAGCACAATCGCCTGTTGACCATAACTGACGACTTCGCGAATCGCCTGAATATAGACCTCGGTTTTTCCACTCCCAGTCACGCCATGCAACACGAACGTTTCGCTCCGCTGCCCGCGGATCGCTTCCAAAATCTGATCCAGGGCCCGACACTGATCCGGATTAAGCTCCAAATCATCCTCTTTTTTAATGTGAGCATGGACAACATCATCGTCATTCTCAAAATGCTGCATCCGTTTTTGATGACTGCGAATCAGTGACTTCTTTTTGAGCGATTGAACTGGCCCTGAACCACAGCCCGCTGACTGAGTCAGCTCTTCTAACGTCAGCGGTTTTTCAGCAGACTTCAGTGCATCAAAGACGGCACGCTGTTTAGCAGGAAGCTTTTCGATCAATGCGGCACTGTCGTCCCCAGCCAGATGTGAAGGTGCAGCCAGTTCAAACAACGTCACCATCCGTGTTCCCGCCTGATTCTTAACCCCGGCGGGAACCACACATTCCAGAACCTGCCCCCAGCTGCATAAGTAACGATCTGCAATCCAGCGAGTCAATTTCAGCATTTTGGCATCGAACAGCGGGCGACTGTCCAGAATTGCCTCGACCGTCTTAAAACGAATACTCGGCTGATTTTCTTCAGCAGGTCCCACACCCACGCAATACCCGGGGCTCAACTGATTCCCACGACCGAAGGGGACCTGAACCCGATGTCCTGCGCGAAGCAGCGCACGCATACTTTCAGGAACCAGATAATGAAATACCCGGTCCACGGGCCGATTCAATACAATCTGTGCCAGATAGAGATCCTGCGCGGACTCCCGTTCCCAGGGCATAGGGTTTTCCGGAAGTTCCTCTTCTTCAAATAGGCTCTGTTGCTTCGGTTTACTCATATCGTCTGCAGGATATACTAGGGAAAATGGTTACCTCGCTTTGTAACTCTTTGGAGTGATTAACTCAACAATCAAACTCGACTATCGAGAATTCGATAAAAAAGATTCATGTCCCCCTGCCGCATTTTCTTCATAGAAGAGTCTGCAGGGAACTTGATAGAAATGATTTACTGATGCGTATTGGAATTTTTGGCGGTACTTTTGACCCTGTGCATCATGCGCATCTCCTGCTCGCAGAACAAAGTCGCGAGCAAGCAAACCTGGACGAAGTCTGGTTTATTCCAGCGGGAAGCCCGCCTCACAAGGAGAGCACTGGAATTTCATCCGGGAAGCAAAGACGGGAAATGCTTGATTTCGCCATCGCAGGGAACCCGACGTTTGTGATCAAAGATCTCGAATTGCACCGTGAAGGCCCCAGCTATACTGTGGAAACACTGCGTCAATTAAAAGAAACCCACCCCGATGACGAATTCTTTCTAATCGTGGGTGCTGACTCCGTTCGCGATCTGCATACCTGGCGCGAACCCGAAGCGATTTTGGAACTGGCGACCCTGATTGGCGTCAATCGCCCCAACATTAGTCTACCAGATCTGACCGAGCTCACTCAAAAGTTCGGCGAAGACGTCATCACCAAAATCCTCTGGGTTACAATGCCGGGAATCGATATTTCCTCTACTGATATCAGAAAACGGATTCGCGAAAAAAAAAGTGTCCGGTATATGAGCCCCCGTTCTGTCGAAGTATATATCCACAATAACAGGCTGTATTTAGAGTAAGATTTCCCTAAATTAAGGTTTCAACAACTCTTAAGACCGCCCAACATCTCATAAAATCAGTGCGGACTACTGGAAATTCCCGTCCGTTTCGATCAGAATTAGAGGGGAGACCCGCGCTGCGTTTATTTCGAACGACGCCAGCAATACAATTTTGGTGTTAAATGGAGACAGAATGGGAATGGAGAACCGGCGTTTGATAATGCGCACCAGCGAAAACCTACCTTAAAATCTCGCCAGACAAAACAAACGACTTCGATCCGCTTTAATAAGCTGGAACACGGGTTAAGAATAAAACCTATCAGCGTTGATCATCGCTCAGCCTGATGAACATGATAGACATCGCAAGGAATATAATCGTTGTCATGGATTCGAAATCTTCAACCAAAGCGAATACCGATCAGGAAGAGCAAACATCACTTTCTGCCTTTGATTACGCACCCCGCACACGCATCGTTTTCGGCGGAGGCACTCTAGACCGTCTGGGAGAACTCGCCGCGGAACTGGGAGCGAAGCATGTCTTCTTAGTCACTGATAAAGGTCTCGCCGCCGCCGGCCATGAAGCCCGTGCTGTCACGGCTCTGGAAAAAGCTGGCATCCAGATCACGATTTTTGATGATGTTCACGCCAACCCGACCACCGAAGATGTCGATCGGGGACTGCAGGTCGCCCGCAATCATCCCATCGACCTTATCGTCGGACTGGGTGGAGGCAGCAGTATGGACTGTGCCAAAGGAATCAATTTCCTGCTCACCAATGGCGGAAAAATGGAAGACTATTGGGGCGTCGGCAAAGCAACCCAACCCATGCTCCCCCTGATCGCCGTCCCGACGACCGCAGGCACCGGCAGCGAAGCACAATCGTTCGCCGTCATTGCACATCCGGAAACTCATATGAAGATGGCCTGTGGCGATAAAAAAGCCGCCTGCCGCATTGCTATTCTCGATCCTGAACTCACACTGACAATGCCCCGCTCGGTCACTCAAGTCACAGGCATCGACGCCTTGAGTCATGCCCTTGAAACCTTCGTCACAAAACCGCGCAACGAAATTTCGCAACTCTTCAGCCGCCGTGCCTGGACTCTGCTGGCAAACAGCTTTCCCAAAGTTCTGGATACTCCCGACGATCTGATTGCGCGTGGAAATATGCAACTGGGCGCACACTTCGCTGGTGCCGCCATCGAAAACTCGATGCTCGGTGCCACCCACGCCCTGGCCAACCCGCTGTCGGCACATTTCAACCTCACGCACGGCGTTGCCGTTGGCATCATGCTGCCCCATGTCATTCGATTTAACTCGGAACTGGTCGGCGACCATTATTCCCTCCTGGCATCTGATCTCGGCTTGTGTGCTCCCCATGATCCCGCGGGTGCCGGCTTACTGGCTGAACATCTTCAGTCGCTCATCGCTCAGGCAGGTGCCCCCACCTCACTCTCAGAGTGCGAAGTCGATCTCAGCCTCGTAGAGCAACTGGCAGAAGAAGCGTCCCGGCAATGGACAGGCAACTTCAATCCCCGTCCCGTCGATCAATCCTCTTTAAGGGAATTGTACGAATGCGCGTATTAAAACATAGAGAATTTGCTCATCGTTACCTGTCGTTCTTTTCAGTTCTGCTTGCCGGTATCTGTTTATTGATTCCTCTTCCCGCCGCTGAAAAACCGGACACACAACCCACACTCGCTGCTTCCAAACTGGAAAGCAACAAACAGAACTGGTTTTCCTTCCGCAACGGCAACCTGCAGCAAGGCGTCTCGAAAACCACGCTTCCCGACGAACTCGAACTCCTCTGGGAACACCCTTCCTCAGACGGCATCGCCTCCACCGCTGCCATTGTCGGCGACCACGTTTATATGGCGGGCTTGAACGGCTATGTCGAATGCCTAGATTTGAAAACTGGAAGATCAGTCTGGAAATATCGTTCGATCGAGAATCCTGATCCCAAAGAGTTCGCTCCCGGCTTCAAATCGTCGCCGCTGGTGACTGAAAAAGGCGTCTACCTCGGCGATGAAGATGGCATCTTCCACGCCATCGACCGCAAGACGGGGAAAAAACTCTGGACCTTTCAAACCGACGCCGAAATCATCAGCAGCGCCAATGTCGTCAACGGAAAGCTGCTGTTTGGCGGCTACGATAATAACCTTTACTGTCTTCATGAAGCAGATGGTTCGCTGGCCTGGAAGTTCATGACCGATGGCTATGTGAATTGCTCTCCCGCGATTGTGGATAATTTCACGTTCGTCACCGGGTGCGACGAACAGCTTCGCGTCATCGATATCAACACCGGCAAACAACACAGCCAGATGCCTCTGGAAACCTACCTGATTGCTTCACCCGCACTCGTAGGCGACAACCTTTATGTCGGCACCTACGCCAGCGAAATCATCTCGGTCAACTGGAAAAAACAAAAAGTGGAATGGCGGTATAAAGATCCCAAGAAGGAATTTCCTTACCATTCCTCCGCCGCCGTCACAGACGAATATGTCGTCGCCGGGGGTCGGGATAAACAGATCCATTGCGTCGAACGGAAAACCGGTAAAGGGGTCTGGAAATTTGGAACACGCGGTCGCGTTGACAGCTCGCCTGTCATTCTCGGCAATCGTGTCTTCGTCGGCTCATCAGACGGTAACCTCTACGAGCTCGATTTAAAGACTGGTAAAACACTCTGGAAAAAGAATTTAGGAAAAGATATCACCGCCTCCCCGGCAATTGGATCGGGACATCTGATCATTGGCACAGAATCCCGAAATGGTGCCTTGTATTGTTTCGGAAAGAAGTGACAATAGAAGAAGCATACATTACATATCGATTAAATAAAGAAGCAGCCGCTTATCTGACAAACGACAACACACGAACCCGTTGAGAGAACTATGGATCTGGAAGCAACAGGCACAACTGAAATCGGCAGTTATTTCATTTCGAACTATCCTCCTTTCTCACAGTGGAAGCAGGAATACGTTACCCGAATCCATGAAGTCCTGCACCAGAGCCCCGATGCCAGCATCCCCATGGGTCTCTACATTCATATTCCCTTCTGCCGCAAACGCTGCAAATTCTGTTATTTCCGCGTCTATGAAAAACAGAACGCCAAAACCATCGAACGCTACGTACAGGCATTGCAAAAAGAATTCGAAATGCTCAGCCAGGTCGAAGCCATCAAAGGCCGCACGCTCGACTTTACCTACTTCGGCGGCGGAACACCCTCGTATCTCAGCTCCAAACAGCTGCTCTCCGTTCGTGATCGGCTCTCCAGCCTGCTTTCCTGGGAAACGGCAAAAGAAGTTACTTTCGAATGCGAGCCCGGCACCCTCAACGAGGAGAAAGTAAAAACGCTCAAAGAGATCGGCATCACCCGCATTTCGCTCGGCGTCGAAAGCTTTAACGACACTCTGCTCGAAGCCAACGGCCGCGCCCATCTGACTCCCGAAGTTTACAAAGCCTACGATTGGATTCAAGCCGTCGGCTTCCCGCAGGTCAACATCGACCTCATCGCCGGCATGATGGGTGAAACGGATGAGAACTGGTCCGAATCAGTAGAAAAAGCAGCTGAATTCGCACCAGACAACATCACCATCTACCAGATGGAGCTCCCTCATAACACGATCATTTCCAAAGAAATGAAAGAAATGGGTATCACCTCGCCCATCGCCGACTGGACCACCAAACGCCGCTGGATGAATGAAGCCATCGAAACTCTGCAAGCGAAAGGCTATCACCTCGCCAGTGGAAATGAACTCGTCAAAAACCCCGAAACCGACCGCTTCGTTTATCGCGACAATCTCTTCCGCGGCAACGACATCATCGCCACCGGCGTTTCTTCCTTTGGACACATGCAAGGCGTGCATTATCAAAACCTGGACCGCCTGGAAGACTATCTCGAAACCGTTGAAAAAGGCGATCTTCCGATCAACCGGGCACTCGAACCTTCCGAACACCAGCGACTCATCCGGGAATTTATCCTGCAACTGAAGGAAGGCCGCGTCTTGACACAGCCGTTTCAGGAAAAATTTGACGTCAATATTATCGATGAATTTTCCGAAGCACTCGAAAATCAGCGAAATGCAGGTTACCTCACCTATGATGATTCACAGGTCCAACTCACCCGCAAAGGTATGCTTCAGGCCGACAGCCTGCTGACCGAATATTTCGAACCGGAACACCGCATGGTAAGATACACTTAAAAATTGAACCGTTGTTATCGATTGAAACTCACCCCGATTCTCCCCTGATAAAAGAAGTCATTTTCAAGTGAACCCACAAGACGAACTCGATGCACTTGTCAAATTATTCCCGAGCGAACATCGACTGTTCGAGCGGGCCGAACACGTTTCTTCTGCCTCTCTGCCCGATCCCTACAAAACGCTGCTGGCTCACAACCACCACATGACGGTCACCATGGAAAAGTACCATCAATCTCCCGTTGATGTGACCGTGCTGGACCAGCGTCTCGATGAAAATGTTTACAGCAGAAAAATCCTGCTCTCCAAAACCGGCACCAATGAAGTGGTCCAGTTCGGGATCGTAAAATTCAATTTTGACTATGTGACTCAAGCCGTCAAGGACGAAATCCTGGCGGGTGAAATTCCACTGGGGCGGGTACTCATCAATCATAATGTCTTGCGCCACGTCGATTTAGGTGCGGTATTACGAATCACCGCCGGCCCGGGACTGGCCAGTGTCATGGATATCCAGCCCGGCGAAATTACCTACGGGCGACTGGCAACGATATTTTGTAACCAACAACCGGCAATTGACCTCTTGGAAGTTTCTGCTCGACTGCTATAAATGCATAACTGCTGCCCCGAACCTGACTTTGACTCGTACGATTGAAGGTTTCCCATGAACGTTTCCAACCCGCCAGACCAGCCTGCCCTCGACTCAGAATATGATGTCATTGTCATCGGTGCCGGCCCCGCCGGTTCTACTGTGGGAGCACTCCTCGCTGAGCAGGGACGAAAAACACTCGTCGTCGACCGCGCCCGGTTCCCCCGCTTTCACGTCGGCGAATCGCTGATCCCCGAAACCTATTGGTCCCTCAAACGCCTGGGACTCATCGATCAACTCAAACAGACTGCGTTCCCAAAAAAATTCAGCGTGCAGTTCGTCACCGACGAAGGCGTCGAAACGATGCCCTTCTACTTCAATGAATATAAAGAGCACGAAAGCTCGCAAACCTGGCAGGTGCTTCGTGCCGAGTTCGATCAGATGCTCGTCAACAACGCCCGGTCGAACGGTGCCACAATTCACACCGGCGCCCAGGTCCTCGACCTGCTCTGTGAAAGAGATCAGGTCACAGGCGTCAAACTCAAACTGAGTTCGCAGGAAACTTTGGATATCAAAGCCAAACTTGTTGTCGACTCCAGCGGGCAGACCGGCTTCATCGCCAATCGCTTCAAGCTGAAACAAGCCGATCCGGTTTTGAAAAAAGGAACGGTCTGGGCGCACTTCAAAAACGCACACCGCGATGCAGGCATCGACGAAGGTGCCACCATCATTCTGCAAACCGAAGGCAAACAGTCCTGGTTCTGGTATATCCCGCTCCCCGACAACGTCGTCAGCATCGGCTGTACCGGAGACATGGCCTACATGTTCTCTAAAGATCGCGGCAACAGCGAAGAGATTTTCTACCAGGAAGTCGAACGCTGTATCGGTATCAAACGCCGGCTCACCGAAGCACAACCCGTCACCGAATTCATGACGACCAAAGATTTCTCCTATCACACCAGCCAGCCGGTTGGTCCAGGCTGGATGCTGGCCGGCGACGCCCTCGGCTTCATCGACCCCGTCTATTCCAGCGGCGTGTTCCTGGCCATGAAATCGGGAGAGCTCATTGCCGATGCCATCAACGATGCCTTTGATGCGAATGACTTCTCGGTCGAGCAACTCAGCCAATGGTATCCCGGTTACAAGAGTGGCGTCGAAAACTTCCGCAAACTGGTCTACGCCTTCTACACCCCCGGCTTCAGTTTCGGCTCCTTCCTCCGGCAATACCCGCAGTTCAAAACGAACCTGGTCGACATCCTGATCGGCGACGTCTTCAAACCCGAAGTCGCAGAAATGTTTACCGTCATGCAGGAAGAAATCCCCGAACTAGCCAACCCCAAAGATCCCCAGGTCGCGCTGAAAAAGTAATCGGAAAAATAATCGTTTTTCAATGCCGCAGTTTTAGTTCTCCTCTCATTTCCAATGACATGAGAAATGCGATACTGAAAAACATTCCTCTTGCAATTTTCGCGACGGTTAAAAAACCGACTTTTCCCCTCGTTTCAGACACTTTTTCCCCGAAGTGAGAGACCTCTTGACCCGGCTGCGCCCTCCACGAAGATGCGGAGATAACGTCGCGTGCGCGAGAGAGCACTCCAAATTGCTGAAGAGACCTTCCCCTGACCATTCCAGCACGTCGCAAAAACCGCTGGTTTTATCGCGATTTTTTGAGCCCGGTTCTTAATGATCACTGGCCTGCTCCTTAATTTTTTGCGACAAACGGAACCATATTTGAACCAAAGTATGACCACTCTGCACCAGAGCTGAACCAATTCCAACCAACTTTGCCCCAGGCTCCGCAAGACACGACTTGACTCATTCCCGCCCTTCACAAAAATTCTTTTCATCGGAACACATTCCCGGAAAGAAAATCTCACCCAATAAAACAACAGAAAGAAAATCAAGTATGCCACAGCAGCTCCACATGAATACAAAGAAGAGACAACACCGTCCCGCTACCGACCGACTCTTGAGCAACTGGTACAAGACGTAGCAGCATTCTACCCGATGTTTCGCGATGCCCCCAAGATGAACACCGCGACCTGAATACAACACACCGGTCGCCAGCGTTGGCGCGCCAACATACAAGAGTAACCCAATGATAGGGGTAGGAAGGACCGGTTGCTTCCGGTCCCCCCTCCCTCCGAACCGGACGTGCGGTTCTCCCGCATCCGGCTCTCCGGTTGGTAGTTTTACCTCTGCGAGGATTGACTGGCCAGAACATGGGATTGTTTCAAGGAGAACAGTCCCTGTTCGGCAAAATAAGCATTGGGCCAGCGTAAATGATCGTGTCCTCGTCCGCGACCTTTGCCTTTACGACGTTTCCGAAGTATACTTCGCAGACGCATGCGAACCCACTGATCCAGGATGGTATACGTGGAAGGCTGGCAGTGTTGAAAATAATTGAACCAGCCACGTAGCGTCGGGTTGAGCTGTGCAATGATGCATTGAAGGCTATGCCCGTTCGTCCGCCTCGTCTTCTGCCGAATGGAGTCTTTGAATTTCTGGAGACTTTTCTTTCGAGGGAAGCGATAACGCCCCTGGAAAGTGTAACCCAGAAAATCGAAGCTCCCCTCGGCCATGTCGACGATGTGAGTCTTGTCCGGATGCAGCGTCAGGCCGGCTTCCGCCGTCCACTGCCGCACCATCTCCAAAGCTCGCTCGGCGTCTTCCCGAGTTCGACACAAAATCACGAAGTCGTCTGCGTAACGGACCATCTCAATTCCGGCTCCCGCCATCAAATGGTCGAGGGGATCGAGATAGATGTTGCTGAGCAACGGGCTGATCACCGCTCCCTGGGGGCTCCCACGATCGGGAGTCCATTCGGCAAGGTCATCTAGAATCTGTTGACGCAGAAACATCTCGATCAGCGTCAGCACCTGGCCGTCGCTGATTTTCTCCCGGACCCGATTCATCAACTTATCGTGGGGAATTGTGTCGAAATAGCTCTTCAAATCTGCATCCACCACATATGTGTAACCGCTTTCGAGCAGCGTATCGACACGCTGTAGCGCATCCTTACAGCCGCGCCCGGGACGGAAACCATAGCTTTGCTCGGCGAAATCCCGTTCGAAGATTGGTTCCAGCACTTGGCGTAATGCGGTCTGCACCACCCGATCCCGAGCTGTGGGAATCCCCAGAGGACGCAGTTCCCTGCTCCCCGGCTTGGGAATCCACTGTCGCCGGATTGCCTGCGGTTGGTAGTTTCCTTCCCGCAGTTGTTGCGACAGCTTTCTCAGGTTCGGGATCAATCGCTCGGCGAAGCGTTCGCAGCTGACGTGATCCACACCAGCTGCACCGCCGTTGGCGGCTACTCTACGAAACGCCTGATACAAATTTCGATCACGATCGACTTTATCGATCAGACTGAACCATTGGCCTCCTTTCACCCCCGTTTCGAGGGCCGTCAACATGCGGTCTGTCCAGACACATGGTTCTACCCAGTCCCAGCGGGACGAAGCTTCTCCGACTTGTTTAGCCGCAAACGGCACTCGCGTCGGTTTTTGTTCCCTGTTTCGGTTCATTCCACATCTACCTTCCTGCATCCCTTTGCTCCACGGGCGTTACCCCGCTTCTTCGCTAATATGGATGCTCTGACTCCTACCCAACTGGCTCTTCGTACCGGTCGGCTCCAGAGAATCCGGAATCCGGCACATGAACGCCATCCTTAAGATCGGGCAGGTCTCCCTGCTTCATCACATCAAACCTTCAGACCATTCCGTCTCCAACCACCCCTCGTTGCCCCCGGGACCGACCTGGTTTTGAACCACGGGGCTGACCGTCGCGGAACCGCTGGCAGCGGTCCCGCACCCACTCGGCAGAGTTTCGCACGACGTCACTTGGGCTTCGCCATTCCCTAGCTGGCTCACCACAACGAAAAGCCGAATCGAGTTCGTTATCCTACGGACTAGTCGTTCACATCCGGTTGCTCTCCACCTCCTCTCACGAGAACGCAGTTACCTTCTGTTACGAAGTTCAGGTCAAACTTCGGCAAGGACTTTCACTTCGCTGATTCAATGCGCTTGCAGGCGCACTAGGGGTTGCCCTGTGGGGCCACCCGCGGTATCGACGTATTTTGTGTGATGGCATTCGAAACACTTTTCCGGCTCCTTCGCCAGAATGAATCCATTTCGAAACCCGACAGGCGGGCGGACACATGGGTCCGCACCCTACAACAACTTGCTCATCCCCTTGTAATGAAATCGTCCGCATCCTCTGCCACCTCCTGTTGCCTGCGGCAATCTCGAATTGCATTCGAGACCACCCACTCAGAAGTTTTCGTGCTCTTTCGTGTTATTCGTGGTAGAAAAAAACTACCAGACACAAAAAAAGCCCTGTCATGGTTATCACCACAACAGGGCTGAATTCACACTGTGTGAAATTAGTCCTTCTTATATTCGGGTGCTTTACCCAGCGGATACAGGTCCCATTTGCGAACCCACATCTCCGCCATTTCGGTCTGCACCAGCAGTTTACCGTGATCGGGCTTGGCATCATAACCGGCATTCACGACCACTCCGTTGACGAGATACTTAATCTTGCCACCCTCACAGATGACGTCCATTCGGGTCCACTCACCGAATTTGCTTTCGACGTCGTCCTTGCCGCGGAAGCCAACCTTGTCGGCCCAGTCAGGGTCACGGCCCCACCAGTTAATCCGCCCGGAGCTCAATGTGATTTCTTCGCCATCCTTCTTCCAGACCTTTTCGCCATCGCGGTCTTTGGTGATCGTGGTCGTCAGTGAAGTTGGAATCGGCTCGCCGGTCTTGGGATCTTTCCCCGTTAAGACCAGAATATCACCCACGCCCCCTTCGATGATCTGGGCTTCAATCGACGCCATCCAGGTATTGCCATAACCGCCGTCCGGTCCATGACAGTGAATCAGCACGCCCGAGTCACGGGCACGGTCTTCCCGTTTGCCCCAGGTCTTGCCGCCCCATTTGAATTCAATCACCATGTGGTAATCGCGGTAATCTTTCTTGGTGATCAGTCCACCATATCCATCGCCCGAAATATGCAGCATGCCATCTTTGACAGTGAAGATTTTTTTGGGATCTTCATATTCCGTTCCCCGGTTCCAGACATACAGGCCATCCAGATTCTTGCCGTTAAACAGATGCGTCACTCCTTCTTTCGGAGTAACAACTTTGTCCCCGGCTTCTGCTCCCACAGAACAGACAGCAGCCAGACAGACACAGGTAATCATAAGGAGTCGTTTCAAAACCATTTGAGCATTCCTGAACTAGGGCACGTTCCACAAGACCGGAAGGCTGGGGAAGTGCTGCAATAAAACCATCTTCGGGATCAGCCGAAGTTAACTTCTTTAATAAAATTAAGTTATTGGATCGGCAGACGCTTCGCAAGAAGGAAGATCAAAAAAGTCAGCAGTCAGGTTAAAATACACAATCAGGGGTACAGGTCGCAGGTAATAAAGTATCCCCTGGCCCTCACAGATACTGTACCACTGGGAAGATTGAGTGCTTCGTGACCGTAACCGAGACCTGCAAGAACCGCAGCTAACGCCGTGCGGCTGATCTCGGCTTTGGTATTTTTGCCAGTTAGAGTTCGCTACTAGCCGAAGGGCATTAGCCCCGGTTCCTCCCCAGTCCGTTTTGGACTGCGCCTCCTGGTGTCTTTTACCAAGACGAATGCGAACGAAGAAACACGACCTGGCGTTTCCTGGTTTATAAATAATCTGAGACTGACGGAATGAATTATGTTCTAATGCTACAAAACGATACACAACAATTGACAACTTAGTATAAGAATCAATATGTTGGCATTTCTGAGTAAATGTTAGGAAAAAATATCACTGACTTTCTGAATGAGGTCTCAAACGTGAATACACCACCTCGCAAACGTCGTCGTCGTAGACCACAAGAAGAACCAACTGAGGAACGGTATGAGTCTCCTCGCAGGAGGAAGAAGAAAAGTTCTGGTAATCCTAAAAAGAAAAAATCATCGAAACCTAACATCCCCATCGGGTTAATAGCAGGCGTTGCTGGAACGGTCGTTGTTGTCATCGCAATTATGGTTGTTGACTGGAAAAGTCTTGGCCAATCCATTGGCCTTTCCAGTACTTCGGAGTCATTGACAAAACGTTTACTGTCTTATCAGGAAGAGCAGGCTTCGATTCTTGCCTCCATTAAAACAGAAGCAGATGCGCAGGCGGCAGGCCCAAAACTCATTCAACTCAATGAAGACATGGCGAGAACCTCATTCGAAATCTCCGAGTTGCAAGAAGCCGAGAATCTCCCACTCTCAGAGAGAATGGCATTAAAGAAGGAGTTTGGCGAAAAGTCGAAAGCAAGCGCAGCTCGCATGGCAGAAGAGATACAACGAATTGCTAAGAATCCTCAACTAGCGTCCACAGTCAGAGTGATCATGTCTGAGTCGGGTGCCGCACGCTCGCGAGTGACCAATGAATTAAGATTAAATAAAGCGAAAGAAGGTGTAAATGACGATGGTTATTCACCTGTTACTTCCAGTACAGAACTGACGAATGGAATGAGGATTGAGTTTATTGATCCTTTCAATATGTGGAAAAAAGGGATGATTTCTGATGTTCGAAATGATGGCAAAGTGAAAGTCGGGATTGCCTTCGAATATTTAGATCGAGATCGACTGCGAATCCCTGACTAATAAATCAGGATATTATTCAGGGGATGATGAAGAAAGCGAAACCTGTCATCAAATCGGGCGGAAAGCCTTTTGGAAATTCGGGCACCGGTCTTTTGTACCAGGAAGGTGGCAAGACCGGTTCTAATCTGATTCGATTGGAAAGTTCATGAAATTGCGTCCCCGCTTGCCAGTTGCGCTATTGCTGCTGATCTTTTTGCTTCTCGGTTCTCGTCTGATCTGGACGCTGGGAGTCTCCGCCGACAGTGGGAGACTGCTCGGGGATGAATGGATCGCACAGGTCCGCTCACTCACCAACTGGGAACCGCCAGTCCCCTACCGGACTCCCGCGGAACAGGCCGCTTACTGGGTCGAGCAGACCAGGGAAATGCAAGCAGCACAACAGGCCCCCCAGGTAGCAATGGGGGCAGCCTGGATGCTGGATTCGCCTTGCAGGTTCTTTCAATATAAAGCCAAATTGGATGAGCCCAGTTCATCTTACCGCTTTACATTGCAACCAGGGTCCGATCACGAAACCGTCAAAGCAAGGGAGAATGATTTTGAACGACGCGCCCGTGAAGCCTGCCTGAAACAGAGTGAACTGGCAACACGCCTGGATCCCAGTGATAAGCATCTGTGGCGCAACCGGGCACTGCTCCTGTTTCAGTTCCAGGACAACGCTTGGAACCCTTCCGTGTTCTTTCCCCCCCACGGCGTGGGAAACTGGCAGGAACTGTACGGGTTCATCCCCCGCACGGAGAACTGGCAGGCAATTCTCGATGAATGCGCGCAACATGATCCCGATAATGCGCTCTACGACTACCTGGCAGCTATCTACTTATCTTCTGTTTCGAATCAGAAAAACTCGCTGTGGCAAACAGAGATCCTGGATCTTCCTAAACACAAACTGGCACAGCAACGACTCAGGGCAGGGCTCAAGAAACCCTTTCTGAAAACCGGATACACGGGGGAAGCAGCAACACTCGCCTTCCTGAGTCATACCACATTCACAATGAACCAACAGACACAAATGGCAGAGAGCAGGAAAAACAATTTCAGAGAGAAGTATATTTTGTGCCGACTGTTCCAGATTCTGGATCAAGAATATCAATCTGAATTTCTCTTAAAACAATACGATGCTCTGGATGTGTATTTTAGAGATTACCTGAAGATTTCGCAGCAACTTTCCAATGGACCTGCGTATGATAATTTCGCCAAGCTGGGACAAGATTTTTATTCTCTTGAAAAGGTGAAGCTGATCACTCTGAATCAAAAATTCCCCGGTCTATTTGAGCCTACAGAGTATGAAGCGATATTAACAGAATTCAGGCAGATACTCCTGAAGCAGAAGACATATAACAAAGCGATCAAACAAATCGAAAAGGGAGAGAAGTACAGCCCCAATGACACGCCCCATTTTTTTCGGTTAGCACTACTCTCGGCGACCTCAGTTAACCTGATCATCATCTCACTCACCTGCGCGATGCTAACCGGCGTTTTGAGCTGGTTCGGTACGCGCGATCCAAATTCGGAATTCGTCGGCATGGGGTTCTGGCGTCCCCTCGTCTGCTGGTTTCTCGGAACCAGTATCAGCCTCATATTGTGGGGACTCGCTACCACTCAAAAGAACCCTTTTAAGATAGACTACCAGTCACTGCTGTTCATCCACTGGACCGGTTATATCCTGTTTGTCCTGGGATTACTGTATCTGATTCACGCCGGATTTTCGGTTCCCTGGCTTCAACTCCTGGGAATCAGTTTCTTGATGGCTCTGCTCGTTCTGATCATCTACTCCAGCACCGGTTTCATTCAGCTCTGGATAAAAATTCCCCAGACATACATTACCGCCCTGATAACCCTCTCCCTTCTCTTCACCACACTCTCTCTACACCAGACCGTAAAATTCTTCAGGGAAAAGTTACATTCTCAGAAGCGGGCCATTTTGATCTGTAGCCTCATCCTGGTAATCGCTGCGATTCTGGTTCCTTATGGTTTAAAACCGGCCACTGTAGATCAGATCTCTGTTCGCCTCAAAGGGGGTCTGCTTTACCCTTTCACCTGGTTAAGTTTTTTGAAATTCCGGATGATCGATGGGGAGTTTAGTAACATTTTTGGCCTGTTCAACTCGACTGCCACCCGGGTCTGGCTAACCTGGTACTGGCTGACAGGGGAACTCTTTGCAGCATTCATTTCCGTCTCGCTACTGCTACTCTGGTACCTGAAGCGCCAGTCCCGCCTCATCGAAGGGGGATTTCCCAACCTCTTGCAGACGAGAAAACGGATCTCACTGCGCCACACAGGTCGCGTGCTGACTCAATCGTGTCTGATCGCTGCGTTACTCTTTTCGCTCGTCTACCTGGCAGTCGCTCCCAACTTTCTTCAGGCCACACAGACTCAGATCCTGAAGAACTATCAACGCCTGGAGGATTGCGATGTAAGCCAGAAAAAAACCAGGGCCGTCCAGGCAGAGATTGAAGCAGATACGTCCTTTATGAACCAGCTCCGGATAGGTGAAACCAATACCGAAGAGCTCTTCGCGAGATAGCCATCTCCCCAAGAACCACCAGTAAAAGTGTTCTAAACCGATTTACTGAGAACTGCGCGTCGCCACGGCGGCTGCATCGTGGGGATGCAGGCTTTCCAGATGGTTGATCTCGACGCGGAAATCTTTGACTCCCTCCAGTTGGGTCAAAGCCGCCTTCAGCTTGCGGGCTGCGTCTTCACAGAACATCAGGTTCGAGCCGTTCAAACGGGCAAATTCCTGTTCATCTTCGCGTTTGACAGCTGTCTGCACGGGGGTCGCGATCACGCGTTCCAGATAATCAATCAGAGACTCGATCGGAAAATCATCCAGTTCGCTGTCTAATTCCACCGTCACATCCGCATGGCTCCGTTGACTGTGCGGCACCGCCAGAATGGCTTCCTGTGTTCCCAGCCATTGGAAAATTTCATCGTGAGTCAACTCGCTTCGATCACCAAAGGCTTTCTCAAACGCCTGTTGAATCAACTGTCTTGATAAAGCAGCTGAACAGGGACAGGCACTGGAATACGTCAGGCGCACCGACAGCTGATGCTGGAATGTTCCTTGCTTCAAAGCACTCTGAATCTGAACTGGATATGCACGCCAGCCGGCATGATCCGACAGCAAAGCCGGCCGTTTCAGCGAATGTTCATAAGACAGCGTTAAAAAACTGTTCGCACTCATGTCCTGGTGTGTCTGAATGAACTCTTTCAGAATGTCATTCACCAGAGGCAGTGAAAGTTCTGCATCGGCCAGACGATTGTTCAAACTGAGAAACAGGCGGGACATATGAATTCCCTTGACCTGCTCATCATCCAGACTGACGGCGGCATCAGCGCGAGCCGGAGTCCGAAAGATCTCTCCTGAAGCATCGCGTAAGCGGAGTACAAGCTCCACACCGGACATCCCGACGCGATCCAGCGTACCGCCGATTTGGGGGACAGTCTCATTCGCGATATCAGGCAAGCTGCCTGCCAGAGGTGTAAGCCCGGATTCCGTAGACGAAAGCGAATGATCCGTCGGTGCCTCGGCCCCCATTTGTTTAAGGTTCAGTGCATCGGAAACAAATTCAAACATCTCATCGTTCTTTCGTCGCTATGCCTCAGGTGAAACTCAAAGTTCACAAAAGATTCTTCTAATTTTGATCGAATTCAAACTGTGACCGATACTATAACAAAAAAAGGCCCCTATAACATTTAGTCGCCTCGAATCTTTTTTCAAGTATCAAAATTTGATTCTGATCCTGTTTTCATTGTATTAACCCCAATTGAGGCCTGAAATTACAGATCAGAAGCCCTAAACGGGCCCATAGGTCTGTTTTAGTCGCTCGGGGCAACCTGAATCGGACATTCTCGGAATCCGAACGGAGATTTCAAGCCCAGTATCCCAACTCGGCACTCGGAACAACGCGTTTCTGATCAACGATAGAAGTGAATCCCTCATTCTGACGTGGGGGACGCAAGCTCATACTATTGCGGTCTGACTTTCGCAGAAGAAATGCTGAGGCGTCCCCGCTGTTCCCAGCCACGGGGAGCTTGTAAAGTTTCAATAGGAATCGAAGGGACTTCCTGACCAATAATTCCAGGACGTTGCAGAGGCGTGTACATTGATGCCTGCTGAATATTCACCTGATTGGTCTGCTGAGTTAAGTAGCTCGACAGACGATTGGATTCCGTATGTAGCGGGTTGAGCGTTAACGCCTGAGTCACCGCCGGATACACCTTTTCCATTTCGTTGGCCTGTAGACAGGCATATGCCAGCCGATACCAGTCATCAGCAGAGATATCAGACCGATTTTTCATCGCCTGCTCCAGAGAAGCAATCGAATCAGTCCATCGCTGCTGGGAACCATAGGCGACTCCCAGTAACCATTGTGCTTCCGCCCGCTGGTCAATGGTCGCTGCGGTATTGTGACAGATGGGGCGTAAGATCGGCGTTGCCCGGTTCGATTCCCCCTGCTTGATCTGTAGTGCCGCCAGCTTCAATCGCGAAACAATATTGTAAGGCTCTACCTGCAAGACACGATGATAGGTTTCCACGGCAGAGGAATTCAGTCCCGCTAATTCTTCCAACTCGCCTTTTAGCAATAAGGCACGAATATTCGTCGGATCCAGGTTCAGACCCAGTTCCAGATTTTTCAATGCGTCGGTATACTGTTTCTTCTCATACAACAGATACGACAAGTCAATATAAGGCCCCGGATCATCGGGAGCCAGCACGGTCGTTTTTTCCAACTGCTGAATCGCTTCTTCCGAGTAGCCGTTGGCGATTAAAAATTCTGACAGTTGATGACGGACTGCCGCGTTATTCGGATTCGATGCAACCGCCTGCTTGAGCAACTCCGCCGCATGCTCCTGGCGACCGCTTTCCGTTGCCACGCGCACCTCTTCAATCAGCTCCTGAGATTGAGAATCCCGCACCGCCATTTTCTGCTTCCAGCTAATGCACCCGCTGCACATTCCCAACAGAAGTGCGACAGCCAGCCACCGCCTGATCCACATCGAACTTGACCGCAATGCGCACAAATTTCGCGTCAGATCCCTTGATCGGAATCGGCGTTCTGGGAACAAGTTTTCAGGTCGATCTCTCATGAAATGGTGTAATCAGCATGAAAGAAACATAAAACAGGAACAGACAATTGAAGCAGGGAGTTGGAATTCAGGAACAACGAGCTCGACTTCAGACCGCGAAACTTAGCATTTTTTCGATTTTCAGGGTAGAGGAACTCACCCCCATTTCCCTGCGAGACGGTGCTCCGAATATTTCCCAACGCGAAGTAAGAACTTCCGGCCAGATTCGGATCGGTCTTGGAGAAATTAAGTAACGCTTTCACATCAACTTATCGTCATTCGTTGATCAGAAACATCTCCCCAATTCTGTCTTGGAACTGGAATCCCCTAAAATCAGGTATGATCAGGCAACTTTAGAACTTAGATAAATTAGTAACAATCGAGAACTCTTATTAATAGCCCCGCAAAAACTTAGCTTATCCGACCCAACCAACACGACCAATCATTGACATCGGTGCGATCCTCAGGGTACAAAAGAGTGACTAATGGATTAGTTGCTCGAAGCTTTCAAATGAACAGGAAACATTTGGAAGAATAGAGAATCTGGCGTGATGGACTACGTCTTATTTCGGCATGGCTTTCTGCCCCTGGTCGTGCAATTGTGTAGCTCGATTTTAAAAAAGGTCGAAAAGGATGAGTCTGATCAAAAACATGAATCTGAAAAAAGTGTGTCTGAGCGTCGGATGTTTTCTGGCGATCGGCATGGTGTCACTCGCCGAATCCAACGCAGGGATTATCCCCTGGACATACAACGCCATTTTTGGACCAAGCCGAAATGGTCCGATGTACCGTGCCGCGTATGCTCCTCAACCCTACACTGCCAACTACGGCGGTTATGGTATGATGAATTCAGGAAGCTGCTGCGGCACTCCCGGTTACACAGCCAACTATGGTGCTGCAAGACCCGCTCAGTCGCGACGCGCTTCTCGCGCTGCCTATCGCTGGTATCTGATCAATAACCCCCAAGTCGTCGGCGTCAGCTACAATAGCTTCGGCGGAGGAAGCTCCACTCAATTTGCAGGTGTTGCCTACGGCCCGACCGGAAACTGTGGTCCCTGCGGAATGGGTGGCTGTGGTATCGGCGGTTGCTCAACGGGTGCCTGTGGAGCCGGTGGTTGCAGCACAGGACAATGTGGCGTGAACTACAATCCTGTAGCAAATCCCGCATCAGCCAGCACTCCAACACCAGATCCCAACGCCGGCGGTAAAGTTCCGACACCGCGCGACGTCGAAAACACGCCACCAAAAACGTACTCTGAAAAACCAATGGCCCCTGAGAATAAAGAAGAGAGTATCGAAGATTCCGGCTTTGGCGCACGTCGATACAATCCGTCTCCGATGGACACACCGATGCCCAAGAATGAAGCAAAAGATCTGTTCGAAACCCCCATCAAAGGGAACGAAACAGAATCTCCGATGCCAGAAGCAAAACCAGCATTGCCAGACTTCGGAACAGAAAAGCCTGAGTTTGGTACTGAGAAGAAATCGGACGATGACTTCTTCGGAACCGGTGAAAACAAAGCGTTCAAGCCTACTCCCGATGGAAAGCTTCCCAAAACAGCGATCCCTCAGAAGAAAGCAGCTCCCACAACCACTCCCGGGAAAGATGCTCCCAAAGCAGAACAGGGAATCAATTTGCCTCCTCTGCGGGTACGGCCTCTGAACCTGGATCAGAAAATCACCTGGAAGTCGGCTCCCCGAGCAGAACGACTTACCATTCGCGCACACTTCTCTGCACCGCGCATCGCTAAGCAGGATGTCCCCGCGAACTCAGGTTGGTTTGCCATCACGGATACCGCCAAAGTCGCCAGCAAATAACAGCCGGCGTCTCTAGAACCTATAAAGTGCAAGTGCGTCCTCGCCTTGCACTTTTTTTATGCGCCGATTGCGTTATTGTAAAAGGAGTCTCACCACCACCCGTTTGAACCATCAAGATTGAAAATCCGGATCCGGACAATGCAAAACGCAGAAATTGCCCGCCAGTTCGAAGAGCTGGCAGATTTACTCGAAATTCAGGGAGCCAACCCGTTTCGCCTTCGCGCCTATCGCAATGCGGCTCGTACCATCTCGGGACTCTCGGAGTCGATTGCAGACATCGCGAAAAACACGCCCAAAGAATTACAGGAACTGCCGGGCATCGGTAAAGACCTCGCCGAAAAAATTGAAACGATCGTCGAGACAGCCAACCTGCCGCAACTCGAAGAACTGAAAGAAGAAATCCCGGCTGACGTCGTCCGCATGCTCGACATCCCCGGCATCGGGCCCAAGAAAGTTGCCTTTCTCTTCAAAGAACTCTCGATTCATTCACTCGCCGATCTCAAAGCGGCCGCCGAAAACGGTGTCATCGCCGAGCAAAAAGGCTTCGGCAAAAAAACCGAGCAGATCATCCTTGAAGGTCTCGAACATCTCAGTCAGGCCGGCAATCGGGTGCGACTTGCCGAAGCCAAGGCGCAGTCCGATGAAATCATCCACGATCTCGGTCAGTTAGACTCGGTGCAGCAAATCTCGGAAGCAGGCAGTTGTCGCCGACGCAAAGAGACCGTCGGCGATCTGGATATTCTTGTGACATCCAGTCACCCCAACGAAGTCATGGATGCGTTGGAGAACCATGAACTCGTCAAAGCGGTCCTCGCTCGCGGTGAAACCAAACAGCGCGTCCGTTTGAATTCCGGACTGGAACTTGATCTGCGCGTGGTGCCTGAAGAATCGTATGGCGCTGCCCTGCTCTATTTCACCGGCTCCAAAGAACACAACATCGTGCTCCGTCGTCGCTCGCAGGACAAAGGCCTTAAACTCAACGAGTACGGCCTGTTCAAAAAAGACAAGTTCGTCTCCGGCAAGACCGAAGAAGAAGTTTATCAAACACTCGGCCTGCCTTGGATTCCTCCTGAAATCCGTGAAGACCGGATGGAATTCGCCGCGGCTGACAAAAACGAATTACCGGAGTTGATCGAACTCAAACACATTCGCGGCGATTTGCACATGCACACCACGGCCACCGACGGCACGGCGTCGATTCAGGAAATGGCAGAAGGCGCGCTGGCCAAAGGCTATCAGTACATCGCGATCACCGATCACTCCAAACGCGTTACCATGGCCAATGGTCTCGACGCCAAACGACTGCGGGCACACTGGAAAGCCATCGACAAAATTCAGGATAAAGTTCCCGACATTCAAATTCTCAAAGGTATCGAGTGCGATATCCTGGAAGATGGCAGCATGGATCTGCCTGATGACGTTCTCAGAGAAGCCGACTGGGTCATCGCCGTCCTGCACTACGGCCTCAAGCAACCCCAGGAACAGATCAATCGGCGTCTGCTCAACGCCATTCAAAATCCAAACGTTTCCATACTCGGTCATTTATCAGGTCGCCTCATCGGAAAACGTCCCGGTGCAGATCTGAATTACAGAGAGATCCTGCAAGCCGCCGCCGATCATGGCACCATGCTGGAAATCAATGCCCATCCGATGCGGCTGGACATCGATGACATTCACGCCGCCAAAGCCAAAGAGCTGGGAATCCCGATTGTGATTAATACTGACGCCCATAGCGTCAAAGGCCTGGACGTAATGCAGTACGGCGTCTACCAGGCACGTCGGGCAGGCTTAACAAAAAAAGATGTCGCAAACACCAAAACCTGGAAACAGTTTCAGAAACTACTCAAAAAATAAGCGGATTCTTTGATCTAACGGGGATAATTATTCGTTTCAGCTGTTGAACACGACCATCTGCAGAGGAATGTGCTTCTATGACTGATACACTGGAATTACTGATTCGCTCGGGAAATCCTTTCATCTCGATTGAGACCATGGACGAGCCGCGCGCACTCAAAGTCATTCAGGAAATCGCGCTGAAGTTAAAGAAACCGCTCTATGAATGGTCAACTACAGGCGGTTTATGCCGCGTAGAAGGGGGCCGCTTAAAATCGGCCACAGTCCCGGGAGGCAAGCCCGAACAGGCACTCAGCTTTATCCACCAGAATACTGACGAAGATATTTTCGTCTTCAAAGACCTCGGCGCGTACTGCCGCGACAGCGTCGTCAATCGTATGATGCGCGACTTGATGGAAACCTGCCGCACAAAAAAATCAACGTTCATCCTGATCGACGCCTTCCCACTGCCTGATGAAATCAAACGCTTCACAATCCGCTACGAACTGGGCTGGCCCACTACCGATGAACTCGCCGACGTCATCAAACAGACCTTCAACAAAATCAAAAAAGACAGTGACGCGAAAATCACCGCTCGTCTCACTCGCCGAGATATGGAGCAACTGGTGCTGACTCTACGGGGACTCAGTTGTAACGAAGTCGAACGCGTCATCAGTTCTGCTATTCTGCAGGATAATGACCTCGACGCCAGCGATCTTCCGTTGATCATTGAAGCCAAACGGACGCTGCTCGGCTCAACCGGCTGTCTTGAATCGATCGCCGTCGACGTCAAACCCGATGAAGTCGGCGGCCTGAATAAATTGAAAGACTGGCTGAAACTCAGGCGGGGTGGTTTCTCCAGAAAAGCCCAGGAGTTCGGCCTCGAACCACCTCGGGGCGTTTTGATGCTGGGAGTGCCCGGCTCGGGGAAAAGTTTATGTGCAAAGATGGTCGCGTCCGACTGGAATATGCCACTGCTCCGACTCGATCCGGGTATGCTCTACCAGAAATTTATCGGCGAAAGTGAAAGTCAGTTGCGGCAGGCACTCTCACAGGCCGAATCGATGGCACCCGTGATTTTGTGGATCGATGAAATTGAAAAAGCGTTCGCCTCGGCTTCCGCCTCATCCTCTGACGGCGGATTATCCAAACGCATGTTCGGCACACTGCTCGCCTGGATGCAGGATCATCGCCATCCGATTTTCATCATTGCCACCGCCAACGACATCTCGGCACTCCCGCCGGAACTCATGCGTAAAGGACGCTTCGACGAAGTCTTTTTCGTCGATCTCCCCAGCGCTGCCGCCCGCGAACAGATTTTGAAAATTCATCTCGAGCGCCGCAAACGAGACTCCGACCAGTTTGACATCCGCTCTCTAGCCGCGACGGCAGACGCCTTCACCGGCTCCGAACTCGAACAGGCTGTGATGTCGGGGCTATTCGCCGCCTTTTCGGAAAACGCGGAACTGGAAGATCGCCACATCGCTTCCGAAATTCAGAAAACCAAACCGCTGGCCGTTCTGATGAAAGAACGCATCGCCGATTTACGCCACTGGGCCAACAACCGTTGCGTCCCCGCCGATTAATAAATATGTTCGGCACGTTGTTTTTTTGCAACATGCATGTACAACATATTTTACTTTCGCAAAATTTCCGGCCAAATGCCATTTCTCGCAGCAACCAGTTGAAAATCCCTGTGAAATGCGGGACAATTAGACATTGTCGTATGCGCAAACTCCTGATTTCAATCTGAGGATATTTATGATCTCTCCCACCACTTACCGACGAGTTATCTATTCCGTCCTGGCTCTCTCTCTGGCCATCTATGCCTGCACCGTTGAAGCAGCCGACAAGGCCGAGAAAACAAACGAAGTCAAAATCAAAGACATCACTCTTAAAGTCCCCGCTTCCTGGAAAAGTGCCCCCCCTTCGAATAACCTCCGACTCGCACAGTTCGAAATTCCTGCCGTCAAAGGCGACAAAGAACCAGCCGAACTCGTGATCTCATCCTTCGGCGGGACCGGTGGTGGAGTCTCTGCCAACATCACACGCTGGATTGGCCAGTTTGCCAGTGAAGGTCGTAAAGTGAAAGTCACTCAAGGCGAATCCAAAGACGGCAAATACGTCTTCGCCGACCTGACAGGAACCTATAACAAATCGATCGGCCCTCCATTCCTGCGAAAAACCAAAGCCGTTCCCGATTCTCAAATGCTGGGCGTCATTCTGGCCGTTGAAGGCAAAGCCTACTACTTCCTCAAATTGACCGGCCCCAAGAAAACTGTTTCGTCTGTCGTAGACGAATTCCGCGCTTCTTTCGGTGCCAACGCCAAAGAGGAAAAGCCATTCGAACAATAACGAATGGCTGATTTTTTATTTGGCACACGAATTATTTGACTTTCTTAATTAACTTCCTCTCAAGACCGAATCTGTCCAGCACCATGATCAGCCAGCGCATCCTTTCATTCGGACTCAGGGGCATTCTGTCCCTGAGTGCTTTTTTACTTGCATGTCTCTTTCTCAACATGGCTAGCCAAAACCTGCTGGCTGAAGAAATTGATCCCGAAGAAGATGATTATCCGCCGGGACTGCTGGCAACGTATCAGGCGGGAGACAAAAGCGTACAACGCATTGACCCCGATATCGCCTTCGACTGGGGCCAACAGGCACCGCTGCCACAACTTCCTTCTGGCAATTTCTCCGTCAACTGGAACAGCCTGATTCTGGTGAAGCAACCCGGCCAATACCAGTTTTCCGCTTATCTCGAAGGGGACATCAAAGTCGAAATCGATGGCAAAACGGTTCTTGAAGGAAAACGGGAAACACCCGGCTGGGTCGTCGGCACCAAATACGATCAAAACTTCGGTGAATTCGATCTGCAAGTCTCCTACAAAAAAACGTCGCCGCAGGCACGGGTGCAACTCTTCTGGTCTTCCAATCGGTTTGGACTCGAACCGGTTCAAGCAAACCTCCTCTATCGCGAAGAAGGAAATCCCGAAGTCGCACAGATCTGGCGGGGACGCACTCACTTCGATGCCCATCGCTGCAATCGCTGTCACCAGCGCGAGGATCAACTCAGCAGCCCTGCCGCCCCCGATCTGACACAAGTTACCACCGCGCTCAACCCGGAATGGCTGCTCCACAAAATTCAAAATGACGATACCGTCGCCGCTCATGCTAAAATGCCCTTCTTCGGCTTTAACAAACAGCAAGCGGAAGCCATCGCCGCATATCTCTATGCGAACACGAAAACCGCATCCCTCAAGAAAATCCCGGCTGCGAAAAAAGATAAAAAGACAAAGAAAGCCCCCACGCGCGACGAAGAACAACGCGAAGGAGAAATCCTGATGCGGTCGGTCGGCTGTCTGGCCTGTCACACGATTGACGGCAAAGGCAACCAGCAACCCTTCAGTGGCGGCGATCTGAGCAGCATCGGCGACAAACGCAACGCAAACTGGCTGTATAACTGGCTCTCTGATCCGGGGAAACTCAACAAAGATCATCGCATGCCGGTGATCAAACTCAGCACCACCGAACGCCGCCAGCTCGCCTATGCACTCTCCGAATTGAAACAGGCAAAGCTTCCCGCTGGCAAGAAACCATCCAGCGATAAAAAGACCATCGCCGCCGGCAAAAAACTGATTACCCAAGCCCGCTGTGCCGCCTGCCATACGATTCCCGGCATCGATAAACCGACACAACAAATCGCCGATCTCTCGAAAACAGTGGCCAACTGGGACAACTCCTGCCTGGCAGAAACACCCGATCTCAAACAGGGCCGTCCCGCCTATCGCAGCATCGATCGCGACGCCGTCAAAGCGTATCTCAAGTCCAGCTTCAACGCACCTTCACCGGAAAATGATTTCGACCGTGGTCGCTATGTCCTTGAACAGCGCAACTGCATTTACTGTCATGAACGGGACAAACACGAAGGCATCACCCAGATCGCCGGCCAAATGGCGAAGTTCGATCCCGCCCTCGCCGGACAGAGTGAAGGCATGATTCCCCCGGCACTCACCGCTGTTGGCGACAAACTCAAACACGAAGCCCTCTCCGAAGCCGTCAGTGGCGAACAGAAGAAAATTCGCATGCCCTGGCTCCGTGTTCGCATGCCCCGCTTCCAGCACACCAAGGCTGACAAAGATGCGTTACTCAATTATCTCGTCGCCCATGATCTGGTTCCCGATAACGGTCCACGCCAGCCCGATTTTATGATCGACTCTTCAGATCAAAACCGCGCCCAACTGCTCATCGCCGGCCAGACTATCACCGGTGCCAAAGGCTTCAGTTGTATTTCGTGTCACGTACTGGGTGAATACAAACCCCGTAACGTCGCCCTCGGCACACGCGGTTCCGACCTGCTGATGCTGGGCAATCGGATGCGCAAAGAATACTTCCTCCGCTGGGTACATAATCCATTGCGCATCGTACCCGGCATGGAGATGCCCGCGCTCAAGAAAAGTGTTCCCAAAGTATTGGGCGGCGATATTAACCGCCAGCTCGATGCGATCTGGCTCGGCCTGAATGATCCCCAGTTTAAAGTTCCCACGAATCCCTCGGTCGTCGAACAGTTCTTCACTATCGCAGTCGGCGAACCCGCGCGAATCGTACGCGATGTCTTTACCAATCCCAAAGAGACCGGCGGCGGATATGTGCCCCGCGCGTTCGCAATGGGCTTTGACAACGGGCATAACCTGCTGTTCGACCTCGATCAATTCTCAATCGTGCAATGGACGCTGGGCGATTTAGCCCGCCAGCGCACCGAAGGCAAAAGCTGGTACTGGGACATGGCCGGCTCCCCGATTATTTCAGGCTACGAACGGGGGCAAGAATTTGCACTCGCCAAAACCGGCAAAGAACCAAAGTCCGTGATTTACCCTCACGTCCAGAACGGCAGAGCAGGCACGCTTCGCAGTTATGAATCAGCGGGTAATCGGATTACGCTGAACTATGAACTCACTTTCAAAATGGGTAACAAGGTCAGAACTGTCGCCGTCGCAGATTCCTTCCAGACTCTTCCGGGAACAGAAAATCAGACCGGCTGGCAGAGAACGATCAAAGCCATCAATGTGCCGGAAGGCTATGATCTGTATGTCGGACGCCCCCGCTTCTCCCAAAGCATCGGCGATCCAAAGATCACCGACCCGGCACACCCCGATGCGAAATGGATGCATATCTCTGACAACAATTCCCACGAATACATCAAATCGAACAGTCAGGCAGGCAATGCTTCACTGACACTCGATTATCTCTGCAATCTCAAAGCAGATGCCCTGCAGGTTAAAACCAAACCCAAGCCAAAACCGGAACTGCAAACCGTCACCAGTGCCCCCGGCTTTGACGGCGTGCGACTTCCCCTGGATGGGGGCATTATGCCCACCGCCCTCGCCTGGCGCGACGACGGCACACTGATCTTCACCTCGCTCAAAGGGGACGTCTATCTGGCAAAAGACACCGACGGTGACGGTGTAGAGGACGAACTGACACTTTTCGAAGAAGGCCTCTCTGCTCCGTTCGGCATCATCGCCGACGGCAGCGATATTATCGTTTCTCACAAACCCGAAGTCATTCGTCTGTCTGACACCAACGGCGACGGCAGAGCCGACAAACGCACCATCGTTGCCACCGGCTGGGGCTTTAACGACAACTATCATGACTGGGCCACCGGCTGCATTCGTGACAGTCAAGGAAATCTCTACGTCGGCTTAGGCAGCGATTACGCCCAAATGAAACGTCCCGACAACCAGATCCACTGGCGCGGCAAGATTCTCAAAATCACCTATAACGGCAATATCGAAGTCGTTGGAAACGCCTTCCGGTATCCAACGGGCCTCGCGATCAACTCCCAAGACGAAATCTACATTTCCGATCAACAGGGCGTGCAAAACACCTTCAACGAGATCAATTTCCTGATCCCCGGCAAAGCGTACGGCGTGCCCAGTCAATCGGATCTGCGCAATAAAGAAAATTTGAAAGAGACCCGCGCCGCCATTCAGGTGCCTCATCCCTGGACCCGTAGCGTCAACGGCTTAACCTGCATTCCCAAACAGTTCCCGTATGCCAGCCTGTTCGATCAGGGACTCGGCTGCGAATACAATCAGCGATTCCTGATCCGCTTCACGACGCAAAAAGTCGGCGATTCCGTTCAAGGCGCGACCTACTACTTCACCCGTGCCGACGTGCCTCCCGATGAGCATAACTTCGCGGGCCCCATGTCGGTCGCCGTCAGCCCCAAGGGCGACATCTACGTCGGCAGCATTCACGACAGCGGCTGGCTCGGCGGACAGAACACCGGTTCGATCGTGAAACTGACCCCCAACGGCAAACTACCGAACGGCATCAAAGAACTCCGCGCGACCCCCGATGGTTTCGAGCTCGAATTCTTCAAACCGGTCGACGCCAAGAAAGCCGCCGACAAAGGTGCTTACACAATCGCCGGCTACACCCGCGTCTGGAGCGGCAGCTATGCCAGCCCCGACAGCGGCCGGTATAAAGTCGAAGTAGAAGGTGTCACCATTTCCGACGACAAGAAAACGGTTCGCCTGAAAGTGAATGAGCTGAAAGAAAAGTTCGTCTACGAAGTCAACTGCCAGCAGATCGGCACAGGAGATGAAAAACTCTTCCCGGTCACTGGACACTACTCAATGAACCGGATTCCGCAGTAATCGGAAACAGGTCTGGAATGTTAATTTCCCAGACATTCGGTTGATCGTTTGTTGCAGAATACGTCTTAGTAACTGGATTTGTAAGAAGTCCACGAATCTCCTTGAGTTCTGAAGGGGTCTTATCTACCACCATTGATGGATCTATTTCCAGCCTCTTAAAGGGAGAAACGATTAATCCGCGAGCCGGTATTCCGTAGTAACCGAAATCATACCCTGATTGTTCAAAGTGTATGGTCTTTATCGACTCCATGGAATTGATCTCGGTTACTTTACTGAGGTCGTTCTTCTGTATGAGGTAAATCGTTGGTGCCTGATACTGACCTTGCAGAAATTCCACAGTCGGGGACCAGACCAACTTTTCCAGTTCAATCTTTTCAATGCTCCCATCTGCTGAAAGAGTACAGGGAGCTGCTCGGTTCTTCTTCACATCAAACAGATATACGCACTTCACAGACTCCTGGCCCAAGTCACGCCGATAGACCCAGGAGCGGCCCTGTATTTCTTGAAGTGAAAACGAGACGTAGTCTTTTTTCTTCTCCAAGCCGTTTATTAGAGATCGAAAATCACAGAGCAGATAATAATCTTCCTCGGGTATATTCTGCCAGTTGACCTGAAATTGAACTTCCACTTTTTTTGGAGCACCAGCCGGGCAGACAATGGTCTGCTCATATTTTCGCCCGGGAATCGTGGTGATCTGCTCTGGTTGGTGAGTTCCCCCCCAGGGAGCTTTGAGATTCAAGACATACTCGCCCCAGGGCAGCTTACCAAAGTCCAGCAATCCCATTTCATCACTGACGGCATCAACAGTAAAAATCACGTTGTTGCTCTCATATTTAGCCAGTGTCCCTTCAAATCCCACAGCCGGCTCGTCCTTGCTGCCATCCTGTACCAGTTGGAACTGAATCTCATGCAGATCTCCTGACGCCTCTACCGACGATCGCTCCTGTGCCTGCTTGAACTGCTCCAGCATCTGCAGATTGAACGCCCGACTTTCCTGCATCATCGTCCAGGCAATCCCTACCACAGCAATGCAACACACCGCCATCACAGTAGATATACCTGTCAGTATACGTTGCGACATCATTTTCTCCTGCATCGCGTCCAGCCAGAGCTGACGGGCGATTTTGATCGGATCACCGAATTGATTTAACACGCGTTGTTTTGCGGTCTGTTCGTCCGAATTCTTCAACAACTCTCGATTCAAGGCGCACGCAAAGTGGTCTGTGAGTTCATCGATAATATCCTGCCGGAGCGACGACGGTTCGTCGTCGCGCTTCGGTGGAAAATCTTCGATGCTGATCTCAGGCCAGGCCACTCGCTCTTCCTTTTTCAAACAGACGTTGCATTCCGATTAGCAGCTCACAATGAGACATTCTTCACTGAACCGGATTCTCTCGTAATCGGATATAGATCTGGAATACTAATTTCCCAGACGTTGGGTTTGTCTATCTTCGATGTAGAATAGGTCTTAGTGACAGGATATATAAGAAATCCATGAATCTCCTTTAGTTCTGAAGGGGTCTTATCTACCACCATTGATGGATCTATTTCGAGTTTCTTAAAGGGAGAAACGATTAATCCAGCAAATGGTAACCCATAGTTCGCTTCAGGTATTTCAATACTGTTCTGATAAAACCGTATGGCTTTTATCGACTCTATGGAATTGATGTCAGCTAATTTACTGAGTTCGTTCTTCTGTAGCAGATAAATCGTTGGTGCCCGATACTGTCCTTGCAGAATTTCTACTGTAGGTGACCAGATGATTGATTCCAAATCCATCTGTTCAATACTTCCGTCTGCAGCGAGAGTACAGGGAGTCGCTTGGTTCTTTTTCACATCAATCAAATACACATTCTGCCTGGACTCAAGACTCAGATCATGCGAATAGATCCAAGCCCGGTCACCGATCTCTTGAGTTGAATTCAAGCTGTACTCTTTGAGTTTCTTCGATTGGTCGTATTGTTGAAATCGAAAATCACACAACAAGTAATAATCTTCTCCCGTTGGCTTGTTTTGCCAGTTGACTTCAAATTGCACCGCAACGTCCTCTGGTGCTTTCGCGGGACAGGTGATGGTCTTTTCAAACTTTCTGCCGGGTATTGTTGTTATCTGAATGACATTAGCAACAAACTCTCCCCAGGGAGCTTTAAATGACACATAATATTTACCCCAGGGAAGTTTCCCGAAATCCAGTTTTCCTGTTTCATCACTCATGGCCTCAACACTGAATTCAATTTTCTGGCCTTCATATTTCATCAAATTCCCCTTAAAACCAGCTGCTGGTTTGCCGCCTTCCCTTTCCTGAACCAGTTGAAAAACAATTGGATTCATCTCCTGCGCACTGGACTCGGCCGCCTG